>JAMOQK010000051.1 GCA_027064045.1 Sulfurimonas sp. | reverse complement strand
GCTATAACTAAAGCAGCCATAGCTTCACACACAACAGTTCCACGGATAGCAACACATGGGTCATGTCTCCCTTTTAGGGCAAAATCAACCTCTTCGTTGTGAGTAGTTATGGTGTGTTGCTCTTGAAAAATAGATGGTGTTGGTTTAAAATATACATTCATAACTATATCTTCACCATTGCTGATACCACCTAAAATTCCACCTGCATGGTTAGATTCAAACCCATTTGTTCTTATGGCATCGTTGTTTTGTGAGCCAAGAGTTGAAGCACTTAAAACTCCATCTCCAATCTCAACAGCTTTTACAGCATTTATCCCCATCATAGCATCTGCTAAAACACCATCAAGCTTATAGTAAAGTGGTTGTCCAAGCCCAATAGGTGAGCTTTTTATAACAACTCTTGAAACTCCACCAACTGAATCATGGTTATTTTTAGCTTCTAAAATAGCCTCTTTTTGAGCATCTTCTTTGTTTTTATCAAGTGCATATATGATACTCTCTTTGGCATGTGGATAATCAAAAACTTCACTTTTTATCCCAGCAACTTCACAAATACCACTAAAAACTTCAATACCAAGTTGTTTTAACATCAGTTTTGCAACTGCACCTGCTGCAACTCTTGCAGCAGTTTCACGAGCTGAACTTCTGCCTCCACCTCTGTAATCTCTTAAACCATATTTATGAAAGTATGTAAAATCAGCATGACCGGGGCGAAAAACATCTTTAATGTTTGAGTAGTCTTTGCTTTTTTGGTTAGTGTTGTAGATAATCATAGCAATCGGTGTACCTGTACTTTTACCTTCAAATACACCACTTAATATATCAACTTTATCAGCCTCTTTTCTAGCAGTCTCAAACTCGCTTTTACCAGGTTTTCTACGGTCAAGCTCACTTTGTATAAACTCTTCATCTATCTCAAGTCCAGCAGGTACACCATCGAGTATGCAACCTAAAGCCTTTCCGTGACTTTCGCCAAATGTTGAAAATCTTAATCTCATTCCAAAACTGTTCATATTTTTCCTTTTATAAAACTACATTTTATTTCAACAACTCTATGGCTTTTTTGGCTGCTTTTTGCTGTGCTATTTTTTTACTTTTGCCAAGAGCTTTTGCATACTCTTTGCCCTCTACAAATACAGCAACTTCAAACTCTTTTAAATGGTCAGGTCCTCTACTTGCTATCACTTTGTATTCTGGTGTAACCCCATATCTTGCTTGTGTTAACTCTTGCAATGTTGTTTTATAGTCTCTAAAAAGTGAATCTAGTGAGATAACTTCATAGTTTTTCTCTATCAAATCTATCGCTATATCATTTACAGTTTTTAATCCAGCTTCGAGATATATAGCTCCCATCACTGCTTCAAAAGCATTTGAAAGTAGAGATGATTTTTCTCTACCACCATTATTATCTTCTGCAATTGAGAGGCGTATGTAGTCTCCAAGTTTTAAGTAACGAGCTAGTTTGTCAAAACCTGTTTCATTTACAAGTGAAGCTCTGATTTTTGAGAGTTTGCCCTCATCTGATTTTTTAAACTTTTTGTATAGATACTCACCAACAATAAGATCTAAAACAGCATCACCTAAAAATTCCAATCGCTCATTATCGTAGGGCTGTTTATCACTTTTATGTGTCAGCGCTTCGATAATGAGCTTTTTATCCTTAAACTTATATCCTAAACTCTTTTCTAAGAGTTTTATATCTTTATTCATCATTTCTCCATTATAATAATTTTTTTTGTTTCTCAGCCTCATCCCGAGCTAGTTCATCACATCTTTCATTTTCCACATGCCCATTATGTCCTCTAACCCAAGTAGCTTTTATGGCATGTGGGGATGAAACCTCTATATACTCTTTCCAGAGGTCTATATTTTTTACCTTTTTAAAATCCCTTTTTATCCAGTTCTTTAACCATTCATTTATCCCTTTTACAACATATGATGAATCAGAAATTATTTCAACTTCACAAGGTTCTTTTAATGCTTTTAATCCCTCAATAGCACCTTTTAGTTCCATCCTGTTGTTTGTAGTGTGTTTTTCTCCACCACTTATGATTTTTTCTTTGTCGCCATAAACCAATATTGTTCCGTATCCACCTGGACCTGGGTTGCCTAAAGCACTTCCATCACTGAAAAGAGTTATTTTCTTCACTAAAATCCCTATAATAATTTTTACTCAAACTAAACTCCACCTTAGAACTATCTATGGCATGGCAGTGTGAACAACGGTTAAATGCAAACGGATATATCTGTTTGCAGCTATCACAAATATATTCAAAACTAAGCGTCGCATTGGCTTTTGTTTTTAGGTTTATAAGAACATCAAACTCAAAAACAGAACTTTTGTTTGCAAGTTCCACATCTCCACGAGCAGTGTAAAGCTCCCTGAGGTATCCATTTTTTGAAATTATATCAAAATTCAAATCTTTTTTGTCCACATGCCATAGTATATCTGTGAGTAACTCACTTTTTGAACTGTCAAAATTTTCCCATGCTATTTTTGGATTTACACGAAAAAGATACTCAAACACCATGTATGTAAGTTGATGAGTTTGTTTGTATATCTCTAAAAGTGAAGTTATTTTTTCTTCATTTGAAGTTTGCGTATCATTTAAAATAGATAAAGATCTAAGATAAGCTCTGTCACTTTCCCTCTCTTTATTTAGCTCACTTAAAGAGTCTAAAACTTCTAATGCAAGGTCATATTCTCTCATATATTCATAAACTAAAAGAAGATAATCTAGTGCTTGTGGGGTTCTAGGGTTGTTTTTTAGTATCTCTAAAAAGATTTGTTTTGCTCTTTGTAAGAAACCAGCCTTAAAATATGTCCTACCGAGTAAAAACATGGTATCTCGGTAGTTATATATATCTTTAACTTTTAAAATCTCATTGTATATCTCTATACTTTTTTCATAATCACCATTTTTAAAATATGATTGTGCCAAGAGTAACCACGATTTTTGACTTAACTCCCCACTTGTTATAAGAATTTCTAGTTCTTTTTGAGTTGGTGGTGAACGGAATTGTCTTAAAAATTTATCTAAATGTCTGTAATCCTCTTTTGTTCTAAATCTGTTGTACCAATATGAAAAAAATGTAATAATAAACACTAAAACAAAAAAGACTATAATGCCAAAAAGGGGATCACGAAACTCAATAAAAAATGTATTCATCAGTCGTACACCACAATCCCATAATCATCTTTTAGATTATAAAAAGTGCTAGTGGCACTAAACTCCAAATCTTTTGTTTTTCCAAGTTGGATAATGGAATTTTTATTAACTTTTATACCATTTTCTCTAAAAAATTTTTTAATATTTACAAACTTTACATCCTCAACAAATTTGTACTCAAACTCTTTATATAATTTCATTTTTTCATATGAAAATATATGCTCATTGACATGAAGTCTATCTGATGCAAATTTTATGGGAAGATGCCCAGATAGATCCGTTAATGCTGGTTCTATATACTCATATTTTGTTGGAAGAGTGTTTTTTTGAAGGAATATATATTTGTTATTTAGTTTAAGGTTTGGTGTATTTTTCCAATATTTGTAAGCAGGATTTGATACACCGAGTTTTGAAGATATTTCTCTCCAGAGCCAAAAAGAGTTTAGTGTATTTGGTAGGTAAGACATCTAAACGGACTCCTTTATGAGATTTTAGATGTCTATTATATAGTTTTTTATTATAGAGTTTTATTAAAAAGTTGCTGTAACCATTTTTGTTATAACAAAACCTTTGTTATATTGCTATAAGGAGGGCAATATTGCACTCCTTATAAATTTATATGAGCTGGTTTACTCTTTTGCTTTTTCTAAAATAGCTGTTTTAGGGAATACAAAAGTTGTATGTCTGAGAACAGAGATTTTCTTACTAGGTTTACCATCTTTATCGAGTGCATATGCATGGATAGTGATAGGGATGATAGTATCTTTTCTATCATTTTTAACCAAAGTATCAGTTGTTCTAAGAACAACGATTTTTTTCTTTTTAATTCCTGGTACAACTCTAAATGCTTTGTTTGGTTTAGCAATGGTGATTTTACCTTTTATATCTTTTGGAGGGATAACTTCAAAGTAAAATTTCATATTGTCATTTTCAGTATTTTGAAGTAAAAATTCATACGCATTATCTACTCTTATTTTATGATTTGGTAAAAGTTTAGTTGAGTAGAGTCTCGTTTCTTTGTTCACATTTAACAACATATGTTCTTTTGTAGTTCCTAAGTATCCTAAGATACAAGCTAAAGCAACTATAAGTCCCATATAACCTAAAATTTTAGGACGGAAATATTTAGTTTTACCTTTTTGATCTACTATCTCATAATCACTTGACCAAGTAACAAGTGATGGTTTTCCAAGTTTACCCATAACGGTCGTACAAGCATCAACACACTCTAAACAGTTGATACATTCTAGTTGAAGACCCTGTCGAATATCTATATGTGTCGGACAAACAGTTACACAGCTCTCACATGCCGTACATTCAGAGTTTGGTTCTGCTTCTCTTAAATCTTTTTGTTTGCTAAATTTCTTTTCATGCCCATCATAGATGTGACCACCACGGTGCATATCATAAAGTGCCATAACTGTATGGTCATCATATAAAACTGACTGAATACGAGAGTAGGGACAAACATATATACAAAAGTTTTCTTTCAGAAAAGCAATGTCATAGATTAAAAAGACTGCTATACCGATAACTGTACCAAAGGTGATCAAGTGGTTATTGAAATCTCCAAGATATTTAAAAAAGTCTTCAGGTGGAACAAAAAACCATATAAAGTCAGCACCAGCTATAAAAGCCAAAACAGACCAAATAGCAATAGCAATAGCTTTTTTAACCTTATTTTCTGGTTTGTTCATATCTGGTTCTTGTTGTTTGTTTTTAATTCTTTTTCTGAGACCTAAAAGTTTTGTTTCGATTAAATCACGATAAATTACACGAAAAGTTGTTTGAGGACAAACCCATCCACAAAAAACACGACCACCCATAACTGTCATACCAAAGATGGTTAAAAACATCATCATAAGTAAAAATGGCATCAAATAAAGTTCTTGCATATCAAACTGAACAAAAGCCAAATGAAGTTTTAGTTTATCAAAGCTAAGCAGGAAAAAATGGTTTCCGTTTACTTTTATCCACGGTAAAATCAAAGCAACCATAGTAGCTGCTATGTAAACATAATACCGTTTAATCCTCCAAGGTGTAGGTATTTTTATACCTTTTTTCTCTTTACTCATTACTTTTCTCCTAGTTGTAAATTTAGATTATCTGTGCAGGTTATGTTGTCTATAACTTTCTGTTCTGCATTTTTTGGTGTTTTTGGCAATAGTGAACCAAAAGCAACTTGTTTTAACTCTCTTGAATCTATAAAGTCTTTCAGTGAACTTCTGCTGACGCCCAAAAGCCTTGCCATCTCACTAACACTTTTTTTCTCTTTTATATAAGTGATAATTTCACTTATGTATTTGTCAAATTTTGAGGTTGATTTTGAACCTTTGGGACGACCAATCATCCTTTTAGATTCTTGTTGTAATTTTACTCGAAGTTGATCTAGCAACCCTAAGACTAACATTGTACTGCTTTGTTGCGAAATAACAACACCCTGTTTAATAAAATGGATCTTAAAATCATGTTTCAATAAACAACTAATCATCTCAATGAGATCTTCCATATTTGTACTAAGTACCCATACATCATAAACCAATAATGTTTCACCTCTTTTACTTTGAAAGTAAGTTGTGACATTGTGGCGTTCTTGAAGCCTTTTATTTTGTGAAGTTTGATCAATAAATTCATCATCAATAGTAAGATTTTTTTGCATTGCATAAGAATTTATCAACTGTAATTGATCATGAGCAGCATCAAAATATTTATCTGGACGGATATAAGCAACAACCATTTTAACGATAAAACCTCTCGTACTATTGAATTTCATCGTCATTATAGTCTAAACTGACGAAAATAGTCAAGAAAATGTCATTTTTCTTTCGTCAAAAACTAATGTTTTACTTAATTGTTAACATACTATTTTTTTAAAAAGCGATTTTTATGCTCAATTTTGTTAAAATCCTTCTCATGACAACAAAACAATATATTTTAGACACAATTAAAAAACGCCCACTCATCATAGATGGTGCGATGGGTACACAGTTGCAACAAAGGGATGATAAAATCCCAAAAGAAGCATGGGAAGGTAATGAAGGTTGTAATGAACTTTTAAATGTCACATGCCAAGATGTTATGCAGGAGATTTTTCATGCTTATTTAACTGCTGGAGCTGACTTTATAACGACCAATACTTTTGGTTCGTTTAGTTGGGTTTTAGATGAGTATGACATAGGTCACAGAGCTTATGAATTAACTCGTGCTGGAGCAGAGTTGGTTAAAAAAGAGTGTGAAAAGTTTAGTACACCCAAGCATCCAAGATTTTGTTTGGGAAGTATGGGACCTGGAACAAAACTTCCATCACTCGGACATATAACTTACGATAAAATGTATGAGGGTTATACAGAGTTTTGTTTAGCTCTTATTGATGGTGGGGTAGATATATTTTTAATTGAAACTGCTCAAGATCCACTTCAGATAAAAGCGGCCCTTCATGCTTGTGAAGAAGCAAACAGACAGAAAAAAACCCAGATACCAATCATGGTCAGCGTAACGATAGAACTTAGTGGAACTATGCTTATTGGTACAGATGCACAAACTATCGCTACTATTATGGAGCCGTTTGATATTTTAAGTCTTGGTTTTAACTGTGGAACAGGACCTGATCAGGTTTTAAAACATGTAAAAACTTTAAGTGAACTTTGGCACAAGCCCATAAGTGTTCATGCAAATGCAGGACTTCCTCAAAATCGTGGTGGTTACACATATTACCCAATGGGACCAGATGAGTTTGCAGATAAACAGGAGGCTTTTTTAGAGTTTGACGGTGTAAGCTTTTTGGGTGGATGTTGTGGAACAACGCCTCAACATATACGAGCTTTGGTAGATAGAGTAAGCTCAAAAACACCAAAGATGGCATGTGGAACTCATCCAAACTCTTTAGCTTCACTTTTCAATACTGTCGAGTTAAAACAGCAACCAGCTCCACTCTTGATGGGTGAGAGAAGTAATGCAACAGGAAGTAAAGCGTTTCGTGAACTTCTTTTAGCTGAAGATTACGAGGGAACTTTAAGTGTTGCCCAACAACAAGTAAGAGCAGGTGCGCATGTTATAGATGTAAATGTTGGTTTTGCAGGACGAGATGAAACTAAAGATATGAACGAAGTTATGGGGATGTATAACCAAAAAATATCCATCCCTCTTATGCCAGATTCCACCCAGACCAAAGGCTTGGAAACTGCACTAAAAAATATAGGTGGGCGACCTATCCTAAACTCCGTAAATCTTGAAGATGGAGAGGACAAGTTTGATGCCGTTTGTACTTTAGCTAAGAAGTTTGGAACTGCGCTTGTCTGTTTAACCATAGATGAAAAAGGGATGGCAAAAACAGTTGAGAAAAAACTTGAAGTTGCCGATAGGATTATAGACCTTGCTACCAACAGACATGGACTAAAAAAAGAAGATTTGGTTTTTGATGTGCTTACCTTTACTTTGGCGAGTGGGGATGAGGAGTATTTTGATGCTGGTATCAACACCATAGAAGCGATACGACAACTGAGACTTAGACATCCAGAAGTTGGAGCAGTTTTAGGACTAAGTAACATCTCTTTTGGGCTTGACAAAGATGCTAGACCATACCTAAACTCTATGTTCTTGCACCATTGTGTTGAGGCTGGGCTTACAAGTGTTATTATCAATGTTAAACACATAATTCCCATTAATAAAATCTCCCAAGAAGATCAAGAGATTTGTAATAATCTCATTTTTAACAGAGGGGAAGAACCACTTTTTAGATTTATAGAGCATTTTAGTACAAAAGAAGCTATAAATACAGATGAGCAGGATGCCGAATATCTGGCAATGAGTGATGAGGAAAAAATCGCTAAACTTTTGATGGATGGCGATAAAGAGAGGATGATACCTTTGGTTGAAGAAGTTCGTCATAAAATAGCACCTGAGAAAATTGTAAATGAGATACTTATAGACGCTATGAAAGTGGTTGGTGAGCTTTTTGGAAGTGGGCAGATGCAGTTGCCGTTTGTACTTCAAAGTGCTGAGACTATGAAAAAAACAGTTGATCACCTTAACCCATATTTGCCAAAGATTGAAAAAGAGGTCGATACTACTTTAGCACTTGGAACTGTTAAGGGTGATGTGCATGATGTTGGTAAAAATCTTGTGGACATCATACTTTCAAATAACGGTTTTAAAGTAAGAAACTTAGGGATAAAAGTGGAGCTTGAGGAGTTCATACAAGCTATGAGAGAGGGGCATATAAGTGCTTTTGGTATGAGTGGTCTTTTGGTAAAATCAACTCAGGTTATGAAAGAAAACTTAGAAACTATGCAAAAAGAGGGGATTAAAATCCCTGTTCTTTTGGGTGGTGCCGCACTGACTCGTTCATTTATAGATGATTTTTGTCGCCCTTATTATGATGGACCTATCTTTTATTGTAAAGATGCTTTTGATGGGGTAACTGCTATGAGTCGTATAGAGGCTGGAAACTTTGATACAAACTTACATCCAGATGCACCAGAGATTGAACAAAAAGTAAAAAAGGAAGTAATTATCCCCCCTTTTGAAGAACTTCACATGCCAAAGAGAGATGTAAAAGTACCAACTCCACCTTTTTGGGGTCGCCGTGAGATAAAACTCACTCAAACACAGATAGAGATGGCTTTTGAATGGGTAAATCATAGATTGCTTTTTAAATCACGATGGGGGTACAGCTCAAAGGGTATGAGTAAAGAGGCTTACGAGAAACAACTAGATGAGGTGGTGTATCCAGCTTATGAAAAACTAAAAAAACGATTTTTGGATGAGAAACTTTTTGAACCTACTATTATCTATGGTTATTGGCCTTGTAGAAGTGATGATAATACTCTTTTGATTTTTGATGAGAGTGAGGGTTACAACTCTGATGATGAGATAAATCGTGAGCCATTGGAAAATGTTATGGGTAGAGTGATAAAACAGTTCACTTTTCCAAGACAGTCAAAATCGCCACACCGTGCATTGAGTGACTTTTTTCATC
>JAMOQK010000050.1 GCA_027064045.1 Sulfurimonas sp. | reverse complement strand
CTGGCACAATCTTGGAAAAATCAGAAACAATGATGTCATTGGCCGATGAAGCTTCTTCTTCTGTAGATAATTTTAACACAGTAATGACTGAGCTAAATGAAGAAGCTGGAACTATGGCAAAAGAGATAGTAGATATGCAAAACAGAGTTTTTGTTGTTTTAGTAAAAATTGATCATATTATCTATAAATCAAATACTTATGATACGATAGTAGAAGCTGATACAAGTAAAACATTTGGTTCTCATACAGAGTGTAGACTCGGTAAATGGTATGAAGGTGATGCCAAAGAGCGTTTTGGTAAAACAAATGCATATAGAGATCTTTTAACACCGCATAAAATTGTGCATGATGATGTTCTTCATTGTTTAACATATTTTAAAGATGAAGATAAACGTTTAGAAAATGAAGAGACTATTATCAAATATCTAAAAGAGATGGAAGAAGCGTCAAATAAACTTTTTGTACTTTTAGATGATATGTTGGATGAAGTGCAAAGTCCTCAGAACAAATAAAAAAATTTTGAGATCTTTTACGATGCCATCTCTAAAACAGCAACTTCTATAATTTTATAGAAGTTGCCGTTATAAAAATATAATTTTTGCCTGTAATTGTTACACGAAATTTCTTTTGTTGTAAGTACTTTTTTGCAAAATTTAGTTAAGAAAGAGAGATTTTACCTCATCTAAAAATTCATTTTTAGAATGAATAATAGAACCACGTAAAGAGATATTATGAAGATATCCTCTCCTATGTGGAGCTAGTCTATGGTCTTGATAATCATAAATATTTTGTTGATAGGGTGATTCATTTGTAAGAATCATAATTTTGCTATCATCATCAATAATATGGATTAGAGATGCATATTTGTAGATAAGTTCATTTTTATTGCTGTTTTTTCTAAATTTACACTCAATCATATGAAGATGATTGTTTTTCATGAGTAAAATATCAAACTCATTAACAATATTGATTTTTTTATTAATAGCCTGTTTTATGATAAAGCCTACTTCTATATCATCAAAAGGGAAATCTCGAAGTTGCAGATAAACATAATATTCAAAAAGTCCTCCTGTAATTATCTTGGCATCTTTGATAAGATCAAGTTTCATGCTTTTAATAAGCTGATAAGCTCTTGGATATTGGTTTGTATGTAAGAGTTTCTGTTTGCTGATATCTTTATTTAAGAGTTCTAGTTCATGTGTGTAATTATTGAAAAGCTCAAGAATCTCTCTTTTGTATTTATGTGCAAACTCTTTGTCTTGTGATGATTCAATAGCAAAGCCTTTGAGTTTAAAATGTTCTGAAATAGTGAGAGAAGTTTGTAGCGTTTTATTTGACATACCATCTTTTGTTGTAATGTTATAGCTATTTTCATACATATCATAGCTTAAAAATTTTGCACCTTTGTTTAAAAGCTTCATTGAAAGTAATAAACCAATATTTGCAAGTCCATCTGTTATATTTATATAGACATTAGAGAGATTTGGCTCTAGCTTTTCTATACGTTGTATGAGTTTATCTATGCTTGTTTGAGAATCTTCATCTACTGAAAAAGCTTCTGTAGCGATATTGAGATTTTTTTCTTGATTAAACTCTTTTAGAGATTGAATTATTTGCAAGTGTTTTTTTCTTTCGCTAAAAGCATCATCATCTACTACAATATGGTGAAATATATTATTTTTAAGTTCATTATAGAGAGGAAAGATTGAGGAGTGAAAATCTCCAATAAT
>JAMOQK010000049.1 GCA_027064045.1 Sulfurimonas sp. | reverse complement strand
TACAAAATCAGATGCAGATAGAATATCTGCACTTGAGAAAAAGATAGCTAAACTAGAAAAAGGTCAAACCAAAAACAAAAAGAAAATCTCAGCAGTTAATAAACTTGCTAATAAAGATAACATAAAATTTGATGTTGATTTTAGAACTTCTTATGATAATATAGAGTACAAAAGTAAAAATAAAAATTACTCAAATGGTATTTATTCTATGAGATTATGGTTAAATATGGGCTATGCTCCAACTGATAGTATGATGTTTAAAGGTCAATTAGCATTTAACAAAGCTTTTGGTGCTAGTTATAAGCAAAGGGGAACAGGTCAAGGATTTGATACTTTTGACTGGATTGTAAATGAAAACTCAACAGATGACAAAGTAAGAGTAAGAGAAGCTTACTGGTTCTGGTCACCAAGTGCTTTTGGTAGAGACTGGACTGTAAGTGTTGGTCGTCGTCCAGCTACAAATGGTTTCTTAGTTAACTTAAGAGATGATGATAAAGCAAAATCACCTATTGGTCATATTATTAACATGGAATTTGATGGTGCAAGTGTTACTATGAAAACAGATGATTTACTTGAAGGTAGTTACCTTAAAGTTTGTCTTGGTCGTGGTTTAACAAATGCAAGTTCAAGATTTAACATGACAAGCCCTGATTATGATGATAATGGTGGCTTAAGCAACATGGATCTTATAGGTGTAATAGCTAAAATGTATGATAATGGTCAATACACTGCTTTTGCTAAATACTATAAAGCTGTAAATGTTTTAGGCATGAAAGATGCAAATAAAAATAATAGATATGATCATGATGATGATACAATGAAAACTTATGGAGATATGGATGGGGCTGCTCTATCTTTCCAAATTGCAGGTATTGGTGATGAAATTAATGACTTTTTAGATGAAACAACTTTCTTTGCCTCTTATGCATGGAGTCAATCAGATCCAAAAAGCAACCAAGCTATGATGGGTTCAACAAAAAGAGAGAGTGGAGATTCTATCTATGTAGGTCTTCAAACACCAAACTTAACTGGTGGTAAATTTGGTATGGAATATAACCATGGTTCACAATATTGGAGACCATTCACTTATGGTGAAGATACCATGATAGGTTCAAAACTAGCTGTTCGTGGTAACGCTTATGAGGCTTATTGGACACAACCTATTATTGATAAAATGTTCACTATGCAAGTTAGATATACTTATTTAGATTATGATTATACTGGTTCTCAAGGTTTTATGGGTGACTTTGGAACACCTGTAAAAATATCTGACAATCCAAATGCAATAGATACTGCTCAAGACATCCGTGTTTATTTCAGATACAGATACTAAAAACTACTAGGAGGTACGACTTTAGTCGTACCTCCTCTCTTTAATCCAAAATATTACTCATAATACCGCCATACCACGCAAAAAGTGTTTGAGCGAGTGCATTACTTCTATATTTGTGTGTATCCTTATCATAAGGCATATATCTAACAACATTAAATTTTTTACCATTAAAATCGATATTGTGTGAGTCACTTACAGCTTCATCTGGATTTGTATCTATCATAGATATACAAATATTTCCTGGCATGTCTGATGTTATTTTCTCTTTATTTATCCTTTGTGAAAGATGTTTAGCACAAATGGAAGCCATAGAGTTTGCCATCTGAGCACTCTCAGGAAAAGCATAGCCTACACAATCCCCTATCACATATATATCTTCATCTGTTACAGATTGATAAGTTGGAGCTTTAAGTTTTGCAGATCCCCAACCAAGTGTTTTGATTTTTGCCATCTTTATAACTTCACTTGCTTTATTGTTGGCGATAAGATTTAACAACTCATACTTAACCTCTTTCGTATCACCATCATCACTGCTACCCTTTCCCCAATAAGAATAGATAACTTTTTTAGCATCAAAATCAACATCTTCTATGGTACAATCTCCACGATAATCAATAATATCTGGATATACATCCCTAAAAGCCTCCTCAAATGCTTCTGTTTTTGAAACTGGTCTTGAGTAGTTATCTATCACTATCACTTTTGATTTTAATTTATGATTTCGTATATATTGAGCAAACATACATGCCCTTTCATAAGGAGCAGGTGGACATCTGTAATCACCAAGAGGAACACTTAAGACAATATCTCCCCCCTTTAAATTTTTAAGATTTTCCATAAGTGTTACAAATTCACTTCCTGGAATCAATGCCGAAGGAGCTTCCATCTTAGCTCTTAAAATTTTAGTTTTATCCCAAGATGAAAACTGCTTTTCATAATCATAAGCGATACCCGGAGATAAGATAAGATAATCATAATCAACTACACCTTTAGTTGTATGAACTTTTTTTATAACTCTGTTAATATCATAAACTTCTGCATGCAATAAATTATAATTATATTTCAAAGCAGGTTTTATTCTATCGTGTATAATGGTGTTAAAACTAATATTTTCAACTTCACCTATCAGAAGATTAAACATAGGACCTGTCATAAAAATCTCATTTTTATCTATAACAGTCACTTCTACATCTTTTTGTAAAATTTTAAATTTTTTAGCAAAAGTCAATCCACCAAAACCACCACCGACAATGACAACTTTTATCTTTTTCTTTAAACTTACACTATCTTCTACATCTTTTGCCACGCCATCTATCATAGTAGCACCAAGCATTAAAAACGGAAGTTTTAAAATATCTCTTCTTTGTATAGACATTATAACTCCTAAGCTAAATTAAAAATGATTAACAATAGATTAACAAACTTAACCATAAACCATTATTAGACTTCCTCAAAAAACAACACTATTAGCAAAATTAATTTATATTATAACCTAGTATTATCATATAGTTTTTTCTTATACTTAAATTAAATATTAATTAAAGTTGATTATAAGATAAATTAAACTACAATGCTTAAATCTATAATTCTTTCATCAGTATCAGTTAAACTGAAGAAAGGTTATTTTAGAAAATTATGCGAAAGGGGTAATGTTTATGGAAGTAGAAATTTCAAGAAGAAAATTTCTTCAAGGAACTGTAGCTATGAGTGTTGTCGGTGCAACAGTGGCTACAAATCTTTTATCTAACGAACATGGTTCAAGTCATGGTGCGACAAAAGGTCATGCACCAAGTTCAATTACAACAAAAACGAGTACAGGAGAAGCAGTAGAGGTAGCAACACTTTGTGAAATGTGTGTTAACAAGTGTGCTGCACTTGCAAGAATTGAGGATGGAGTTGTTACAAAACTAAATCCAAATCCAGCTTTTCCAAAAAGCAGAAACATGTTATGTGCAAGAGGAAATGCCGGTCTTCAAGCACTTTATGATCCAGACCGTCTTAAATATCCAATGATTAGAGTTGGTGAAAAAGGTGAGGGTAAATTCAAAAGAGTTACTTGGGATGAAGCTTACAAAGCAATATTGAACGGAACAGATAAATTTCCAGGGATGGCAAAAATCCTTGATGAAGAAAAAGATAATCGTTCTTCATTTTTATTTTGTGCTGGTGAAGGTATGGCAGAACATACTTTCAAAACTTTTTATGGAGCATTTGGTTCTGCAAACTGGTTAAATCATGCAACATTGTGTTTGCAAACTGTTGTTTCGGGCTATGGTGTAACTATAGGTGCTTATGCTCCTGCTGATTTAGAAAATGCAGAATATATTATTATGGCTGGTGCAAACAGAGCTGAAGCTATCGTAACTCCTGATACTATGGATGGATTTAAGAGAACAAAAGGTCGTGGTGCAAAACTTATTTGTATAGATCCTAGATTTACTCATACAGCTGCAAAATCTGATAAATGGTTAGCTATTAAACCTGGTACTGACCTTGCACTTGTTCTTGCTCTTACACATGTTGTACTTACAGAAGATTTGTATGATAAAAAATATGTTGCTAAGTATTTTAATGGTTTTGAAGAGTATAAAAATAGCGTACTTACAAATAAATACACTCCTCAATGGGCTGAAAAGATTACAGGCATAAAAGCAAAAGAGATATACGAAATGGCAAGAGAGTTTATGGCTCATGCTCCAAAAGCTGTATATTATCCAGGTAGAAGAAGTACATTCTCTAACAATGATTTTCAACTTCGTCGTGCAATGGCAATTTTTCAAGCACTTGGCGGTGGTATAGACACTAAAGGTGGTCTTGTATTTGGTAAAAAGTTAAAACTTGGTGCGCATGAAGTAATCGAACCAATGTATGCACAAGCAGAGTCTAGCCTTGGAAGTTCTTGGGTAAATTGGAGAAATGATTTTGTAGATAATAAGCAAGATTATAAAGTAAGAGGTATGTTCATATATAAACACAATCCTATGTTAAATATGCCAAATCCTACAAAAACAGCTCAAATGCTTAAAAAAATGGAACTGGTTGTAGCTATTGATACAATGCCATCTGATACAGTAATGTATGCTGATGTTGTACTTCCTGAGTGTACATACCTAGAAAGAACTGACCCTGTGAAAACTTTTGGTGGAGTTGAACCATCAATCGCTCAAAGAAACAAGGTTATTGACCCTATGTTTGATACAAAACCAGTTATCGATATTATGAGAGGTTTAACTAACGAAATTACTAAACCTTTATGGGAAATCACTAAAAAATATGATGAAGATGCTCAAGAGGCTATCGAAGAAGATGGTGAAGAGGAAACTTTTGCAGAATTTGATATGAGAATACCATTTAAAAACTCTCAAGAAGAGATAAACCATCATATGGTAGCTTCAGTTTATGGTGAAGAAGCAGCTCATCATCTACATAAACATGGTGTATTCTATCCAGATATGGGAACAGACTTTAAACAACTTGGAGCAAATAAATTCCAATATTACCCTGAAAATAAAAAAGCTTATAGTGTTCGTGGTGGTAAACCGAAAACACCAAGTGGAAAAATTGAATGTAATATTCCCAATCTTGCAAAAAAAGGAACCGACCCTATGCCTGTATGGAGGGATGAGTATAACTATACTGTGCCAGATGGCAAATTTAGAATGCTTACTGGTCGTCATGCACAATTTACTCAAAGTGGTACAGCTAACAATGCGATGCTTCATGATCTTATTTTTGAAAATTATATATGGATAAATAAAAGAATAGCAGAAAAAAGAGGTATTAAATTTGGTGATACAGTAGAGGTTTCAAGTAGAACAGGTAAAATAACTATTAAAGCCTATCCTACTGAAAAAATCGGTCCAGAACAGGTATTTTTTGTTCACGGATTTGGTGAAGAGAGTGAAGCACTTACTTGGGCATACAAAAATGGTGGTAATGACAATGCAGTAATTGAAGATATTGTAGAAAATGTGTATGGCTCTGCATCATTACATGAAACAAATGTAGAAATAAGAAAGGTGTAATTTATGGCTAGATATGGAATGGCACTTGATTACAAAAATTGTATCAACTGCAAAGCTTGTGAAGTAGCTTGTAAAGAGGAAAATGGTGTTTTACTCGGTGCTGATAAGCACAGAATCTGGGTAGGACAAAATGAGATGAGTGGGGTATGGCCAAACTTAGATATATCTCATGCTGCGTTTATGCCAAGTCAGTGTCAACATTGTGACAATGCTCCTTGTCAAGAAGTTTGTCCAACAAATGCAACATACTATGATGAAAATGGTGTTGTTAGAGTAAATGCGGATCAATGTATTTTATGTAGTTACTGTATGAATGCTTGTCCTTACGATGCAAGATATGTTGATGATAGAACAATGACTGTTGATAAATGTACTTTCTGTTCAGATACAAGATTGGCTCGTGGTGAAACTACAACAGCATGTCAAAATACTTGTCCTACGAAAGTAAGAATTTTTGGTGATTTGGATGATCCAAACAGTGAAATTAGTGAACTACTAAGAACTAGAGAGCATTTCTCTCTTAAATCACACCTTGGTACTAAACCAAAATTATTTTACCTAACATAAGAAAGGAGTTAAAATGGCTTTAAGAGAATTAGTTAATAAAATTGTTCCTATCAAGGAAGATTTTTCTATAAAATCACTGTTGGGTTTTAAAAAGACTCCTTTAAATATACTAGTATCTTTCATGATTATAGGATTGTTACTTCTATTAGTATGGGGGCTTACTCAATATTTAATACATGGACACCATGCATATAATGTTACAAGGGAACATCCGTGGGGATTATTAATCTCTGGATATATATTCTTTGTTGGAACCAGTACAGGACTATGTGTTATAGCTTCATTTGGGCATGTATTTGGCATAAAAGAGTTTAATCATATTGGAAAGAGAACAACACTGTTGGCAATTATCACACTACTACCAGGTTTCATTATTATTCTTAGTGAAATTGGACACCCAGTTACAATGATGATTTACAATATTTTAACTCCTGGTACAACTTCTGCAATCTGGTGGATGGGTACTTTATATGGTTTAGTTTTAACATTTATCATCCTTGAGTTTGGATTTGCACTTAGAGGCGATCATAAATGGGCTGTTAGATTTGGGATTGGTGGATTGATTGCTGATATTTCAGCATTTACAACACTTGGTTCTGTATTTGCATACTTAGTTGCAAGACCAATAGCAAACGGACCTTTTATCCCTTTATATTTCCTATTAACTGCTATTGTTGCAGGAGCATTCTTTATGTTTATGATATATGGTTTTAAACATAAATTAAACTTTCCAGAAGAAGTTGAAGTAACATTAGTTAAATTAGCAAAAATATTAGGACTACTTTTGGTAGTTACTATGTTCTTTGAATGGTGGAGAATGATGACAGCTATCTATGGTGGTATGCCAGAGAGAGCTGATACAATGATGAAAATCATTGGAACAAGTTCTTTTTGGATAGAGATGTTGTTTGCATGGGCTATCCCTTTTGTTATTATTTTAGTTAGTAAAGGTAAAGCTATTAAAGCTCTGTTCTTTGCAGCAATTCCAGCTTTAATCTCTATCTTTTTGATGAGAAACGATATGGTACATTTTGCACAAATGGCACCGATGCAAATGTTAAAAACAAAAGAGTATCAATTAGCTCCAACTTGGATAGAATATTTTCCATCTTCAGTTGAATGGGCTATTGCCGTAGGTGCTTTAGGTGTATGTTTTTTACTATACTATGTTGCTGAAAAAGCATTTGATCTTGATGAGGAAGCTCATCATTAAAAAAACTCTTAGCAGTAGCTAAGAGTTTTAATATTTATAGTGTTACTTTTAGTATAAATATAATAAACTAATTTTATATTAAATAATACTTTTATTTTTTATAAGATAAAATATACAAAATTTCAAGGAGAGACAATGAACAAAATTGTTAAAATTGCATTAGGTGCTACACTACTTTTAGCTTTAGGTGCAACAACTGTTAATGCCGATGTTGCTAAAGGTCAAAAACTTTATAGTAAAAAGCTTAAAAAAGCGTGTGGTTTTTCTGGTGCTGAAATGGCTGGTAAACATACTCAAGATGAGTGGGATGAGTTAGGTTCAGGTGATGGGCTTAAAGCTGAAATCAAAAAAGTATGTCCAAAAGTAAAAGATAAAGCTCTTAAAAGCAAATATCTTAAACATTACCATGACTTCTTCAAAGAATTTGGTAGTGACAGTGGAAATGTTCCATCTTGCTAATCAATCTTTGAGTTATTATTTTCGCTTTTTATAAGCGAAAATAACTCAAAACTTTCCTATTAACCTCAGTTTCAGCCTATACACTACTTTTTTTACTTATAATATTTTTCTCGGAGTATAGATGCGAAAAATATGTAAATGCTTAAGCACTCGTTCAGATATAACACAATTAACTGCACTAGAACATAACCTAGTTGCTTATGCCACCAAACTAGATGGGATAAAACTGTTTTCTTACAAAAACTGTACCATAAAACTCAATCTTGTAAGTGAATACCTAAATGAAAAAACAACAGCTATATGTTTTTCTAAAAATACAGAAATCTTGGCATTTGCAAATAGTACAATCATATACATAGTCCACATGCCAACAAAAAGATTATTAAAAAGAATAGATACTGAAAATGAAAAAATAGAGATTATCTCATTTGACCCATCTTCAAACTATATTATTGCAGGAAGTTCAAACGGTAGAGTGCTTCAGTATAGATATAATGGTTCTCTTTTATTATCAAGATTATGTTCATTTCCATATGATAAACCTATAAACTATTCAAAAATCAAAACAAATTATGTTAGTGCATTTGCATTTTACGATACTCAATTAGCATGTAGTGGATATGGCGGTGCTATCTTTGTAACAGACCTACTATCTGAAGCAGATATAAATGTAATAACACATACAAAATCTAAAATAGATGCTCTATGTTTTTTAAACAACAATACACTTATAAGTGGAAATATTGATGGAGATATAGACATAATTTCATTAACAAATATTCATTCATACAAAAGACTAAATAGCCCTTTTAGAAAAATACAACAAATACTAATAATGCCAAATCCAAACTATATCATGGTTACTTCACAAAAAAATATAGCTATTTTTGATATTAAAAATTTTAAACTTATAGATGCAAATTATATAGAATTAGGAGCAGATATAGATAAAGTTACAATTATCAATAAAGAAACACTTATAATCGCTTTTGATAAAACTCAAATCATAAAAATAGAACTTCCAAATGTAGAGAAACTAAACTCTCTTATACTCCATAATTCCTTAGATAAAGCCTACGAACTGATAGAAAAAGAACCAATGCTAAAAGATTCTAAACAACATCAGGAACTTGAAAAAAAGTATCAAGAGATTTATTTAAAAGCAGTTGATGCACTTATTCATCATAATAAAGAGTTGGCTCTTCAACTTACAGAGATGTTTAAACATACAAAACAAAAAAAAGATGAGATTAAAAATCTATTTATAGCATTTGAAAACTATCCAAAATTTCAATCACACTTCTCAGAACAAAAACTAATCTTAGCTTATGCAATGGCAACTAAATACCCTGCTTTACAATATACTTGGCAATACAAAAGGATGGAAAAAGCTTGGAAAGAAGCCTTTAAAAATGCTCAACGACAGATATTGCTTAACAAAGAGGAAAATGCAAAATTATGCTTAAGTCAATATATGACAATTCTCTCAAAAAGACAAAGCATACAGCTAATTTTAAAACAAAACAAAGAATTCCTGCAATTTCTAAAAGCGATAGAGAAAAAAGATTATAAAACACTCAATAAACTAGCTCTAAAGAATAAACTTTTTACACAAATACCAACATATAAAACTCTAATTAAAGAGGCTCAGGAGTATCTACAAAAAGCAAAATCCTATATAAAAAAAGCAAAAATAGCTAAAGCAAAAAAATATCTATCCAAAATTGAAAATATGGCTGAATTAAAAGAGGAGGTTTTACAACTATATGCAAATTCCAAAGATATACAAATCCTTCAAAATGCCTATGAAAATAACAACTTTAAATCCTGCTACGAACTACTAGATATACATAAACATCTTAACTCCACAGAGTTAGGTCAGCTTCTACAAAAACACTGGTCAAAACTGATGCATAAATGTGAAGAATATGCCCTTGAAGGTGATATAAAAAAAATCCAAACTACACTTGGTGAACTCATAACACTAAGCACAAGAAGAGGGAAAATCGGTGATATTTTAAGACTAGGTTTTCGTGCAAAGATCCAAATACTCATAAAAGATAACAAAAAACAAGAAGCAGAAAACATTATATATTCATACATAGATATTTTTGCTAAAGATAAGGAGATAAGTTCAATTATGAAACAATATGAAACAAATTTCTCTACAAAATTGGCAATCACTTATGATGAGCAAACAAAACCAACTAGAGACAGTTGGATTTACTCAAAAATAGTTACTCAATAACTTCAGAAATTTCCATAAGACTAATAAGTGTGTCCACAGTATCTTTATAATTACTTTGTTTATCTGCATTTTGAGATAAAAAGTTTTGCATCTGCTCTTTTTTAGATATGGCTTCATCAAGCTCTGGGTCTGAACCTTTTGTGTATGCACCTATACGGATTAAAACCTCATTCTCTTTTAAAAGTGTGTAAAATCTCCTAAATTTTAATACAGCCGATAAATGCTCTTTAGAAACTATATCACTCATAACCCTTGAAGCTGAGTTCAAAATATGCACAGGAGGATAGATACCAAAATCTGTAAGTTCACGAGAAAGAACTATATGTCCATCTAAAATAGAACGGGACTGATCAGCAATAGGATCGCTCATATCATCACCCTCTATAAGAACTGTAAAAAAAGCCGTTATACTGCCTTTACCCTCCTCTTTCCCAGCTCTTTCCATAAGTTGTGGTAAAAGCGTTAAAGATGATGGTGGATAGCCTTTTGAAGTTGGTGGCTCACCAAGGGCTAGTCCAATCTCCCTTTGAGCCATAGCAAACCTAGTAACTGAATCCATAATAAACAATACATCAAGACCTTTATCTTTAAAATGTTCAGCCACACTCATGGCCGCAAAAGCTCCATATTTTCTCATCAAAGGGGAGTCATCTGAAGTTGCAACTATAATCACAGTATTTTCAAGGTTTCCACCAAGATTTTTTTCTATAAATTCAGGGACTTCCCTACCCCTCTCACCAATAAGTGCTACAACTTTTATGGGTGCAACAGAACCCCTTACTATCATTCCCATAAGAGTAGATTTTCCAACACCACTCCCTGCAAATATACCAAGTTTTTGCCCTTTTCCACATGTCAATAAACCATCTATACTTTTAACACCAACACTAAAAATTTCATCAATCATCCCCCTTTTCATGGCGGCAATAGGTGCTTTTATAATTGGAGATAATTTTGAACTACTTATACTTCCTTTACCATCAATAGGTCGCATAAAAGGGTCAACAACACGACCAAGAAGAGATGAACCAACAGGAATATTTAGTCCAGCAGAATCTAAAAAAACTTTATCTCCAGAACAAAAACCCTCTACAAAACTAAAAGGAGTTATATAAAAAGTATCCCCATCTATCTCTGTAACCATTCCTACTGTCTCTTGAGCAGTATCGTTTGAAATGATTTTTACCATATCACTGATACTGACTTTTAGACCTTTAGCAGTTATAACTGTTGCATTGATTTTTACAACCTCACCAAAAGCTACTGAGTAGTTTTTAGATGAGAGTTTATCTTTTAGTGAAGCAAATGGCATGTGGGGTTAGTAACGGGTTCCAGTTGGTGAATTTATCAAAGAGAAAAATTCGGCTCTTGTTTTTTCATCTTTTTTAAAAAGTCCGCGAAGTGCTGATGAAGTTGTTATAGAGTTAATTTTTTCAACACCCCTCATCTCCATACACATATGACGAGCAGCCACCACAACTGCCACACCTTTTGGCTCTATCGTATCCATAATAGCATCTGCAATCTGCTCTGTAAGCTGCTCTTGAATCTGCATACGACGAGCAAAAACATTTACAACCCTAGGGATTTTTGAAAGTCCGACAACCTTACCATTTGGTATATAAGCAACATGTACACGCCCAATAATAGGTAAAAGATGATGTTCACAAGTGGAGTAAAACTCTATATCTTTTATAAGAACCATCTCATCATTTGAACTTGTAAAAAGTGCTTTTTTCAAAATCTCCTCTGGGTCTTGTTTATACCCACCATAGATAAATTCAAAAGATTTTCTTACACGCTCAGGGGTTTTTAAAAGCCCCTCTCGACCTGGATCTTCATCAACATAACGCATCATAATTTTTACTGCGTCTTCAAATTCTTTATTTTTATCCATCTAAATCTCTCTTTACTCTACTATGACACTAAAACATGTGGAACAATAAGAGGATATTTTTTCATCTTTCTGTATATATGCTTACGAACTATCTGTCTTAAATCATTTTCCAATGCTCTAGGATTTTCAATCAAACCATCTTTCATGTGAAGTAAGAAATGTTCTAACACATCTTCCATCTCTTTTGCAAACACTTTATCTTGTCTATCTGCAACTATACCAAATGTTGTAACTTTTGGTTTCATAATCATTTTTGAATGTTGAGCATCAACTTGGGCTACAATCATCACAATACCATCAGATGCAAGTTTTTGTCTATCTATTACTATATCATCTTCTATTTGATGGTTATTTTGATTATCTATATAAGTTTTACCAGTTTTTACAGTTTTAACTTTTCTCATAAACTTAGGTGCTATCTCTATCTGCTCACCATCTGTCATAAGAATAATATTTCTCTCAGGAACACCACACATCATCGCTGTTTCTTTATGTTTTGCCACATGATTATACTCACCATGAACAGGTAAAAAGAATTTAGGATTAACAAGGCGAAGCATAAGCTTTTGCTCTTCAATCGAAGCATGACCTGAAACATGTATATCTTTTTCAGATGCTACCTTAGCCCCTGCTCTTTGAAGATGATTTAACATTCCAGATATACTTCCCTCATTTCCAGGTATAGCACGAGAGGAAAGAACAATCAAATCTGTTGGCTTGATTTTTATATGTCTATGCTCACCAATACTCATTCTAAAAAGTGCAGAATTTGCTTCACCTTGAGAACCTGTTGTTACAATAAGAACATCTTTATCGCTCATACGAGACACTTCATCTGCATCTACAAAGATATTTTTAGGAAATCTAACATAATCATATTGCATAGCTATTTCAATATTTCTCTCCATAGAACGACCAATAACACAAACTTTACGACCATATTTTATACCATACTGTATAGCTTGTTGAACACGATGAATGTTTGAACTAAAAGTAGAAAGTATCACCCTACCCTCTGCTTTTGAAAATATACGATCAAACGCAGGTGCAACAGTAAGTTCTGATGGTGTTGGAAGTGGATTATAAGAGTTGGTAGAGTCACTTAAAAGACAAAGAACTCCTTTATCTCCATAATAAGCAAGTCTATGCAAATCTGCAGTATAACCATCAACAGGAGTATGATCTATCTTAAAATCACCAGTATGTATAATTGTACCTGCATCAGTAGTTATTGCTAAAGATGAAGAATCCAAAATAGAGTGTGTCATGTGCATCCACTCAATCTCAAAATCATTTCCTATCTTATACATTTTTCTTTTTTCAATAGGATTAAAATATTTTCTAAACTCTTTTATGTGATGTTCATCAAACTTATTGCCAATCATAGCCAATGGTAAAGGGGTTGCATATATAGGAAATTGCATCTCTTTATAAAGATATGGCATAGCACCTATGTGATCTTCATGGGCATGTGTGATTATAACAGCTACAATTTTATGTCTAATCTCTCTAATGTATGAAAAATCAGGTACTAAAATATCAACACCATGCATATCTTCATCTGGAAAACTCATACCAACATCAACTAAAATAGCCTCTTTTTGGGTTTCAAAAACTGTTATATTTCCACCAATTTCACCAAGTCCACCGAGTGGAGTAATACGAATTTTATCACTAGAATTTAAGTCTAGTTTATAATGTGGATTAAGTCTCTGTTTATGTATCTCTTGATTTAAAGCAACAAATTTTTTTAAATTTTCATCAGTTGGAGCAGGTTGCCTACGATGTCTGTTACGATTTTTATTTTTATTTTGACTAGGTTTACTATTTTGATTAGCACTTGGCTTACGATTGTTATTTGTTTTTCTGTTTGTATTTGGTTTACGGTCTGTTTGAGGTCTGCTTTGTTGTTCAGTCCTCTGATTTTCTTCTGCCATCCAAACTCCCTTGTATTATATTATAGAGTTGGTGATAGTCTTGAGTGCAAACTTGATGAGGTCTAACGGTTTGTATAAGATTTAATTCTTTGTAAGCTTCCTGAAGTGCAATCTTCTCATACTTGGAAGATAGATTTTTCATAAGAGTCTTTCGAGGTTGCGTAAATGCAACCCTAAGCATATCTTCAAAATTTTTATCATCTCTATCTTTGTCTTTTTGTATGAGAAAAACAGCAGAATCTATCTTGGGCTGTGGTTCAAAAGCAGTTGGTGGAACTTTCACAACTATATGTGAAGAACCTATACTTTGGGTTATAATCCCTAAAGAACCAAAAATCTTTTGACCAACTTCAGCACAAAATTTCTCTGCAACTTCAAGTTGCACCATTACAAGTATATTTTTACACATTGGATCTGCGAGTGCTTTTAGGATGATATTTGTCGCTATGTAGTAGGGCAGGTTAGCCACTAAATCATACGGCTCATCAACTAAAGAACTCTGCCAAGCGTCTAAAACATCGCCACAATTTATATGCAGCTGCTTGGTAGCAATCTCTTTTTTAAATATATTTTGTAATTCTTTACACAAATCGGTATCTACCTCAAAAGCTTCTACACTTTTGACATCAACTAAAAATTTAGTCAAATCACCTAAGCCAGGTCCAATTTCTACAATCTTATTGTCATTCTTGGGCATCGCTTGGATGATTTTTCTTAAAACTGCTTCATCTTTAAGAAAGTTTTGTCCAAACTTCTTCTTTGCTACAACACTTTCTTTTTTCATAACGAGGAGTTTACTATAATTTTACTTACAAAAAGGTAATAGTTATAAAAAAACTTATCATAAGTCTAAAATTGTATAATTCTACTATGAATTATTTTGCTAAAAGAATCATCCCATGTCTTGATGTTAAAGATGGACGCGTTGTAAAAGGTGTTAATTTTGTTGGTTTAAAAGATGCGGGTGATCCTGTAGAGGTTGCTCGTCGTTACAACGAAGAAGGAGCAGATGAACTTACTTTCTTAGATATAACTGCTTCAAGTGACAATCGTGATACCATAGTAGATATAGTTGCTCAAGTTGCCAAAGAGATTTTTATTCCACTTACTGTTGGTGGAGGAATACGGAAACTTGAAGATATATATAAACTCTTAAATGTTGGTTGTGATAAAGTAAGTGTAAACTCTGCAGCGATTAAACGCCCTGAACTTATTGATGAGGGTGCAAAACGCTTTGGTAGTCAATGTATAGTAACTGCAATAGATGTTAAAAAAACAGGCAATTCCTATAATGTTTATCTAAACGGTGGTAGAGTAGATACTAAAATAGATGCTCTTGAGTGGGCAAAAGAAGTGGTCGATAGAGGTTGTGGAGAAATTTTATTAACAAGCATGGATGCAGATGGTACAAAAGCAGGTTTTGAACTAAATATAACTGAGCAAATCTCAAATGCTGTAAATGTTCCAGTTATTGCAAGTGGTGGGGCAGGGACGATGCAACACATGAAAGAAGCGTTTGAACATGGTGCAGATGCAGCACTTGCAGCTAGTATTTTTCACTATAAAGAGATAGATATAATGGATTTAAAACATTATTTAAACAATGAAGGGATAGCTGTAAGATTATAGATACTTAATGTTTCATGTGAAACATTGTCTAAATTTTACTATACTTTAAGTATGATTATATGTGCAGGAAACAATGAAAACTTTGATTTTGCAACTCCAATGGGAGTAGGGCTGATTGAAAGTTCTATAAATTTAACAAGACTTTGCCTTTTTGATAAACCTGAATTTTTATTATTTATAGGAACTGCTGGAAGCTATGGAAAACATAAGATATTTGATATAGTGGAGTCTAAAACAGCTACTAACATAGAACTTGGTTTTTTAGATAATTGTGCTTACACACCACTAGAAAATATGATTTCAACTAACACAACAAACAAACAGGATGTTATAGTAAATTCTTCAAATTATATCTCCACATGCCAAGAAAAAACAGAAAAATTTTTAAACTTTGGTATAGAACTTGAAAACATGGAATTTTTCTCTGTTTTAAGAGTGGCACAGGAGTTTAATATACCTGCTGGTGGAGTATTTTGTATAACAAACTATACTAACAAAGACGCTCACCATGAGTTCATAAAAAACCATGAAAAAGCAAAAAAACTTCTATCTCAACATGTGGATTTAAGAATTAAGGAACTAACAAAAAAATGAAACCATCACTACTTGACTTTACACTAAAAGAACTAACATCGTTAGTTAAACCATCATTTCGTGCTAAACAAATTTATGGTTGGCTTTACCATAAATATGCTACCGATTTTGATGATATGAAAAATATCCCAAAAACTTTAAAAGAGGAACTTTCCGAAAAATTTATCGTAAACCCTATGAAGATAATAAATAAAGAGATTTCTATTGATGGTACTATAAAATATCTTCTTGAACTTCAAGACGGAAAAACCGTAGAAGCTGTTTGGTTAAAAATGAAAGATACCCAGTACGATGAAAATGGTGAAGTTATACAAGAAGCAAAATATACTATATGTGTTTCAACTCAAGTTGGATGCAAAGTAGGATGTGTATTTTGTTTAACTGCCAAAGGTGGATTTACTAGAAACTTAACTGCTGGTGAGATTGTAGCTCAAGTTGTAAATCTTAAAAAAGACAATAACCACAAACATAACCGCATGATAAACATAGTATATATGGGGATGGGTGAACCACTTGATAATCTTGAAAATCTTGCACATGCCATAGAGATATTTAAAGAGGATGAGGGACTTTGTATCTCAGGTAAAAGACAAACGGTCTCTACAAGTGGTCTTAGTAATAAAATAGATAGGCTAGGGGAGATGGATTTAGGAGTTCATATAGCTATCTCACTTCATGCTGTTGATGATAAACTTAGAAGTGAACTTATACCTATGAACAAAGCACACAATATAAACTCTATTATTGAAGCTGTAAAACGATTTCCCATCGATACTAGAAAAAGAGTTATGTTTGAATATCTAGTTATAAAAGGTAAAAATGATGATTTAAGCTCTGCTAAAAAACTTGTTAAATTACTTAACGATATAAAAGCAAAAGTAAATCTAATATATTTTAATCCATATCCAGATACACCTTATGAGAGACCAGAAAAAAAAGACATGGTAGCTTTTCAAGAATATCTAATAAATCATGGGCTTCTTTGCACTATTCGTGATTCAAAAGGTATGGATATCAGTGCAGCATGTGGACAACTAAAGGAAAAAAATGTTTAATGAAGAATATACAATAAAAGTATTGATTATCATGGTATTAATGGTAGTTGGAATGAGCTATTTTATGAAAAAAATTACTACTTCCAATAAAAAGGATGAAGAATGACATCTCTTGACATTGTAGAAGCAATTTTTATACTTTTAGTATTTATTGTTGGGTTAGTTGGGTTTGTTAAAGCTGTTAAAAGCTAATAATTTTAATCATTTTTAGATAAATAAGTATTAAAACAAAAAAAGAAATAAAATGGCAGAAAAAATAGATGTGAATAGAATCAAAGAGATATAATGGAGTTTAGTTCCCACTAAACTAACTAAACGACCAACACACCAGGGAGGTCGTTTATGAGTGTAATAATACCCTAATTTTCTTATAAGTACCTTTCCATAAAGAACCACAACTTAAACGATAAAATATATAATATTCACACAGTGTTGTAAAATGTGAATATATAACAATCTAATAGATAAAATATTAAAATTTACACTATATTTAAGAACTAATTTATATAAAAATAACCTTAATTTTTCAATGCTTTTATGAAGCTTAAAGTCCATATTTTAGGGCTTTCAAAGGTTTTAGTTAATTTGTATTAGTTTTTATATTTTTTTAATTTATTTATAGGTATAGATATTCACACATGTTGTTTCTATTTACTGATTATCATACTTTCAAAGCAGATTTCTTCAAAATCTATATTACTCTCTATATTGTAACTTTGATTATAAAGTTCAAATTTTAACTCACTTGCGTGAAGCAAGAGTCTTGATGCTCCACTATTTTTTATTCTATCTCTAGGAGTTATCTCTTTATCTAAAAATCTAATTATATCTAACTCTTTTTGCCCATAGATAGGATCTCCAACTATTGGATGTTTCACGTGAAACAGATGAACTCTTATCTGATGTTGTCTTCCAGTGTGTGGAGAACATTCAACTAAAGTAGTATTGGCATGTGGAAAATACTTTAAAGGTTTAAAATCAGTTTTAGACGCTTTTCCTTTTTCATTAACTTTCACAACCATCCTTACCATTGCACTCTTATCTTCAGCACGAAGTAATGGTGCCTCTACACAAATATCTCTTTTAAACTCTCCGTGAACCATAGCGAGATATTTTTTTTTCATATCCCGTTCTTGAAACATCATTTTTATATCTCTTTCACTTTTTTTATTTCTAGCACATAAAACCAACCCGCTTGTTTCTTGATCAATTCTATGAGCTATATTTGCATCCATTCCGAATTGATATTTTAATTCATCTATAAGTGAATACTCAGTATTTCTATTTTGGGGATGTATCAGAACCCCACTTGGTTTATCAAAAACAACAAACTCATCATATATGGCATGTGGAACTAAACCTCTTGTGGCAGGTTCAAAAGATATAAACTCAAATTCACCTTGAAGCTCATGTGTTGTTTTTGTCATAGCTTTACCATCTATAAGGAGTCTCCCTTTGGCTATAAGTCTTTGAGCCTCTCTTTGTGTATATCCTAACTCATTAATCAAGTATAGAAAAGCTCTCTGTTTTTTCTCAGCATACATTTTCTTTAAAACAAATGGCAAAATTTAATCCCTTTTTTACTATAAATAATGTAAAATAAATAACTTTAATTATGCGAAATAATAGCATAAAAATCAGATAATAATTACAAAGGTTTTAATAAATGGTAGATAGATACTCACGAGAAGAGATGGCATCAAAATGGACTTACCAAGCAAAATACCAAGCATGGTTAGATGTAGAAAAAGCAGTTGTAAAAGCATGGGCAAAACTTGGAAAAATTCCTCAAGATGATGCAGATAATATTATAGCAAATGCTGGGTTTGACATAAAACGCATAGATGAGATAGAAGCAGTAACTCGTCACGACCTCATAGCATTTACTACAAGCATATCTGAAACACTGGGTAATGAAAGCAGATGGTTTCACTACGGTATGACATCATCAGATACAGTTGATACTGCTGTTGCACTTCAAATGAAATCTTCATTAGAGTTAATCATTGAAGATGTTAAGATGATTATGGAATCTATCAAAAAAAGAGCTATGGAACATAAAATGACTTTAATGGTTGGACGAAGTCATGGTATCCACGGTGAACCTATAACATTTGGTCTTGTGTTAGCTGTTTGGTATGATGAGATGGCAAGACATTTAGAAAATCTAAAACAAACTATGGATGTTATCTGTGTTGGTCAAGTTAGTGGAGCGATGGGTAACTTTGCTCATGCACCTCTTGAACTTGAGGAGTATGCTTGTGAAGAACTAGGTTTAAAACCAGCTCCAGCATCTAATCAAGTTATACAAAGAGATAGATATGCAAGACTTGCAACTGCTTTGGCTTTGATGGCTTCATCTATAGAAAAATTTGCCATTCAAGTTCGTCACTGGCAAAGAACAGAGGTTTATGAGTGTGAAGAGTTTTTTGCAAAAGGTCAAAAAGGCTCATCTGCAATGCCACATAAAAGAAACCCTATACTAACAGAAAACATAACAGGTCTTGCTCGTATGATAAGATCATATGCAACTCCTGCTATGGAAAATGTTGCTCTTTGGCATGAGAGAGATATTAGTCACTCTTCAACTGAAAGATTTTGGTTACCTGATGCGTTTGTTACAACTGACTTTATGCTTCACCGTATGAATAATGTTATAGCTAACCTAACCGTTTATCCTCAAAACATGATGAAAAATCTAAACCTAACAGGTGGTCTTGTTTTTTCACAAAGAGTTTTATTAGAACTTCCACTTCAAGGTGTAAGTCGTGAAGATGCTTATAAAATAGTTCAAAGAAATGCTATGAAAGTTTGGGAAGAGATTCAACAAGGAAGACCTACTATAAATGAAAAAGGTGAAAGTTTATATCTAAATCATCTTTTAGCAGATGAAGAGTTAAGAAGCAAACTTAGTGAAGAACAAATCAGAGAGTGTTTTAACTATGATTACTATACTAAAAATGTAGATGCAATTTTTAACAGAGTATTTAAATAAATTTTAATGGGGAATATATGATAACAGTTATAAAAAGAAACGGTAGGACAGAACCGTTAGATATTACTAAAATTCAAAAGTACACTTCTGCAGCTGTCAAGGGTTTAGCAAATGTAAGTCAAAGTGAACTCGAAGTTGATGCACAGATACATTTTAGAGACGGTATCACTTCAAAAGAGATTCAAGAAACACTTATCAAAACAGCAGTTGATAAAATAGATATAGATGCTCCAAACTGGACATTTGTTGCTTCTCGCCTTTTTATGTTTAATCTTTATCACCAAGTTAATGGTTTTTCTGGTTATTGTTCACTTGAAAAATATTTTATTAAAGGGGAAAAAGAGGGTAGAATTCTTCAAGGTTTAAAAGATATGTATAACCTTGAAGAGTTAGATAAACATATAAAACCTGAAAGGGATTTACAGTTTAACTATCTTGGTGTAAAAACACTTTACGATAGATACCTTATAAAAGATTCAAAATCAAATCCTATAGAACTTCCACAACATATGTTTATGGCTATCTCAATGTTTTTAGCTCAAAGAGAAGAAAAAAGAGAAGAATGGGCTATCAAATTTTATGATATGATAAGTCAGTTTCAAGTTATGTTAGCTACCCCAACACTAAGTAATGCTAGAACAACAAGACATCAACTAAGCTCATGCTATATTGGTTCAACTCCTGATAATATTGAAGGGATATTTGACACCTATCAAGAGATGGCAATGCTATCTAAATTTGGTGGAGGGATTGGCTGGGACTGGACAGGTATCCGTTCAATGGGAAGTTTTATTGATGGACATAAAAATGCAGCTGGTGGAACTGTGCCATTTCTAAAAATTACAAATGATATAGCCATAGCTGTTGATCAGTTAGGAACTAGAAAAGGTGCTATAGCTGTCTATATGGAACCATGGCATATAGACATAAATGACTTCTTAGACCTTAAAAAGAACTCAGGTGAGGAGAGACGAAGAGCGCATGACCTTTTCCCTGCCATGTGGTTAAATGACCTTTTTATGCAAAGAGTTCAAGAAGATGCTATCTGGACACTTTTTGATCCTTATGATGTAAGAGACCTGACAGAACTATATGGTGAAGAGTTTAACAAAAAGTATATAGAATTTGAAAATGATGATAATATTATAAAAGAAAAGATAAAAGCAAAAGATTTGTGGAAAAAGATTTTAACCTCTTATTTTGAAACTGGTAGTCCATTTTTATGTTTTAAAGATAATGCAAATCGTGTGAACCCTAACAATCATAAAGGTATTATAAGAAGTTCAAACCTTTGTACTGAAATTTTTCAAAATACACAACCAAACCACTATAAAATCAAATTTATATTTGAGAATGGTGATAGTATTAGTTATGAAGAAGATGAGATAGTAAAAGTTGATAGTGGTTTTGAAAAACCAGCTAAAAAAGTAACTGCACTTGATTCTCTTGGTGGAATGCCTATCTTTGTTATTGAAAAAGAAAAAATAGACGGTTCAACTGCTGTTTGTAATCTAGCTTCTGTAAATCTTTCAAAAATAAACTCTAAAGAGGATATAAATAAAGTCGTTCCTATTGCTATCCGTGCTTTAGATAATGTTATTGACCTTAACTTTTACCCAGTAGAAAAAGTAAAAAGAACTAACATAAGAAGTCGTTCTATCGGTCTTGGTGTTATGGGTGAAGCACAAATGTTAGCTGAAAAAGGGATTATGTGGGGAACTCAAGAACACTTTGATAAGATAGATGAAGTTATGGAAGCTGTTTGTTATAATGCCATAAATAGCTCATCAGATTTAGCGAAAGAAAAAGGTATTTACCCAGAATTTGATGGTTCAAAATGGAGCAAAGGTATTATGCCTCAAGACCATGCAAATGCTCAAGTTTTAAATCTTGTTGATAGAGGTGGACTTTTTGCTTCAGCTTATGAATGGGACGAACTTCGCACAAAAGTAAAAACTCAGGGAATAAGAAACGGTTATCTTATGGCTATCGCTCCAACAAGTTCTATCTCTATCCTTACAGGAACTACTCAAGCTATTGAGCCTGTATTTAAAAGAAAATGGTTTGAAGAAAATTTAAGTGGACTTATCCCTGTTGTTGTTCCAAAACTCTCACCTGAAACTTGGAGTTATTATACACCGGCATATGAATTAAACCAAACACTTCTTATAAAAGCAGCAGCTATTCGCCAAAAATGGATAGATCAAGGACAAAGTTTAAATATATTTATAACATTAGATAAAGCAAGTGGAAGATACCTAAATGAGATTTATATGTTAGCTTGGAAACTTGGACTTAAATCAACATACTATCTAAGAAGTCAATCCCCAGAAGTTGCAAATGATGTTGAAGATAGAAGTATGGAGTGTGTAGGTTGTCAATAAAATGAAACCACTAACTAATATTAAAGAGTTTTTAGACAGATTTGATAGTTTTTGTGATGGTGAACTTCGGCATGTGGATGTCATCTCACCAACCACAATCTCTATAACACTAACAACACAAGATAAAGCAAAAGATTTTGACTGGGTAAGTATAACACTTGAATTTAGTGGTGTTAGTGATGCTCTTTTATTGGAAAATAAAAAACTAAATTTAGTTGATATGAGTAATGGTATTTCCATTATAAAAGAGAATAATCTATTTTATTTTGGTATAGGTAGATGTAAAAATATCTCAAATATAAAAACTTCCACATGCCATACAGAGAGTTTATCCATAAAATATAAACAAGGCACTTTTTAAAACCCATTAACTTTTTGTTAGCCCTCTGTTAGTAGTTTGTAAACCATTTAGTTATAAACTTTTAGTAGTTTTATTATTAGGAGTTACAATGAAAAAATTATTATTAATCTGTTTAGTCTCACTAACACTTTTAAATGCAAAAGAGAGTGTTAAATTTAATTTTGTAGATAAAAATCTCGATAGAGTTTTTCCAACAAAACAAGAACACATACTCTCTTACAATAACATTTTAAAAAATGTTAAAACATCTATTGTCAATATATCAACACAAAAAAATCTATCTTCACAATCAAGGTCTATGCCACCAATGATGAATGATCCATTTTTTAGAAACCTATTTAAAAATCACAAAATATTCCCTCAAGAGAGGATTCAAAGAGCCTTGGGAAGTGGTGTCATTATATCAAAAGACGGTTATATAGTTACAAATAATCATGTTGTAGATGGTGCTGATAAGATTAAAGTTAGTATAGCAGGTAATAAAAAAGAGTATGAGGCAAAACTCATAGGTAGAGATGAAAAAAGTGATATAGCTATAATCAAAATAGATGCTAAAAATCTAAATGCTATTAAAATCTATAACTCTGATAAAGTAAAAGTTGGTGATGTTGTATTTGCTATTGGAAATCCTTTTGGAGTTGGTGAAACCATCACTCAAGGGATAGTATCAGCAACTGGTAGAAGTAGTGTAGGTATAGTTGAATATGAAAATTTTATACAAACAGATGCTTCTATAAATCCTGGAAATTCTGGTGGAGCATTAATAAACTCTGCAGGTTATCTAATAGGTATGAACTCTGCAATCATCTCAAGAAGTGGTGGAAATGTAGGGATAGGTTTTGCAATACCATCAAATATGATAACTTCTATAGCAACTTCACTTGTAAATAATGGAAAATATACAAGAGCCTATCTAGGTGTAGGTATAAGTGATGTTAGTAATGAAATGAGTAGTTTTTATGATAATAAATTTGGAGCATTAATTACAAGTGTAGAAGATGACACACCTGCACTAAAAGCTGGTTTAAAAAGAGGAGATTTAATCATAGCAGTCAATGATATAAAAATAAAAAGTGCAAGTGGATTAAAAAATCTCATAGGTTCTTTTTCTCCAAATAAAAAAGTAAAAATAAAGATATTAAGAGATAAAAAAATCTATATAAAAACTGTTAAACTTGATTCACAAGATAAACTATTAACATCTTTAAATGCTCAAAAATATAAAGGTTTAAGTGTTGAAACACTAAAAACAAAAACCAATATAAAAGGTGTATTAGTTAATAATGTTACCACAAAAAGTAAAGCTGATGAAGTTGGGATAATGAACGGAGATATTATAATCCAAATAGAAAATAATGAGATTTCAAATCTCAATGATTTTAAAAAAGCAACAAAAAATAATAATAAAAAAAGAATCTATATATATCGTAGAGGTGTTGTATTTGCTGTAGTATTATAAAAAAGTAGATGAATAAATTTCACCTACTTTTTTCCTTTATTTTTTAAATTTTATCCGTTGAGAATGTGTTATTGCTACTGCCATTGCATCACTTATATCAAGTGGTTTTATCTCTTTTTTTATATTTAAAAGTCTTTTTACCATAAAATTTACCTGTTCTTTAGATGCTTTGCCTTTACCAGTTAATGCTTTTTTAACTTGCAAAGCCGTATATTCATTAAACTGTCCAAACTCTTGTAAAAGTTTTAGCATTATAGCACCTCTAAATTGAGCTAATTTTATAGTTGTAGCAGGATTATGTGCATAAAATATGTCTTCCATTGCAACTTCATCAATATTATGTTTTTTAAAAATAGTATCTAAACCCTCGACCATTTGTGGTATTTGAAATTGTAAATTTTCAGCTTTCATTTTTATAAGACCTGCTTCAACTAAAGATATCTTTGTATTTTCTAAAGATATAAGAGCATAGCCCATATTTCTAGTTCCAGGGTCTATTCCGAGTATAATCATTTTATTCACTTATTCACATTTTAGTTATTCACATCATTTTAACCATATTTTATGCAAATACTTAGTAATATTCACATATAAATATAAATTAAGGTGTTTTTGTGAATATTGGTAAGGAAGTTTTACAACTATTAAAAGAAGAGATAACAGAAGTTGAATATAAAAGATATATAAAACAGCTAGATTACGATTTAAAAAATTCAACAAGTGATTTAGCTATTTTCTATGCCCCAAATGCTCTTATATCTAACTGGATTAAAAGTAAATATACTGATAAAATAGCTTATCTCTTTGAAATAAAAACAGGTTCTAAAGTAACTGTACAAATAACTTTAAAAAATTTATTAAATAGAAGAAAAACAAAAAAAATTCAAAAAGAAATAATTCCACATTCACTTTTAAATCCTTCACATACATTTGATAATTTTATGGTTGGTGGAAGTAATCAGTTTGCTTATGCAGCAGTTAAAAGTGTATGTGATAAAGCAGGAGAAACATACAACCCACTATTTATATATGGTGGTGTTGGTCTTGGTAAAACCCATCTTATGCAAGCAGCTGGAAATGTTTTTCAAAATCAAGGTAAAATAGTAATATATACAACAAGTGAACAACTACTAAATGATTTTATAAGACACTTAAGAAACCAATCTATGGAAAGATTTCAAAAAAAATATCGTCAATGTGATGTTCTTCTTATAGATGATATACAATTTTTAAGTGGTAAAGATTCTATTCAAGAGGAGTTTTTTCACACTTTTGAAGCACTTAGAAATAGTGGAAAACAAATCATTTTAACAGCTGATAAACATCCAAAAAAAATAGGTGGTCTTGAAGCTAGACTTCAAAGCCGTTTTGAATGGGGTTTGGTTGCAGATATACAACCACCAGAACTTGAAACAAAAATAGCTATCATAGAAAAAAAATGTGAGATAAACAAAGTAAAACTTTCAAAAGATATTATTAATTATATAGCTACAGTTATAGAGAGTAATGTTCGTGAGATTGAAGGAATTTTATCAAAGCTTCATGCTTATTCTCAACTTATGCATGTAGATATAGATTTAGCATTTACAAAAAATGTACTTAAAGATCAAATTCAAGAAAAACAGAAAGATTTAACATTAGATACTATCACACAATTTGTAGCAAAAAATTTAAATATAAAACCAAGTGAAATAAAATCAAAAGGTAGAAGTAGAAATATAGTTTATGCAAGAAGAATAGCTATATATTTATGTCGTGATTTAACTCAAAATACTATGCCTCAACTTGCACTGTACTTTGGTATGAAAGACCATACAGCTATAAGTCATACACTTAAAAAAATAAACTCTTTAATGGAAAATGATGAAGATTTTAACATTAAAATTAAAGAATTAACAAATAAAATAACTTCCAGTTAAAAAAAAAGTAAAAAAAAGTAAAAAAAAGATATAATCATAAAAGTGAATATATGTGAAAAGAGTTAGTAATGTTCATCACATCTAAATAACTCTTAAAATAGGGATTAGTATATGATATTCACACTATCACATACCCCTACTACTACATACTAAAATTATATAATATATATAGGAATTTAAATGAAAATAACTATTTCAAAATCAATTATTGAAAATATTCTTTTACATGCTCAGCCATTTTTAGAAAAAAAAGATACTTCACAAATAACATCTCATGTTTATTTAAATGTACTTAATTCTAAATTAACTTTAAAAGCTACAGATTTTGAAATAGGTTTTGAAGTTATAACTAGTGATTTAAATATAATTGAAGAGGGAAGTGTTACAGCTAATGGTAAAAAATTTTTAGATATTGTAAGAATTTTAAAAGATGGTAATATAAACTTGGAAGTTAAAAATAATATGTTATTTATCTCCCAAGCACATTCAAATTTTAAATTACCAACATTTTCATATAATGAATTTCCAGCTTTTCCAGATTATAAAGAAAAAGCTCGTATAACTATAGATTCTCACTCTCTCATAGAATCACTTAAAAAAATAACACCTGCAATAGATACAAATAATCCAAAATTTGAATTAAATGGTGCTTTAATTGATATAAAAAAAGAAAGTATAAATTTTGCATCAACAGATACAAGAAGATTAGCTATAGTAAATATTTCAAATCAAGGTTTAAACGAATTATCTATAATAATTCCAAAAAAAGCTATTATAGAGATTCAAAAATTATTTTTTAATGATATAGAACTTTATTATGATGAAACAAATCTTATAATTCGTTCAGATCAATATATTTTTTTTACAAAACTCATAAATGGTAAATTTCCAGAATATTCTAGAATAATACCAAAAGAGATAAATCATACACTTTTACTTCCAAAAGCTACTATGATTGAGTCTATAAAACAAATAACTACTATATCAACAGATGTAAAAATAACTTTTTTTAATGATAAAATTACATTTGAAAGTTTAAGTGATGATAATATTGAAGCAAAAACAGATATAAATTTCAATACAAACTTTACTGAACCTTTTACTATAGCTATAAATTCAAGATACTTATTAGATTTTTTAAACTCTATAAATTCTTCTGAATTTACTATAGGATTAAATGAAGAAAATTTACCTTTTATATTAAGTGATGAAAATTTTAAAACAGTAGTGATGCCAATAGTTATATAAAATGATACCTTCAAACTTCCTTTTAGTTAAAATTAGATAAAATAAGTCTAATTATGTGATTTAAACAGTAGGAAGTATTAATGGAAAATTATGGTGCTAGTAATATTAAGGTTCTTAAGGGATTAGAAGCTGTTAGAAAAAGACCAGGAATGTATATTGGTGATACTGGTCACAGAGGTCTTCATCATCTTGTTTATGAAGTTATAGACAACTCCATAGATGAGGCAATGGCTGGTTATTGTGATACTATAACTGTTACACTTACAAAAAATGGAACTTGTAAAGTAAGTGATAATGGTCGTGGTATTCCTACTGATATGCACCCAACAGAGGGTATGAGTGCTGCAACTGTTGTTTTAACAGTACTTCATGCTGGTGGTAAATTTGATAAAGATACTTACAAAGTATCTGGTGGTCTTCATGGAGTTGGTGTAAGTGTTGTAAATGCACTCTCTGGAGATTTAAAAATGACCATTTATAGAGAGGGTGAAATACATGAGCAATCATTTAAAAATGGTATCCCTCAAGAACCGTTAGCAGTTATAGGAAAAACTCGTAAAACAGGTACTACTATAGAGTTTGCTCCAGATCCTAGTATATTTACAGAAACTATAACTTTTGAGTATGAATATCTTGCAAAAAGATTTAAAGAACTGGCATATTTAAATCCAATTATCACTATAAAATTTATTGATGAAAGAACAAATGTAAAAGAGGAATACCATTTTGAAGGTGGTATAGCTCAATATGTAGCTGACATGAATAAAAAAACTAAAGTAGCATCTGTTTATAGTTTTAGTGCAAAAATAGAAGATATAGAATTTGATATAGCTTTAATGTATAATGATTCTTATGAAGAAAAACTTGCTTCTTTTGTAAATAATATTCGTACACCAAATGGTGGTACACATGAGGCTGGTTTTCGTGCAGGATTAACAAGAGTTGTATCAAACTATAATTCTAAAAATGGTGCTGCAAAAGAAAAAGATGTAAAAATAAGTGGTGATGATGTAAAAGAAGGTTTAATTGCTATCGTTTCTGCTCGTGTTCCTGAACCACAATTTGAAGGTCAAACAAAAGGTAAACTTGGAAATACTTATGTAAGACCTTTGGTACAAAAACAAACTTATGAGATACTTTCTAAATATTTTGAAGAAAATCCTATAGAAGCAAAAGCGATAGTTTCTAAAGCTCTTATGGCTGCAAGAGGTCGTGAGGCTGCTAAAAAAGCAAGAGAGTTAACTCGTAGAAAAGATCATATGACAGTGGGAACACTTCCTGGAAAACTTGCTGATTGTCAAAGTAAAGATGCTAGTATTTGTGAACTTTACTTAGTGGAAGGTGATTCTGCAGGTGGTTCGGCTAAAATGGGTCGTGATAGAGTTTTTCAAGCAATATTGCCACTTAAAGGTAAGATTTTAAATGTTGAAAAAGCACGACTTGAAAAGATATTAAAATCTGATGAAATTACAAATATGATTACGGCTATGGGCTGTGGAATTGGTGAAGAATATAATGAAGATAAACTTCGTTATCATAAGATAATTATCATGACCGATGCCGATGTTGATGGTTCTCACATCCAAACACTTCTTCTTACATTCTTTTTTAGACATTTTAGAGATGTTGTGGAAAAAGGTTATTTGTATCTTGCTCAACCACCACTTTATCGTTATAAAAAAGGTAAAAAAGAGATTTATTTTAAAGATGATCGTGCAATGAATGATTTTCTTATAGATAATGGTGTAGAGTCTTTAGAGGTTGATAGTGTTGGACATAATGACTTGGTAGCATTTTTTAAGATGGTTGATCATTATGCCCTTTCACTTGAATCATTAAATAGAAGATATGCTCTTGTTGATTTGATAAGACATTTTATAGAAAATCCAAATTTAATTAGTTTAGATGCTAAAACTCTTTTTGATAAAGTTGAAGAGTTTTTGAACTCTATTGAAAATAATATTTTAACAAAAACTATAAATGAAGAAACAAATGAGATACATATATTTGTTCAAACAAAAGGTGGTATGGAAGAGTTACTTATAAATGATGAACTTTTTTCAGCACCACATTTTACAGAAGCAAATTATGTTTATAATAAAATCAAAGAATGGGATTTAAGTTTTAAAAATGACATCATCTCTGAACTTGAAAATATAAAAAACTACGCTAAAAAAGGTGCTTATATACAACGATATAAAGGTCTTGGTGAAATGAATCCTGAACAACTTTGGGAAACAACTATGACACCTGAAAATCGTGTTTTACTTCAAGTCACTATAGAAGATGCTGAAGTTGCTAGTGATTCATTTACTTTGTTTATGGGTGATGAGGTTGAACCTCGCAGAAATTATATTGAAACCCATGCAAAAGATGTTAAACATTTAGATGTTTAATTTATAAATATATGTTACTTCCACATGCCAAAGAGAGAGAATATCGTTTTAAATTAGCACTTAGGATGGGACTTCCCATCTTTGCTCTTATAATTGCTTTTGTTTCACATACACTTATAAATAGTTATGAAACACTTCAACCAGCATTTTATTTTGAAGCAGTTTTACTTTTAATTTTCAGTATCTATTTTATCTTTTATCTTATATATAATGGTTTTACTGTCAAAATTACGGATGAAATTTCCAAAACCTTTACAAGGGAATATCTTTATAAATATCTACAAAAAGAGTTAGAACAAAAAGATGACTATTCATTAGTTCTTATAAGTATAAATAATTTAAATGATATAAATACAACTTATGGTATAAAAAATGGTGATAAAGTTTTAAAAAGAGTTGCCTATTGGGTTAATGACTATTTAAAAGATAGAGATATTAAAAAATTTCCAATGGGTCATATCAAGGGTGGTGATTTTGTATTAGGATTAAAAGGAAATAAAAGTAGATATAAAACTATTTTAGAACTGATGTCTCTTAAAGTTGATGAGTTTAAAGTTGACGATATAGAGGTTAAAATTTTAATAACCATAACAGATACTACATATTCAAATGAATTAGATTATATGATAGAACATCTATTTGAACTTCAAAAAGATATAACATCTATAAAAGATGAGGAATTAAACCCTAGTGAACTTGATTCATCTGTTATTGATTCTATAAAAAATAGGAAATTTTTAATAAGTACACAAGATGTTTTTCAAAATAATAAATGTGTTATTAAAGAGTGTTTTATAAAATTAAAAAGTTCTAATAACAAGATACTTTTTCCAAAAAACTATATGAAAGTTATAAATAGATTAGGATTAATGGTTGATTTTGATTTAATGGTGATAGAAAAAAGTATGCAAGAATATTCACATTTTGATGATAAAATTTGTGCTTTATTTGTATCCCCAATATCTTTAAGAAACAAACAATTTTTAATAAAAATAAAAGAGCTTTTAAATAATTATCCAAATATCAAACATAAAATAATGTTTATACTAAGTGAAAAAGAGTATTATTCACAAATAGACAGATATAATAATATATTAAAAATACTTCGAAAAATGGGTGTTTTAATAGCCATAGATAGATTGGGATCTATACACACAAGTTTTTTATATCTAAGAGATTTAGATATAGATGTTGTTAGATTTGATAGTTATTATGCAAAAAATATTAAAAATAAAAATATTATAGATGGTTTTAATCTTATGGCACATGAAAAAGGTGTTAAGACATGGTTAAAAAATATTGAAAATAAAGATGTAAAAAAGTTTGCACAAGATATAGGTATAGATTACTTACAAGGTAAATATCTTGCCTCATTAGAAATTATACAAGGAAAAATAGATGATTGATGAAATGAAGTATGGTGAAAAAATAGTCAATGAATTTGATGTTGAAAAAGATTTGGAAATATGGCCAAATGAACATAAAAGAGAATATCTTATTAAAATGACTCTTCCAGAATTTTCATGTCTTTGCCCTAGAAGTGGGTATCCTGATTATGCTACTATATACTTGGAATATACTCCAGATGAATGGGTAGTAGAATTAAAAGCTATAAAACTATATATTAACTCCTTTCGTGAGAGATATATAAGTCATGAAAATTCGGCAAATGAAATATATGGGCTTTTAGAGAGAAAACTAAAACCAAAATATATGAAAATTGTAGCAGATTATAATCCAAGAGGAAATGTTCATACAGTTATAGAGATAGATAGTTCTAAAATAAAGGTATAAAATGTTTGGAAATATTTTAGGTAAGAAAAAAAATGAAATCTCATCTCAAGATGAAGCACATTCTCAAATAATTCAGAGAATTTCTAAAATGAATTTAACGGATATGAGAGCCTATATTAACAATAGGATGGGTGATATTGAAGTAAATGAAGATGGTCTTATTGAAATCCTTAGAAAGTTAATAACTAGAGATTCTGAAACATCTAAGAGGTATATTGAGATAGATGATATGGATTCTAAAATTAAAAAAGGTTTCGATTTGGTTATCTCTATAGCTTCACATCCTAAAATAACGGTGGTAGCAGTTGAATTAATTCAAGAATTTATAATTTTATATAATGATGTTATAGCTAAGTTTGATAGAGATAATAAACAAATTTATGAATCAAAATTAAAGAATGCTCTTTCAAAAGCTATATCTAATATTGGAGAGATGACAGATTTAAAAAGAAAAATGGATGTTTTAGGAAATTAATTTTTTTTTGGGATATTATATGAATGCTTTAAATGAGTAATATCAGTTCCAAAGTGGTGACTAAGTTTTCTTTGTGCTGGATTGTCCATTTTGATTTGCTTGGCATACTCATTTAGAATTTGCCTTTTTTAAAAATAGAGTAGATAAGCACCATTCCCATAAAAACAGCTGTTACAAATCCAGCTAATCCCAGAATGGGAATGCCAAAAAGTAGAGGTGGTGTTTTAGCAAGTAGCAATAAAGAAGAACCTATTAAAATAGCTGCAATTACCACAGCTATTGAAAGTCTATTTAATGACCTTTCCATACTCTCTTGTATATCTTCAAGTCCTATGTGTTGAAACTCTATTTTTAGTTTACCACTTTTCATCTTCTGCGTTATTGCTTTGATGTCCTGAGGAAATTGCATTAAAAAATCACCCAGTTCTTTGGGTATTTCACCAACTTTGGAAAGCAATGCCATAAATGAAAAGTTTTTTTTGTAAAATTGTATAACAAAAGGCTTGATTGCTACACTTGCATTAAAGTCAGGATCTAGCTCTTTACCTACTCCCTCTATTGTCATTAAAGCCTTTACAAGCAGATAGTTATTTTCTCTAAAATAGACTCTGTAGCGACTCATCAGAGTAACTATATCATTTAAAAGATTTTTTATCTTAATATCGTTGAGTGAACCATAAAAATAGGTACGAATAACATCACCCATATCTTTGGCAAAGGCATCTTCATCAAGATTGTCATTTTGCACTTTTGATAACTCTAAAATACAAAATGCTGCCTTTTCTTCCTCCTCTTTTGTAATATAATAGATCATATCTACAAAGTATTTTCGATCACGCTCTGCAATACTTCCCATCATTCCAAAATCAACAAACGATATATGTCCATCTTCAAGAACAAAAATATTACCCGGATGTGGATCAGCATGAAAAAAACGATGTATAAATATCTGCTCGCAAAGTAGATTAAAACCTCTTTGTGCAATCTCTTTTGGTTCAATGCCAATCTCTTTTAGTTTTTTTGTGTCGGTGACTTTAATGCCTTCTATATATTGCATAGTCAATACACTTTTACAGGAAAACTCTTCATAAAGTTTTGGTACAAGAATATTTTTGTTTCCATCAAAATTTTTTATAAAGAGTTTCAGATTTAATGCCTCGGCATTATAGTCAAGCTCTTTTTTGATGCTTTTTTCAAATTCTTGCACTATCTTTTTAGGGGAGTGAATCCCGTAACTTCCAAGTTTGTTCTCAAGCAAAGAGGCAAGATGATATATGATCTCTATATCTGAATAAATCATCTTTTGCGTACCTGGTCTGAGTATCTTTACAGCTACATCTTCACCACTCTTTAAACGACCTTTGTAAACCTGTCCCAAAGATGCTGAAGCAACCAACACTAGTTCTGTTTCAAAAATCTCATCAACATCTTTTCCAAACTCCTCGACAAAACGGGGTTTTATTATCTCAAAAGGTATTGCTTCAACATTGTCTTGAAGCTTGGAAAATTCGTCGGCAAGTTCTAGTGAAATAAGATCGGGACGAGTTGAGAGAATCTGAGCCATTTTAATAAAAGTAGGCCCAAGTCCTTCAATCGTTTTACGAATGCGTACACTTCGGCTTAAATGTAAGGAACTTTGCACATTTTTAGGAATAGAAAATTGAAGATATTTTTCAATCCCCATAGCACTGACGATATCATCAAAACCGTTTTTTAGTAAAACAGTGATGATATCTTTAGTTCGTTCAACTTGCCGTAGTGTATCAAACATTATTTTTGGATTTCATGTTTTAAAGCAGTTATTTCACGACGCAAAGAGGCTATATCTTCTTTGGTTGCAAGTCCTAACTCTTTAAGCTGGGTGTGAATTTCAGTTTTTATTGTTTTATCAATATTTTGTGATTTTGTTTCCACCTGACTTTTAAGATTTTGTAAAAACTCTTCACCCTGTTCTTTGCTTATATCACCCTGTTTCATTGCTTCATCAACAAGACCCTCAACTTTTTCTTTGGCAATAAACATCGCACCTAATCCCATTTTTACTATATCATCTGCTGTAACTCTTTGCATTTTTCATCCTTTTTTTATTTCATAGCTATTATATCATCATTTTAATACATCTTTTATCAATTTATATGGTAATTTCAATGTCCTTTTTATGATGTTTACAGGAGCGGAAACAATGTCTTTTGTAACCATCGTTGTTACTTTTGGATCACTGAGTTTTCCTGTTATTTTTAGTTTTGTTGAAAGAGTTTTTCCATCAAATATGATGTACCCTGCAAGTGGAACTTTTGAGAGTGTACTGCCAAAATTTGTTTTAAGCTCCATTTTCATATCAATCGTATCATATTTACTGCTTAAGCTACCCTTGGCTGCAATTCTCATCTCTTTGGATTTTATACGAAAATCCGAAATGTGAAAAATATCTTTTTTGAAATAAAATTGTGTATAGACTTTATCAGCATGCACACCCTTTGTGCTGTATCCTGGTAAAGAAAAAGTCATAAGAGAGGGAACTGTATCTACAAATGCCAAAATATTGTTTAAAAGCACATAATCTTTTATAATTGTATCTCTAATAGTGACACTGCCACGGTATGCATCAGGCGTTCCGTCTATGGAAAAATTAAAATTACCACCTTTAAGTTTTGCAAAAGTGACGATATGTTTTGCAAATTTTTCATTAAAATTTTTACCGACAACACTGAATTTATTATCTTTGAATGTAAAGTGCATTTTTCCTTTTGCATAGGTGAGTTCTCCACTTAATCCACTCTCTTTATAGACAATATTGATACTGTCAGAAGGAATATAGCGATTATCTCCAAGGTATATATATGAATTTTTTGCTTTGACATAGACATTTGTATTTGCATTTTTTGTTTTTTGCTGTGGCAATGATTTTATAAATGCAAGTAACTCATTGACATCAATACCACTGTTGTCAATTGTGATATGTATATCTTTGTCCACTTGGACATTTACTTTATCATTTACTGAGAGTAAAAGCGTTTTGTTTTTGAGTATTTTTCCTTCTATTTTATACTGTTGCACAGCTTTGCCGTACTTTGTTAAAATTTTATATTTGTAGCGCAGAGAAGCTTTAAAACGCAACGCCTCTTCATTATTATTTTTATAAAAAAGTACATTTCCGTTGCTTATATGATATTTTCTTAAAATATTGAAATTTTTAGCAATTTTGCCAAGAGCGTTAAAATTTAAAATCAATCTTTTTTGATTGATAAAAAGTATTGCCTCTAGCTCTTTGATGTCAATTTCGGTCTGTTTTTTCTTTGTTTTTACCAGTAAGTGTGCCTGTTTTTTGTGATAAAGCACTTTTTTTGTTTTTGGATCTGTAAAAACAGCATTTCTCAGATAGATATCTCCTCTTTTTCTCTTAGCATCATAAAAAACCTGCATATCTGCTTTGAAGTAGTTGTCTATTTTTACTTTGGTGTGTTGGAGGTGCATCTTTTGCTTGTCAATCTTAAGTAAAAGATGTTGCACACTCCATGGAACACCATTCATGTTGAGTAAAATATTTTTAGAAGAGCTTATGCAAATATTTTTATCTATATTCAGATTTAAATCTGTTGCAGGGTGCAGTAGTCCAATACCCATATAATTGAGCTTTAACAGATTTAATGCAAAATCAGCCTTATGATGTTTTATGTCTATTCCACCTTTTAAAACACCATTAGCAATATTTTCAATACTAAAATGAGTTGTTGGAATATTTACCTGCAAATTCTCAAAATCAGGAGAGAGCGTTAAGGGATCAAGCACAAACACAACATCTTTAAAATGCCATTTTGATTTGTCTATTATGAGTTTGTCTGCCTTTGGAGAAATTTTATAGATAACCTTGAGAGGCTTTTTCTCTGTTTTGAGATATTCATCTGCAGAGAGTTGTATTTTTGTAAAATCAAAAGTAATCTCTCCTGTAGAGTTTTTTGTGTTGTAGTGTGCAGTAGCATCTGCAACAGCATCCATACCATTTTTATAGTGTGCTTTCATATGTACGATGGTAATATTGGAATTATTCAGTTTTACAAGCAAATCTTTTACATCAAGATTGATGCCCGAATAATCAATATTGGCTTTTTTGGTAGAAAAAGTCCCCTGAGTATCAACATCAAGTGTTTCAAGATTAATCGCAAGTTTTAAATCTGTTTTTATTTTACCCGTATGCTGCACAAACGGCAGGTTAATCTCATATGCATTTAAAATATGCATAATGTCACTCTCTAATCGTGCATAAAGTAAAAGATGCAGAGTAAGCATACTCTGTGGTTTTGTAAAATCAATTTTTACCCAGCTCTTTTGAAGAGGCACTTTGTAGGTATGGGCTTCTTTTGGATAAATAGACAAAACACCTTTTGAAAATTCAAGTTCACCTTTTTTTGTATGAATTGCATCAAGTTTTGGATTATATGTGTAGTTAAACTTATTGAGCGTTGCTGAGATATAAAGATTTTTATAGGCTGAGTTGAGTGAATCATACTCCACAAATCCTCGTATCTTATGAATTTGAATGCTTGATGTATCAATGGCATCCATTGCCCAAAATTTAAGCGTATCACTCAAATGAAAAAGAGCTACGAAAGCACGAATATCCTCTATCTTTTTTTTAGAATCAACACTATATGTAAAACGCTCTTGATCAGCAGTTCCATATAATATTAGAACTACATCATTGTTTATATGTATCTCTATTTTTGTAAAAATCTTTTTGAGTTTCGTATCGATAGTTGCTATGCCTTTGGCTTTTATTTTATTTTTTAAGCCTGTAAAATCATCAATATCAAATACAATTTTATCACCATTCAATTTAAAGTGTGAGTGCATATAAAAATCAGGTGCTTTTAAAGTAAAAACACCCTTTTGCTGATAATTGTATTTTAAAGTGGCTCTTATTGTGTTATATTTTATTTTTTTAATGCTAAATGATTCGATGTAAGAGAGATAGCGTGTATTTATATCGACATATTTGGCAACAGAGTTGAGCAATGTCTTTTTTATCTCTTTGAATGTTTTTGAATGTTGTGATTGTTTTGTTTTTTTAATGGAAAGTTCTTCAACGGCGATATTTAATTTTTCATCCCATTGAATATGTATCTTTTTTATGGTTATATTTTCAAAAGATGCTTCTTTAATATCTACACCATATTGAAGAATAATAAAAGTAGCACCAAGTGCTACTAAAATGAAAGATAAAAAACCAACTAGAACAAAATGTGTTTTTGAAACAATATTGACAATTATTATATCTTTCATATTCTTTTATAATTTTTAAGACTATTTTTCAATCATGAAAAAAGACTCAACCGCCCACACACCTTTTGTTAAAAATGCAATAAGTATAGCTTCTTGTGCTTCTTCTTTTGAAGAAATTTTACCAAAAAGTTTTACAACACCATTTTTTACATCAACATCTATTTTTGTTGAGTGAATATCAGGGCTTGTAAGGTATGCATATTTAATAGAACTTAAAATTAGTGCATCATTTACAGCACTTTTTGTTTTTACTACTGATTTATTTACAAGTTCTTTTGTATAAATTAATTTGTCTTTTGTTCCCTCTTTTACATGTTGTAGGGTTACAGTTGTTTTATCAGCAAACTTCTCTTTCTCCTGTCCGACTTTTTGTAGTGTCTGTGCAGCCAAGGTTTTTGCTTCTTTTGATGTATCGTTTATGCTTTTATGTGCTTGGGCTTTGAGTGCTACTGCATCAGCTTCTGCTTTTTCAATAAGTGCTTGGGCTTTTACTTTTGCATCTGCAACAAGTTTCTGTGCTTTTTGCTCAACAGTTTGTGTATCACTGTTTGCTAACAATGAAGTCACACCAAAGGTACTCATAAGAGTACCTACCAATAATGTTGTTGTAATTATTTTTTTCATTTTATTTTTCCTCTTCTTTTAAAGCTTTTTTTGCACCTTCAACCATACCTGAGAGTGTTCCTTTTGCAACTTTTACCATACGCTCAGAAAGATCTTCTACTTCACTTTTTATATTTTCAAGTATCTCATGACTTTTCCCTTTGGCACTGTATGCAACTTCTTGACCTTTTTCTTTAAGAATTTCAACTGCTTCTTTAATAACTTCTTGTGCTTTTTCCTTCATTTGTGGTAGGTGTGTTTTTATTGTATCTGTCTCTTTAGAGATAGCTTCTAGTGCTGTATCGCTAAGCATATCATTAGTTTGAGAAAGCTCTTTTAACTCTTCCATAAAAGCATCTTCAATGAACTCTAAATCATCTATGGTTTGACGCACATCTTCTTCAACAAAAGTTTTTGTATTGTTTTTGATCTCTTCTAAAGAAGTTTTTTCTTCTTCAATTTTTTGAAGTAAAGCTTTTCTAACACCCTCTATGGCACCTTTTGTAGTTTCTTTAATTTTTTGTTTTTCTTCTTGTGCTGCTTCAATCGCAGATTTGATAGCTGCTTTTGTAACATCTTTGATTTTTTGTGTTGTAAGTTTTACATCACACAATGCATCATTAACAGCTTTTTGCGTAATTTGTGCAACTCTTTTTTCTACATCTTGATCTTCTTCAATAACCTTTTTGGCACTTTCTTTAATTGTGGCTTCCATAAGACCAAGCATTTGGGCATTTTTAAGCTTTATAGTTGTTACAGCTTCTTCTATATGCTTTTTGTTTTCATCTGTAAATCTGCTTGCCGCTTCTTTGACACCGTCAAGTGCATCTTTGAGTTTTAGTGCCAACTCTTCTTTTTTATCTTCTACTTTATATTTTGTTTTTAACATCTTATAATCAAGTGTATCAATCATTTCTTGCGTTTTTTGTTTAGCACCATTTAGGACACCTTCTATAGCAGCATCAACATTCTCTTTTGTCTCTTGCTTTACTTTTTTAAGCTCTTCTACTGCTGTGGTTGCAGCTTCTTTTGCAATCTCATTCATCTCACCAATGCCTTCTTTGCTTTTTTGCGTTGCTTTTACTACGGCTTCTTGCGTTAGGGCTTTTACCTCTTCGGCAGTCATTTTTCCTGTTTCATTTAACTTTTCGATACCTTGAGATATCTCTTCTTTCATATCTTCTAACATAATTACGCCTTTTTTTTGTTTTAATTTTAATTCAATGTGATTGTAACATATTATACTGTAAACTT
>JAMOQK010000048.1 GCA_027064045.1 Sulfurimonas sp. | reverse complement strand
ATATAAAACAACAAAAAATAAAAAAACTTTTCTAACACTGATATACCCATTTCAAATAGACACCAATAGCTATCTAAAAATCATAAGAGAAGTCACTCATACTCAATTATTATTAGAAAAGATTTTAAACTATATTTTCATCATAAATATTGCTGGTTTTTTACTAGTTATTCTTTATGCAATAGGTCTTTCAAAAATGTTAGTTGCACCTGTGAAAACTTTAACTTCTAAGCTCTCAAATATGAATGAGCATCTTATTCAACCCATAAGAGTAGAAGAACTTCCAGAAGAGTTTGAACCACTAGGAACTACTATAAACCACCTTATAAGCAGAATACAAAATTTTGTGAAATACCAAAAGGAACTATTTATTGGAACAGCACATGAACTAAAAACTCCCCTTGCAGTAATAAAGCTTAAAAATCAAGTTACACTCATAAAAAAACGCTCTGCTGAGGAGTACATAGATGCTCTAAAAGTTACAAATAAAACTATAGATGAGATGAATATAATAGTATCAAACATCTTAAACATTGGTAGGCAAGAGGGTGCGCAACTTGACAAACCAGTAGAAATTGATGTAATTGAGTTTTTAAAACAAAAAGCTAATGACTTTAAACTACTAGCTGAAAATGAAAATAAAGAATTAATCATACACTTTGAACCTGATCAATATATGGCAACATTGCAAGTTAGCTTACTTAATCAAATCGTACAAAACTTTTTACAAAATGCTTTAAAATTTACTCCAAAAAATAAAAAAGTAACTATAAGAAGTTCTCAAAATTCTATGGGTTTACTAATAGAAGTTATTGATGAGGGGTGTGGGATAGATGATAGTGCTGATCTGTTTGCACCATTTAAAAGGCAAGGCAATAAACCTGGTGTTGGGCTAGGACTTTTTTTAGCAAAAAGTGCTGCAGATGGACTTGGAGCAACGATCAAACTTCAAAATAGAGATGATGGTATTGATGGAACAATTGCTTCTCTTACGCTAAATTCAAAACTTTCTTGTATTTTACCCATAAAAAGATAGATAGATAATTATCTATTTAAAATACAATAAAGCTTTATTCTGCTATAAATCTGACATCAAAAATATAAGTAATAATATATAAGGTTTTTCAATGGCATTAATAATAAATAATGAGTGTATAGCATGTGACGCATGTCGCGAAGAATGTCCAACAACAGCGATAGAAGAAGGAGACCCTATTTACTATATAGATCCTGATCGCTGTATAGAGTGTGTTACTGTGTATGATGAACCAGCTTGTATCTCAGTTTGTCCAGTTGATTGTATAGTTCCAGATAAAGATAATGTAGAGTCAATCGCAGAACTTCAATTTAAATATAAAAATCTCTCCGTAGAAGAGTAAGTTTATGGCAAAACGGGTAGCTGTCATAGATATAGGTTCTAATTCAGCTAGAATGGTTGTTTATGAAAAAACATCCCGTTTTGCATTTCATCTACTCCACGAAGAAAAAAGTAAAGTAAGAATCTCCCAAAATGCTTACAAAAACAACAACTATCTTCAAGAGATTCCAATGCAAAGAACTTTTGATGCACTAAAAGATTTTTTAAGCATATCTTCCTCTTTTAAAGTAAGAAAAATTTTATGTGTTGCTACTTCTGCACTAAGAGATGCACCTAATAAAAAAGATTTTATAAACAAAGTCAGAAAACATTTAAAATTAAATATAAAAATTATAAATGGGGAAAGAGAAGCATATCTCGGAGCCATAGCATGTGCAAATCTACTACCACCACAAAAAAATGCTCTTAGTATAGATATAGGTGGAGGTTCAACAGAATTTACAATCATAGACAATAAAGATGTTAAAAATCCAATCTCTTTAGAACTTGGAACAGTTAGACTAAAGGAACTTTTCTTTGATAAACATGATATTGAAGGTGCTATAGCATATGTAGATTCTAAGCTTAAATTTCTCGACACTATCGAGGCCTCAACACTTATAGGTATAGGTGGAACTTTTCGAGCTATTTCAAGTGCTATCATGGGGATAGAAAACTATCCACTAGACAAACTACATGCTTATGAATATTCAAGGAAAATCCTTTTAAATTTCATATCAGATATATTAAAAGCAGACGAAAAACAACTTAAAAAATTAGGTATAAAACCAGAACGATTTGATGTTATAAAACCAGGCGCACTCATACTAGATAGAGTTTTAAAAAAGACAGATATAAAGAAACTTATTACAAGTGGTGTTGGAGTAAGAGAAGGTGTTTATCTATCAGATCTACTTAGAAATTCTAAAGATAAATTTCCACATAACTATAATACCTCCGTAAGATACCTTATCGATAGACATACACTTGAAAATAGTTTTTCAAATCAGCTTAATACACTTTCAAAAAAACTTTTTGATGCAACACACAGCTACCTTGATATTGACAAAAAATATCGTCAAGATTTTACAATAGCTGCAAAACTGTACTCAACAGGAAGTAGTATTCATTTTTATTCTCAACATAAACATAGTTACTATCTAATACAAAATGCTCTTGAATATGGCTTTACACATGAACAAATTATGCTTATTGCTACGCTTGTGAGATATGCTAAAAGAAAACTTCCATCTTTTGAGCATATAAATAAATACAAAAGATTATTGCCAAAAGAGGAAACTTTAAATGCTATGAGTTATCTGCTTTCACTTACCATAGCTCTACTAAGTCACAAGCCAAGAAATATAGACTTTGAGTGTAACTTTAAAGATGGAACACTCACAATAGTTTCAAAAAACAAACTATACCTATCAAGAGATGCTGTAAAAAGATTAAACAACATCAAAGGTCTTAAAGTAAAATTTTAAAACCTTTGCCCCATAGTAAATTCAAATCCTGATGTTCTATCGTCTGGTTTATCATTAAGAGGTCTTGAGAACATTAACTGAATTGGTCCAACAGGGCTAAACCACTCTATACCAGCACCGTAACCACCACGAGAAATTTCACTAAGAGAATCATCACCTATAAAGCCCCAATCCACATAAGTTACTAAACGCATTTTAGCTTTTGGCACAAGTGGAAAACTCAACTCAACATTATTTGAAAAAGTTTGTTTTCCACCAATAAGTCTATATCCAGTAGAACTTCTAGAATCTGCAATCCTTGGTGATAGAGAATACGATTCATACCCCCTTACACTACCAATACCACCCATATAAAATCTCTCAGCAATAGGTAAATAACCAGTGTCTTCAACATAATAAAATCTAGCTTTATATCTAAAAATGGCATCAAATCCTACATAATCTTCAAGACCAGTATATTTTCCAAATCTTGTTCTTGATTTAAAAAAATCAGCATCAGCACCTAAGCCTGATCTCTCAATCCCTTGACTAAAAGTAAAACCCTCACGAGGGAGATAATAATCATCTGTACTATCATAACTCATACTCACAGTAATTGAACTTTTTGCATAATCTTCAAAATAATAATCATCAACTGTCGTTTGATCTACAGAATCATCTAAATCATAGCTATTTGATGAATAATTATAGCCCAAATAACCACTGATATGCCTTGTAAATCTATGTCCGGTACCAATACTCAAACCATTAGTATAAACACTATAGTCATTATAATCATATGCTGATTTATAGATGGAAAAATTACCACTAAAATCACTATCATTTAATCTTGGATTTGAGATATTGAATGAATAATTTTGAGTCATTTGTGATTTTTCAGCTTTTACACCTATATTTATACCAGATCCCCAAATATTTCTATCATCAACCGATAAACTAACCATCAATCCACCATAACTACCATATCCACCACCTATTTGAACATTACCTGTTGGTGCTTCTTTAACTTTTACTATTAAATCCATAGTATGGTTATCAACCCTTTTCTCCTCAATAGTGTTACTGTCAAAGTAACCAAGCCTACCAAGTGAGTTGCGAGAATCTTTTAAATCTGTCAAAGAGTACATATCTCCAGGACCTAAATAAAGTTCACGCCTTATAATTCTATCGAGTGTTCTGGTATTTCCAGAGATAAGAACATTTCTAATCCTAACTTTGTCACCTGGTATAATTTTAAAAACAACTTCAACTGTATGTTTTTTCTTATCTTTTTTTAAATCAGGAACAACCTGCACAAAAGCATAACTTAAATCTGCAATAATTGTCTTAATTTTTTTAGCATCTTCTCTAAATGTTTTAATATTAAAAGCTTTACCCTTTTGTAAACTAATAACCTCTCTAATCTTCTCATCATCTATGACATGCACAACCTGATTAATAGAAACAGCACTAATATTGTAAACTTCACCCTCTTTTATCTGATAGCTCATATCTGCCGTATAATGATCAAAATTCACTCTTACAAAAGGTGAGTCAACCTTAGCATCCAAATATCCATACTGCATATACAAATCACGAATTCTTAATGGGTCATATTCCAAATCACTTAAACTAAGCTCCCCATCATTTCTACCCCAGAACCACCCCATAAACTGATGTTCTTTGTTTGATATTACATCATCAAAAAGGTCACTATCAAGTCCAGAAACTCCACTATATACTAAATTGTCAATAATTATCTCTTCGCCCTCATTAACAACAAATGTAACTTTAATACTTCCGTTATCAAGATACTCTTTTTCAATCTCCACAACACTATCTATCTTGCCATCATGTGAAATTGTTTCTATAATTCTTTTTTTTGCAGCTTCTAGTTTTTTCTCATCATATAAAGAACCTCTTTTTATTTGAACAACACTATCCAAAATATCTTTATCGCCCTCTTTCCAGCCTTTTAACTCAACTTTAGATATAAGAGCTTTTTCTTTAAAATGGTATGTTAGAACTCCATCTTTAAAATCAACCCATATATCATTAAAATAACCCTGTTTAAAATATTTTTTTATTGATTTGTCAATCATCTCATCATCAACATCACTGCCAACACTAAAAGGAAGCATCCTAAGTGCCACTGACTTAGAAATATGTACCATACCATCATAATTTATTGCTTTAATTGTGTATGCAAAAGAGTTTATACTTAATAGGGTTAGCGTTGTCGCCAAAAAAATTCTCATTAAAAGTCCATAATTGTAAAATAAGTTGAGATTCTATCTATAATTGTGTTAATAGTAAGTTAAAAAAATAATTTATCTTATAAAAGTTCATTTAAATTATCTACTAAAAGCTTCGGTTGAACAAAAGCAGGTAATATTTTGTGAACCATATAGTTAGTGGATTTAATCTGTAAGCTATCTCCAATCAGTATAATTTTAGGCTTTGAAAATATATGAGTATGATAATAATCCAAATAATTTTTAGCCGTCGTTGATAAAAGTTTATCTTCAAGAACAAGAATTTTAATAGTATGAGTCATCGCCCACTTTATACTTTCTAATTCACTAATAAATGACTTTACGATTAATGTTTTGTTAGAGTTTAGTATAGTTTGTGCATAATCAAGAGCATCTTGAGCAGAAGCACTAACAATTAAAACATAATCTCTTTGCTTCTCTAGTAAATAATTATAGAATGTAAATAAATCTTTAGTTTCTTTGTTTGCTTTACTCTCATCAAGCGTACTCAAATAATATTTCAAATATGTCTTTGTATTTAACTCCAAATCTATAGATAATGATTTAAAATAGTTCAGAATTTCCTGTGAAGTTTTCGCTTCTTTCCACAATACAGAGTCTAACAAATATGCTTGTGCATTTAAAATATCTATAATATTTTTTTGGTATTTTTTTGCTTCAGTTTTAAATGTTTTATAAAAACTTTCTTTATATGAGGATTCAAATTCATTTAGTCTTTGTGTGTTTTTTTATGTATCTCTTGAAGTTTTGCCATCATGTGAACAATATCAACATAGGTACCATTTAGAACTTTAAACTCTTGCATCAGAGTGTTTTTTTTATCTTCATCTTTTGTTTTAAGGATACTATTTTTCTTGATTTCTTTTTCAACAATAAGCTTTTCTTCTTTATTTTTTAAAAAATTTAATTTTTCAGTAACTTCAAGAGTCATTTGCTTGACTAATTTATATTCTGATTGGGAAGATAAAAATATATCTTCAAAAGCAATGAGTGGATACTTAACTTTTTTATCAAAATTATCTTTTAAATCACTTACAAATTTTAAATCATAACTAATAGAACTGATTCTTAAAGTTACAATATTATTATCTATATCTACTAGATTATTAAAAGTTGTCCATAAAAACCTTTTTGAAAGAAAATAATCTACCCTGTACTTTTTTATAACCTTCCCTTTTGTTTAACTCTTTTTTTAAGCTATCAAAATAATCATGCATAGTTTCACTAATACTCATAGATAAAATTATTTTATTGTTTAAAGAATCTATATTATCACTTGAGTCATTCAACAAAGTATCTAGTTCATTACCAGCTTTTTCCAAATCTTTATTTTTACATTTTAATGGCTTTATCGCCACAGAAGTTTCAGAGATTTCAGAAGTTTCAGACTTTTCACAACTATCTTCCTCTTTTTGAATCTCATCATCTTTACCAACAACATGAATCTCTTTTGCTATACCATCATCAATTAACTTTATAGATATTTCTAAACCCAGACTGGGCATTTTGCTGTAATCGTTCCATTCTTGAATATTAAATTTTATTTTTTGATTATCTTTTGTAATGATGATACCATCCCCATTTTGTTCATTATAAAATAGTATCTTCCCATACATTAACTTGTGTCCCTCATTAAAAAATTATTTTTAACATTTTATCTAAATAATCAAAAAAACAACTATTAACAAAGATATTAAGTAAATTTAGTATAATTTTACAAAATATGTAAAAAAGAGATGATATGAATGTAGCGATAGTTGGTCTTGGACTTATGGGTGGCTCACTTGCACTTAGTTTAAAAAAGTTTGATTTTATCGATAAAGTTGTTGGGAGTGATCACAACAAAGGACATCAACAAGATGCGATAAAGTTAAATTTAGTAGATAAAATCATAAAATTTGAAGATGTAAAAAAGTACGATATTATTGTTTTAGCCATACCGGTAAATGGTATTATTTCTGCTTTAAAAAATCTAACAGAGATTGATGAAGATACAACTATCATAGATTTAGGAAGTACAAAAGAGCTTATAGTCTCATCTGTACCAAAACAAATCAGAAAAAATTTTATAGCGGCACACCCAATGACAGGAACGGAAAATTTTGGTCCACATGCTGCAATAGATGGTTTGTATGATGGCAAAAGCGTTGTTTTATGTGATTTAGAGGAGAGTGGTGAACATCAGTGCAAAGTGGCAAAAAAGATGTTTAAATCATTGAATATGAAAAAATATTTTATGAAATCTCACGAGCATGACCGTCACGCTGCCTTTATATCCCACATGCCACATGCCATATCATATTCACTCGCAAATACAGTTATGAAACAAGAGAACAAGAACAATATCTTAGCCCTTGCAGCAGGTGGTTTTCGTTCTATGAGTCGATTAGCAAAAAGTTCGCCAGATATGTGGGAAGATGTTTTTAAACAAAACAAATCCAACATTCTTGAAGCGATAGAACTTTTTGAAACCGAACTGAGCCACCTCAAAAAAAGCATCCAAAATGATGAGTGGAATAAAGTTTACCAAGACATGAAAAATGGTAAAAAACTACACGATATTTTAGACTAAGAGATATTATATTTTTTAATTATTTCTTTTAAATTTTTCTTATCTATCTTTTGTTTAGTATTTGAGTAGATATTATTTTCTAACATATCAAATATCTTTTTAACCTCTTCATCATCTTTATATGGTAAAAGTTTCATCAAAAGTAGTTTTTCATCTTTAATATCTAATGATGTTTCTTTTTTCTTAAATTTTATAGATTTTAACAACATCAAAACAATCCCACATGCCAGACCAACTAAAAACGAGACCAAAAGCAAGATTTTTGAAGTTTCATGTTTTACTTCAACCTCTTTTGAATGTTTTATAACTAGTGGTGTTTTCTCTTTTACACCCATAACTTTCACAGAAATACTTTTTGTTTGTATTGTTTTTATCTGCTTTGTTTTTGTATCAAAATATTTTAGGGTAAATGGTGGAACTATAAAATCTTTATCTGAGACAAATGCGAGTTTTTGTGTTAATTTATTGTCTTTTATAACAATTTTTTCATCAAAAACACTCACACCATCTATATATGGTTTAAAACTTTTTATATCTTCTAAATTTCCAATTCCATCAACCTCCACCTCTACATTTAAAGCCTCATTTGAGTTGATTTGAGCTTTATCAGCAGTTGCTTTTATGCTAAAATCACCAATAAGACTTACACCATTTGGCAACTCTTTTACTTTAATATCTAAAGAGTTTGAGAAATAACTTCTCCATTTTACTTGTGGTATCCAAGCACCCCAACTATCTCTACTGTTTGCCCTTGAAGCTATCCTCATTTGAGCTTTTGAAATTGTCAAATCCCCTACTCTTTGTGCTGCCATAGTATAAACTAACTTCGTTATAACATATCTTCCATCTCTATATCGTACAGGTTTTGACTCTTTTTTTATCCAAAAACCTTTTAATTTTGGTGCTATAAATTGAGAATCAACTGCTTGAGCATCCTCCCTTTGTTTAAATAAAAGTGTAACTTTAAAAGGTTCACCGACAAATACTTCTTTTTTATCAGCTGTTAAATTCAACATAAATGAAGCATCTTTTTTTACGACACCAGAAACTATCTTTAAACTGACGCTATTTGTTTTTTCAACTTTACCATCTACTTCAACGCTAAGTGGTGGTATCTCACAACTTTTTTGAGGTGTAAATTTATAACTTAAAATATAACTTTTTTTAATATCACCATTTATGATTTGTATGCTTCTTTGTGAACTGCTAGAGATTACATCACTATCACATAAAGCTTGTATATTTGGTCTTTTAATATTTTCACCAGATATATTTAATGAGTATGTAACAGTATCACCAAGCTCCACATAGTTTGAATCAAGTGTTGCTCTTACAGAAGCAAATATGGCATGTGGAAATAAAAAAAGTATTAATAGTATTTTACCAAGGTTTTTCATCGTTGTTCTCCTCTTTAGGTTTTTGATTGTTTAATCTATATAGATATGTATTTTTTTGTAGATTTAGCTGTTTTAACCATTTAGCTTCCTCTTTTTCACTCATCTTCTCTTTAGAACAAGAGAGTTTCTGATTTTGGAGATTTTTATCTAGCTTTTTTAAATCTTGTTTTTTCTTTTTATCACCTTGTGATTTTTTAGAATTTTTATCTGATTTTTTATCTTTTTTGTTATTATCAGATTTGCTGGATTTATTCTCTTTTTTATTTTTGTCATCCTTTTTACTAGATTTTTTGGACTTACTGTCTTTGTTTTTATTGTCTTTTTTCTTTGACTTTTTAGACTTAGCATCTTTATTTTTATTGTCTTTATTATTAGACTTTTTAGACTTACCATCTTTATTTTGATTCTCTTTATTTTGATTCTCTTTGTTTTTATCCTTCTTTTTCTTGTTATTTTTGTTATTTTTAGATTTTTGCTGTTGTTTTTTTAGCAATTTTTTAACCTCTTGAAGATTCTCCCTGACATCTTTATCTTCTTTAAGTTTTAACGACTCTTCATAAGATTTTATCGCTTGTTTTAAGTCTTTTTGTTTCAACTGTTTTGCATAAGCATTTCCTATATTTGCAAGTTTTTTAGCTTTTAAAACCTTATCCTGAAATTTTGCACTTTTATAAGATTTTATAGCCTTATTATATTGCTTTAATTTATAAAATGCATTTCCCTCATCATAATATGCTTTTGAATTACCACTCTTTTTTGCATATTCTTCATAAAGTTTTGCAGATTTTTCGTACTCACCTGAGTTATAAGCTTTTTTAGCATCATCTAGTTTCATAAAGTCAAATGCACCAGCTTTGGCATGTGGAACCACAAATAAGAACAAAATAACAGCCAACACACTAGCATTGGAACTTTTTCTAAATGAACTTGTAGCTATAAGTAGTAAAAACAAAGCCAATCCAAGAGGATAATAAAAAAGTGCTATATATCTATGTACCTCTTCACTTTTTAACTCTTTTTTCTTGCTTTTAGACTCCATCTCTTTAAGCATAGTTTTTATATCCTTATCAGATTTTACATTTTGAATATAAACACCACCTGTAGCAGTTGCTAATTCTGAGATGTTATCATTTAATTTTGAGATAATAATTTCTCCTTTATATTTTATAAACGAACCATCTTTTTTCTTGATTGGTGAACCTTTTTTTGTCCCAACACCTAAAACAAAGATAGTAATATTTTTTTCTTTTGCAAATGCTATCTCATCTTTAAAACTATCTTTATCCCCACCATCACTGATGATAAGAAGATATTTTTTATCATTTTTTATACTCTTGTCAACCACTTCTAACATAGAAAGAAAATTTGTTCCTTTTTCTGTTATATTTGTAGTATCTAACTGATGAAGCAAAAAATTTACCGCACCATGGTCAAAACTCATTGGAGAAACAAGATATGAATTTTTAGCAAAAGCCACTACCCCAATCCTCTCGTTTGGTGCTAATTTCAAAAGTTCTATCGCTTTTTGTTTTGCTAATTCTAAACGGTTTGGATAAACATCCCTTGCTAACATAGAGTCAGATATATCAAAAGCTATCATGATGTCAGCACTTTTTGCTTGTACTTTTATGACACCATTATTTATCACAGGCTCTGCAAGTGCAACAATCATAAAAAATCCAATAAATAAAAACAAAATATTTCTAACTTTCATGCTCAAACCACTTGAGCCAACACGAAGTTTAGCTATAACCTCTTCACTAAAAAAATGCATTTGAGACTCTTTTTTAGTAAGCAGTAATCCAAAAAATATAAACAAAGGCACCAACATAAAATATAAAAATTCAGGATGTAAAAAACTCAATTATGACCCCTTTTATTTCTAAGATATACATAAAACATAAGTGCAAAAAATGATATAAACAACGGATACATATAATAATATTTCATATATGTAAATGTCTCACTTTTGATCTCAACTTTTTCAAGTTTATCTATCTGCTTATAAACCTCTTGAAGTTCACTCGCACTAGAAGCTCCATAAGCCACACCACCTGTTTCTTTAGCAATCTTTAGTAACACTCTTTGATTATATTCATTTGGTGAACCTATACCTATAGGATATATTTTCACTTTCTCTTTTTTTGCCATATCTATAGCAACATCAAATGGAAATCGATTTCTAGCCGTGTTATAACCATCAGTTAAAAGTATCATCACTTTACTTTTTGATTTACTCATCTTTAAAAGGTTTATACCCTGAGCCAATGATTCATAAAGAGCAGTATATTTTCCAGCCATACCTACATAAAGTTGAGATACTATTTTGTTTAAAATATTTGCATCATATGTTAATGGAGAAGCTATAAAAGAGTAAGCCCCAAAAACTACAAGACCTATGTTATCATGCTTTCTTTGAGATATAAAATCACTAACTATCTCTTTTACCACATCAAATCTTGACAAACTTGGATTAGCTCTGTCAAAGCCTCTCGTACTCATAGATTGTGAAGCATCTAAAATGAGTGCTATCTCATGCCCATGTTTTGGTTCAATCTCATATGGTTCATCTTTTACAGGTGAAGCTATGGAGACAACAAGCATAATTATCCCAATCCATTTCAACAAAAACAAAAGTTTTGAGCTTGATATACCTTGTTGCATAAACTCTTTGGCATGTGGAAAATATATAGATGGTAATCTCATCTTACAAAATCTCTCACAAATCATAAACAATATAATTAAAGCTAAAAGATATGGATATTGAAAATAGATTCCACTAAACATCGCACATCTCCTTGTAAAGTTGAATATATTCTAAAGTCTCTTTATCCATAGGTTCAACTTCTTGCTTATATTTATAATCTTGAAGCCTTGATACCAAATCATTATACATTTGAAGATGTTTAGGGCTATCATCTTTAAATGATACACCATAAAAGGTTATATCATAGGCTGCTTTTTTTGTATCTTTTAAATTTATAGATTTCAAAAGTTTTAAATTCTCTTTTCTTATATTAAATTTATTTCTATTTTTTACATATCTATATATCAAAAATATAATCCCACATGCCAATAAAAGTGCTAAAATACTCCCACCTAAAAGGTAATAAAATGAGTACTCTTTTATCTCCAATAATGGTTTTATATCATGCAAAGGTATATCTGTAATTTTATTATCCATCTACCTACCCTCAAAAAGTCTGCGAAGTTCAACAGATGCGCAACTTGTTGTATAAACTTTTGTAAATCTAATCTGATATTTTCTAAATGCCTCATAAAGTTTTCTATCATGAATTTGCACTTTTTTTGCATAACTTTTAACACTGCTAGAGTTAAAATCACCTTCCATAACTGTCCCACTTTCTGGGTCAACCAAAGATGAAAAACCCATCTGTGGTGGTTTTTCTTCTAATAAATCTCGAACAACAACAGCCACCACTTCATGTTTTTTTGCCAAAAGTTTAAAAGATGGTATCTCAAAAAAATCACCCACAATAATGATAAGAGATTTTCTCTTCAGCCTTTTATACAAAGTATCTGCTATAACTTTAAAATCAACCTTTTGGTTTATTGCATCAAACTCCAAAATATCTTGAACACTTTTTTGCACCTGATTTAATTTTTTACTTGGTTTTAAGTGCGATACCATCTTGTCAGTAAATATATAAGAACTCAGTAAATCGCCATTTTTTAAAGTTGAAAAACCAAGCATAGCAACTATCTCAGCTATGCTCTCTTGTTTAAACTTTTTGGAACCAAAATGCACACTTCCATTTAAAACAGAAACTATAACTACATTAAGTTCCCTCTCTTCACGAAAAACTTTTATATATGGTTTTTGCATTTTGGCTGTGATATTCCAATCGATATGCCTTATATCATCACCACTCATATACTCTCTAAGTTCGATGAAATCATACCCCTCCCCTTGAAATATGGAGGGATTATTGCCAATCATCTCACTAAATACCTGTCGTCTTGCACGAACCAAAATTTTTTGTAATTTACTCATACTTGCGACCTTTATGGTATCGCCACAGTCTCTAAAACTTTTTGGATAATTTCATCAGTAGTAACACCCTCAGCCTCAGCTTCATAAGATAAAACTATACGATGTCTCATCAACTCTTTTATGATGTAAGCTACATCAACAGGAGTTACAAAATCTTTACCCCTAAAAAATGCCATCGCTTTTACAACTTTAAAGGCATCTATACTTACACGGGGAGAAGCACCAAACTGAATAAAATCTTCTAACTCACTAAGACCATACTCACTTGGATTTCTTGTTGCATTTACAAGTTCTATCATATACTTTTCAACTTCTTCATCTATATGAACAGCTTTGATAGCATCTCTTAACTTAAGTAAATCATCGCTAGAAACTACACTTTGTATCTGCTCAAAATTACCACTTGAAATTCGTCTTGCGATCTCTAATTCCTCATCTTTTGTATTGTAATCAACTACAAGTTTAAGCATAAATCTATCTAGTTGAGCTTCTGGAAGTTGGTAAACACCCTCTTGCTCAACTGGATTTTGTGTTGCCATAACAAAAAACGGTAAATCTATCTTGAATGTTGTATCACCCAAAGTTACCTGTTTCTCTTGCATAACTTCAAGAAGTGCAGATTGAACCTTTGCAGGAGCGCGATTTATCTCATCTGCTAAAAGTAGATTTGTAAAGATTGGACCTTTTTTGATTTTAAAAGCATTGTTTTGTGGATCATAAATCTCAGCACCTAAGATATCAGATGGAAGTAAGTCAGGTGTAAACTGCGCCCTTTTAAAGTCAAGTCCTAAAGCTTTTGACAAAGCATTGACAGTAGTGGTTTTTGCAAGTCCAGGAACACCCTCTATAAGAATATGCCCATCACAAAGAAAAGCTATTAAAAGAGAATCTATCATTTTCTCTTGACCAACAACAACTTTTGAAACTTCTTTTTTTATATTTTGAATTTTAGAAATCATCTATAAATACCTCACTAAATTAAATAAATTTTATTTTTTATTAACAATTTTTTACATACTTAAATCAAAAATCAAGTTTAAAATAGAAAGATTTTCAATCTAAGTTTTGTAAGAAATCTAGCGAAAGTATATATCAGTGAGGTTAATAATTGGTAAAATACAAAACTCGTTCCACCTTTGTAGAAACTCAGTTCTTTTATAAACTTTAGCACCGAGTTTTATCTTGTATGGCATGTGGGGATGACCTAGATTCCAAAAAGCAAAACCATTTTTTTGTAGATATTTTGCCAACAAAACGAGTTGAAGATTTCCATAGTTATTATACTTTTTTTCATGGGAACTAAATCCACTCAAACTTGTATAAATTTCACCTATGATATAACCAACTTCCCCACAAATCAACTCCCCATCATTTGAACATATCTCTACTGATATGGTTCTGAAATTATTATATTTTTTAGAATGAAGCGTTTTAAAAAGTTCTACATATCTACCTTTTAGCCAGTTGTCTTTGTGAAAATCACCAAACTTTTCTATCACCTCATCAAATCTCTCATCTATACTAAATCTATAATCATTTTTAGTTAAAAGTTTTTTTACTTTTTTAGATATGTGAAGATTATCAAAATCCAAAATCCCATAATCAAACTCCAGCTCAGGAAGTAAAACCAAACCATCTTTTGTGTCATAAGTAGTAGATATAAATCCCTTTTGAGCAAGAGCAATATAGAGTTCTTCACTCCAATCATCACACCAATAGTAGCTATTATGTTCATCTGCTATCATATGCCTAAAGATATTATCATCCAATAATTTCTCATAAGTTAAGTAATATATTTGAGGTTGTTTATACATTAATTACCTGTTATAAAAGCGATAATCCCTTTTTGAGCTATCTTCTTTTCATATTTTGACACCCTAGCAATAGCATCTTCAAACCCCTCTGATGAGCCTGATTTAGTTTTATATACAACATTTGAAAGTACTTTGTTGTGTTTATCTATCACTTTTATAGTAGTTTTTCTAAGTGCAAAAATAAGTTTTGCAAACTTTTCATTTGTAGATTTATATCTTCTCTTTTTTGCTTTTGTTGTTATGATTATAAGAGCATTGTAATTTTTATTTGAAAATGAGATGTTTTTTTCACTTAGTTTTGAGCGAATTAGTGAAGCTAACGGCTCTGAATTTTTATCAGATTTTATCTTAAAAACCATCTTCGCTTGTGTTTTTAACATCTCTTTTGTGTATTTTAAATACCTAGAAGTATAACTAGAATCATCATAATTTGGATTTAACGCATGTAAAAGTGGGAAAAAACCATCTGTCTCTTTTAGATATTTTTTAATCAATACAGAGTATTTTAACTTCTCAAAAAGATTAGCATCTTGATAAAGTTCCCACTCCATTTTTAATCTGTTATCTACCTCTTTTAACTTTCTCTCATAAGTTTTACTAAGTGTATCTCTATCCACTTCAACTAGCACAGCCCACTGCCTGTTGTCTTTATAACTATCTTTAACCTTTACATCATCATACTGTATCTGCTTACTTTTACTAACAACATCATTTTTTGTTTCATTTAAGACATCTTCATTATTACCATATCTCGTGGCAGTCACTGATGAGCTAAAATTTGATGCAACTTCTACTGAGATTTTAGCACTTATGGTAGCAAGAGCATCACTCTTTGCCTCTTTTTGAGTTTCTCCATATCCAACACCATAAAAATACTTAGCCGTATCTGCTGGTGGATGGATCATCCATGATTTTGAATTACTCTCTTGGTTAGAAGTAGATGAAGCCAAAGCTCCACATCCAGTAAAAAATATACTCACTAAAAAAATAAAAAATACTCTAACATACATCTACAACCCTTTTTGTTTGATTTTTTTTGTTTTTTCTTGTTCCTGTTTTGTTTTATAGGCAACTAAAATAATATCAGTAAATTTTTCATATTTTCTAGCAATCAACAACTGTTTTGAGGCATAATATGCACCCATAAAAACATTTGGTAAAAGATATATAGCATTTTTTGCCAATCTTACAATCCTTTGATTATATTTAGATTGTAAATTTAATGGCACAGATGCTTTTGCAATAGCAAGTGACTTTAATTCCCTTGGAAAATTTTCTAAAATATTGTTTGAAGCTAAGTTTGTCAAAGCAAGACTAAAAGAGGCATAAGCTTCTGTTGAACCCATATATATCTCTTTAGCAACCACATTTATATTTCTAGCTAGTTTTACATAATTTTTATCATCTAAATTTATATCACTTTGTATTGCTATCCTAGCTCCTTCAAGCAATGTAAAATAGATATTTTCTTTCTCATCTGCAATAGATTCAGCTTCTGTTGCTTTAACTTTTAAACTATCTAACTCTTGTTGTAATTTATGTCGTTTTGAACTGTTTTTTTTCTTTTTTTCTTTTAATTTTGTTTCTATCACACCCATAGCAGATTTATATGAAGCAACATCTTCATAAGCATCTAACATATCTCTACGAGCCTCTTGTAAATCTTTTTGTAAGTTTACAGGGGTTAAAGAGATTAAAGCTTGACCTATACTGGGATATACATCACCAGTTGGAGAATCGATCTCTTGAAATTTACCATCTTTAAAATCTAAAAATTTTTTCAAAGAGTTATCATAGTTAAATATATCTGGCCAATTTTTTTTATCTCTGCCATAAAATATAGTTATCTTTTGAAAAGCCCTGTATGTTAAAGGTGATACACTTTGTTGTAAAATCATAGCCGTAAGATTTGCATATTGACCAAGGGAGTTAAGATTTTGATTTGAACCTAGCATCTTTCGTTGTATATAATTACTATAATTTTGTGTAGCAAAATAAGGGTCACTCATAAGTGCCTTATCTATCAACTTTTTTGTTTTTTCATCAATATTTTTTGCTACCATATCAGGCCAATTAGCATCTGCTGAGATTGGCATCTTATAAGCCATAATATTATTTTCTCTTACTATTGCCATACCAACAGCAACACGATTTGCCTGATTTTCTAAAGTAGGTACCTCAACTTGAGAAGACAAACTCTCACCAACAGTACTACACCCACCCATCATAAAAATTACAAAAAAGGCACTTAAAGCATTTAAAATTATCTTATTCATATTCACTATCTGAACTTCCTGCCATATCATTTCTATCATCTATCAAGGCTTTATTTGCTTTATCTTGTTTTTTTGTTTTATTTAAAAGTTCATAAAAATTATCAAACCTTGCCTTTGCATCCATGATTAATTTATCATTCGTACCACCAAGAGCCATCGCTTTTTCATAATTATCATCAGCTAGTTTTAAAAGTTTTAAATTTTCTTTTTCACTTGCCTCTGCTTCATAAAGGATGGCTAAATCATAATAAAAGTTCATATCTCTTTTACCCTTATAATAATTCATTAGTTTGATGCCACCCTTGTAATTTTTGTGTTTTGCATAATTTACAACAGCATTTAAATCTTGAGGAAGTGATTTAAACTCCCTAAGCTGAAATGTTTTTAGTGGAGATATATCAGATATAAAATACTTTACAACTTTATTAACTGCTTGAGAAGCCAACTCATTTTCACTTGGTAGTTTTGTAATATCTCGTGCTTGTCTATTTTTTCTAACTCTATACTTTTTTACTAAAAACTCATTGGTTGCCCTTGAGAGTACAAAAGTTACTTCCAAAGCCAAATAGATTTTATTTGAGCTTTTTTTATAATCATAATTTGAGACTATCATACTAAGCGTTACACCGTTTTCATCGCCAAGTGGATCAATAGCAATAAAGTTTGTCTCGGTTAACTTTGCCTTTACACTGTTTATAAGCATGCTTTTAAGTTTCGGGTTAGTTTTTTTAGCACCTTTTACATCTGGATTTAACCAAACTGCCAAATAAGCCCCATCAGATATAAACTCATCCTTCGTTTCTATCTTGCTTAGCTTAGAAGCCTCTTTTGGAGCTGTATAAGATGGTATCACTATCTTTGCACCACTAGCACCACAACCACTCAAAAAAAACATCATACCTAAAAATGTAAACAATAATACTAACTTTTTCATACAACTTCTCCAACTTCAATAGGTTGATTTTAGTTAAAAAACATTTAATAGCTCATTAATCACTGATTTTTAGAACAAATTAAAAGAATTTTAATTTTTTTACACTTTTTTATTGACATATTAAAACAATTTGTCTATAATTTCAGCCTCTTAACATTAAGAGCAAATGTCTTGTTAGCTCAGCTGGTAGAGCACGTCACTTTTAATGATGTGGCCGATGGTTCGAATCCATCACAGGACACCATTTTTACTACATTTGTGGCCCCGTCGTCTAGCGGTTAGGATCCATGGTTTTCATCCATGTTACAGGAGTTCAATTCTCCTCGGGGTCACCACAAATCACACCTTTACTTTATTGTTATAAATATTTTATGGCATAGTCTAAGACTACACCATTTTAATGATACTGTTGAAAATTTTGTTGTGTTATAAGTGGATATTTACCATCTTGAAACTCTTTTACAGCTTCTAATAACATTTTTCTTTCATCTCCACAATAGTACAATTTTATATTAAGTTCAAGAGATTTATTAATTGCACCTGGACCTGCATGTGGGGTCAATACTATATTTACACCTCTTTTACTTAACTCATCAAAAATACCAGCTCCACCTGTGTGATGATTTTGTATAACTTCTAATTTATTTGTAGCATCATCATATATACCAAAATACTTTGCCTTTCCAAGCACCTTAGTAATAGCACTATCTTGTTTATCCATTTTTAAAGGTGATGCATATATCATCTATCTAGCCCCTTTTATAGCTTCTAATACTGCTTCATAGTTTGGCTCATCTGTAACTTCTGGTACAATCTCTTTATATACAATTTTCCCATCTCTATCTATAACAAAAACAGCTCTAGCACTTAAGCCTTTTAATTTGTTATCATCCATTAAAACACCAAACGCTTTACTTACATTTTTATCAATATAATCAGATGCAACAGTTAGATTGTCAATCCCCTCAGTTGAACAAAATCTTTGTGATGCAAAAGGTAAATCCATAGAAACTACTGTTGTCTCACAAATATCTAAGTTATTCACCTCTACATTAAATCTCCTAGTCTCAGCTGCACAAGTAGCAGTATCCAATGATGGTACAGTTACGATAAGTTGTATCTTATCTTTTGCCCCACCTATCTCGACATCACTTAAATCAGTTCCTGTTGCTATGACACTTGGAGCATCATCTCCAACATTTAGCTCGTTTCCTGCCAATTTTACCGGTGTTCCTTTAAACATTGTTGTTTGCATTTTAATTTCCTTAAAAAGTTTTAAACATATTAGCATTATTTGTATATAATTTGCTTAAAATTAAAATATGGATAGATAATGAATAACCCTTTTGAAACAGGTCACATAAGGAACTATATACTTTTATATGTTAGTGTAGTTGTAATTATGATACTTTTTTTTGTAGCTGCTACACTTTTTCGCAATGTTGAAGTGATCGATAAGAAAAGTTTTAATACACAAATAAAACAAAACCCACATGCCAAAGTAGCTCAGCAGAATGTAGTTGAAGTAAATAGCACAAGATTTAAACTTATGCCAAAAGGTTACTAATCTTTAGTAACTATATAAAGCTGTTCATGCTTTAGTCGTTTTAATATATCCATAACAGTAACAAAGTCTTGAAACTTTGATTTTTTATCGCTTCTTAAAACAACAGTTTGTTTTTTTGAGATTTGTGATAATTTAGCCTCTAACTCTTTTGCATTAACTTTTTCTTTATCATAAAACATCTCACCTTTTGCATTTACATAAACAGTTACCTCTTTTTTTACATCCTCTTTTTGGGTTGCTTTAGCTTCTGGAAGTTCAACAGGTATAATACCCTGCTTTATAAAAGTTGCGGTTGTTAAAACCATAACTAACAAAACAAGCATAATATCTATAAACGGTATAACATTTATCTGATCAAATCTTTTTAGTGTTTTTTTACATTTTGCCATCTGGATTTAGCTCATTTTAGTGTCTTGTGCTACATCATATTTAGTTAAAATTCTTTCAACTTTACGAAGTACGATAGTATAAGCGACTATAGCTGGCATAGCCACCACAAGCCCCATAGCAGTAGCTTTTAAAGCAAGAGCCAAACCAACCATGATTTTTTTAGCATCAACTGCACCAACATCACCCATAGTATAAAAAGTTATCATAATCCCCAGTACAGTCCCTAAAAGTCCAACATAAGGAGCATTTGCACCAATAGCACTCAGAACACCAAGATTATCAGTCAAATCCATCTCTAAATTATCTCGATGGTCATAATCATCTATGCGAACACTTTTATAAAACATCATCCTCTCTATAAATAACCACAAAGTAACCACGCTCATCAGCACTAAAATACCCATAACTCCATAGTCTAAACTTTTTTCTGCATAATTGAGAAAACTATTCATCTGCATTAACTTTCCTTAAATTTTAGTAGTACAGTTGTTCCAAAATCTTTTTTAGATTTAAAATTTAACTGTATATCATTTGTATCACAAAATCTTTTTACCATACTCAAACCTATTCCAAAACCTTGCATATTTTTATTGCTTTGATAATAATTGTCAAATATCTGTAATAGTTCCACTTCATCCATACCACAACCAAAATCTTGGATATGAAGTGTATAGTTTGATAATTTTATATCTATCTTATTGGAATTTTGTGAGTATTTTACACCATTATCTATAACATTGTCAATGACTTTGGATAAGCCAATTTTATCGCCATGTATTATAGTGTTTTTTAACTCCAAATTAAACTTCATATGTGGATATATTGAATTTAAAAAGTTTATTCTGCTTTGTACCAATTTTGCTAAATCTATATCCTCTTTTATATCTTGTTTAGTTTGTTTCTTTATCATATAGTCAAGCTCATTATACCTTTGTTCCAACATCTCACAAGCATTTTCAATTCGTTGCAACCTTTTAAGCTCTTTTTCATTAGAGAGTTTTTTTTTAATCATCTGAATATTTGTTTTTATGGTACTTATTGGCAAATTTAACTCATGTAAAGTTTCTTTTGATAAGTCTTGAAGATTTTTTATATGTTCTTGAAGTGGATCAATCGCTAACTTAGAAATAAATATAGCAGATAAAACCACAAAACACACTATAACTATACTAAGCAACAAGATATTGTCAGTCTTTATGATTACCAATAAATAATAAAACATTACAAGAAATGTTATAACTGTTACAAAATAATATATAAAAATATTTATACGAAGGTTACGAAACAAGCTTATATCCCACAGCACGGATATTTTCTATGGTCATATCTGGTAAGAGTTGCTTTATACGATTTATATAAACACGAACCACACCATCACTTCCTGCTTCACTGCTACTCCAAAGTTCATCTAAAATCAACTCTTTTGGTACCGTTGTATTGGCATGTGTCATTAGCAACAATAGTAATTCATACTCTTTTTTTGATAATTCTAACTCTTTTTTATCATAAAGTATGCTTTTATGGATTTCATCATGGCAAAGAAGACCTACACATTCCACATTGTTTTGTTTATTTCTTTTTGTTAATGCTTCAATCCTTAGTATGAGTTCATCATTATCAAATGGTTTGGTTATATAGTCATCACCACCACTTAAAAAAGCAGTTTTCAACATCTCTTTCTCTTTGTGTGATGTTAAAAATATAGCAGGAGTATCATCAGCAGACTCTCTTAACTCTTTTAAAAGTGTAATACCGTCTATAAGTGGTACATTTATATCCAATAGATACAAATCAAACTTTTGTATAAAAGTTTGATTTAATGCCTCCTGCCCATTTGGTACATGAGTAACCATAAATTCAGAATCTTCAAGTAAATCAACAATAGTCTCAGCTAAAAGAATATCATCTTCTAAAAATAAAATTTTAATCGACACTCTCAATAGCCCATGCGATAGCTTGACCTGCGTACATAGGTACAACAGAACCATAGTTTTGAGGTACTACAAAAGTTCTTTTTTCTAATGTTACCTCTTTAAACTCAGGACAAATTCCATAGATACTTTGAGCATTATCACTAACAAAAGCTTGAAGGTTATCTAGTTTATCATACTGTTCAAAAATTTCACATAAAAGTTGTAAAGCAATAGGTGCAGTAAATACTCCCGCTGCACATCCACTTGTTTCTTTTTTGTGCTGAGGATGTGGTGCAGAGTCACTTCCAAACATTACTTTTGGATGAGCTTCAAGAGCTATACTTAAAAGAGCATCCAAATCTTCAGGTCTTTTTGCGATAGGTTTACAAAAGTGGTGAGGCATCATCATCCCACCAATAACATCATCAAGAGTTAGAAGCAGATGATGAACAGTGATAGTCGCATAAAGGTTGTCATATTTATCTAACATATCAACAGCAGCTTTTGTTGTGATATGTTCCATAATGATTTTAAGATTAGGAAAGTTTTTAGCTAACAGTTCATAAATGCTCATAAATTCAGCTTCTCTATCCATCACAAAACCATCAGTTTCCCCATGAACACTAAGTGGAATATTAAGTTCACTCATAGCTTCAAGAGTTGGACGCATCTCCTCTATGTCAAAAGAACTTACCCCACCCTCAGAGTTTGTTGTAATCCCAGCAGGATATAGTTTTATAGATGTTATCTCATCTACAACACTCTCTAAAAAAGCTTTATCATAATTTTTATAAAAAAGAGTCATATATGGTTCAAAATAATCATTTGGAACAGCAGCCATAACCCTTTGCTTATAAGATTTCACGGCCTCTAAAGTATCAACAGGAGGAACAAGATTTGGCATAATAATCGCACCACTAAAGCTATAAGCAGTAAGGGGAGCAACAGTTTCAAGCATAACACCATCACGAAGGTGCAAATGCATATCAAGTGGCATCAAAAGAGTATGAGTTTTCATAAGTATTTCCTAAATTTTTATTATCATTAAAAGTATAACATTTATACTATAACATGCCCAACAAATTTGCTCATGTTGTCTAAGATTTCTCCACCTTTTCTAAAACCAACTCCACATGCCTCATATGCAAAAAATACACCAGCTTGATATTTATTCTTGAAGTCATCTTGTGCAAAAGGTACATACTCTTGATATATTTTTGCAAAGTTATCATAAGCACCGTCTGTTTGTGAAGATACACTACCATCTGCCTCTATTATTTTTACATTTGCACCCTCTCTACCAAATAGTGGCTTTTGTACCTGTTTAACTCCCTTCATCTCTTCAAAAGAAGTTTTTAAAAGATATGGTGACTCAGGAAAAAGGTCATATAATATTTTCATAATCCCTTTTGATTGAAAAATAAGTGTATATGCAGGATTTAAGATAATGGCTTTTTGATTTTGTATGATATTTTTTAGTGTTGTTGCCAACTCTGGTTCATCTATAGCTATATCTTCCCAAGGGTATAGTTTGAAAAAATATTCATAACTATTACCATCAGCATCATAGATTCCATTTTCATCAAACTCTATGTTTTCCAAATATTCAAAATGTGTTGCAAAACCGGCATCTGTTGCCATCTGTTGTAGTAGTTTTGTTGTTGCTTCTTCCTCTTCATTGTTAGATATAGATGAAAAAAGTATCTTCCAACCATCATAACTCTTTTCAAATTCATCAGTATCTTCAAAAAGAGTTATAAGCCTTTTAAAGTTATTTGTGATTGCTTCATATATGTTGTTAAACTGTTTATCTTCATCCATATTGTTATGCTTTAAAATAGCCCACTGAAGTAAAGCACTTTCAAAAAGTGCTGTCGGTGTATCTGCATTAAACTCTATAAGTTTTATAGGTTTATTATCTATACCACCTGCTAAATCAAACCGTCCATAAATATGCCAATGAACATCATTTTCCCAACTTTTTTTAATAGTATCAACAAGATTAAAAGGGATACCAAGTTCAAAGAAAAGATTATTTTCTATCACATATTCAGCAGCTTCAACAAACATATCATAAAGCTTATTTGTTGCTTCATAATATGCTTGAGCTTCATCTTGAGTTATCTCTATTAACTCATCACTTACATATTTTGTCCCATCTGTATCTGTGTGCCAATTAAAACCAATCTCTTCTAATGTCTTATCATCGAGTGGTAGTATTTTTTTTAGTTTAACCACCGAAAAAACCTCTACTTCTACTTGAACTTCTTGATGATTTTCCAAAAAAACTTTTTCTTGAACTTGATTTTGAAGCTCTTGATTTTGCATTTCTTGAATAAGCACTTTTATTTGTTCTTGCAGAATTTCTAGCAAAACTTTTGTTATTCATTAAAGCATTTCCTACCATATTTCCCAAAAGACTTCCTGCAGCAACTGCTAAGATAGTTCCAGCTAGTCCCATCCCTGCACTTCCTCCACCATCTTGAATAGTTTCGCTTGTACCATTTTGTACTTTTTTGTACTCTTGCTGTGCGAGTGCTTTCATCTCATCTTCGTTCATAAACCTTTCGGTTACTTTACCATTTTCATCTTTTTCACGAATAATTGCACGACTAGGACCCTCTGTCGGCATCTCCTCAACAACTATATACTTTCCATTTGGCTGTTGTTGTATCACTAAAAATTTATTTTGTGCCTCTTGTTGAGATCTTTCACATCCACTCAAAACACCCATAATCATCAAACCAACACTACCTAAGGCTACACCACTTGCTATACTTGAGATATGCTTCATTGTTTTAATTCCTTTTTATCTAATAAAATAATTTTTTTAAGTTCATAATCATAAAATGTTATCTTGTCTCTACCAATGTAATAAACATCACCAACAAAGGTATATCTACTATTTTTATAAGTAACATTTTTCTTCATTAAAAGTATCTCCCCAACTTTATGACCAATAGTTGGTATAAGAGTTGATACAGAAAGTAAAAAAAGTGTACCTACTATAATGATAGAAAGTTTAGTATTTTTCACATAAATAACCAAAATACCAACAATAAAAGATGAGATTATAAATACAAATAGATTCTGATTATCTGCAAATAAGATATTATAATAAACATCAACCCCATAAAAATCAATATAGTTTTGTTTAATCCCTAAAAAAAGGAAAAAATCTTGTATAAAAGTAAAAAATACACCACTTAAAAATGCTTGAATAAATTTACTCATCTTATTTTAACCTCTTTGCTGTTGTTTATTTTAAACAGAGTTGATGAATTTTCTTCACTAAATCCTCTTTTATCTTCCATAATTATATCAGCTTTATCTTCACAAAAAGTTCTATCAAATTTTTGATTGGATTCATTTGCACTTGTTGAATAAACCCAACTAAAAGGTATTTTTGCAACTCTAAAAGCTCTATTTTTTACAATAAATGATGTTTTTTTTGAACGGCGAACAAAGTTTTTTTTGGCATGTGGGATTCTATTTCCACATGCCAAGAAACTTTTAAAATCAGTATAAACTTTTATAAAAGGTTTTAAAGTATCACGAGATTTTATCTCATAAAGTTTATCTGCATTTTGTGAGACAAAACCGACAGTCGTGTCGGTTTGTGTTAAAATAACCAGATTTTCTATGCTAGAAAATCTTGAAGTGCTTTTGATTGTGACCATGAATCATCTTTCATCTCATCTAATGCTAAAATCAATGCTCTTGCCGCACTTAAAGTTGTAAAGTAAGGGATACTTCTTTTAAGCACCTCTTGACGAATAACAACAGCATCTTTTTTACTTGTGTTGTTATCAGATGTATTTATAGCCATTGAAATTTCATCATTTTTCATACTATCTTCAATATTTGGACGACCTTCTGAAATTTTCAATACTCTCTCACAAGGTATAGAAGCTTTTTCTATGATACTTTGCGTCCCTTTAGTTGCCATAAGTTTAAACCCATGTTTATGAAGACCTTTTGCTATCTCTGGTGCATAAATTTTATCACTATCCACAAAAGACAAGAAACATGTTCCCCCTGTTGGGATTTTATTTCCAGCGCTTAGTTGAGCTTTTGCAAAACTAACACCAAAATTTGAACTTATCCCCATAACTTCACCAGTTGATTTCATCTCAGGAGATAAAACTAAATCTGCACCGTAAAGTTTATGAAAAGGAAAAACTGCTTCTTTAACAGATATATGACCTTTAAGACGAGGTTTTAGAAGTCCATTAACCTCTTCAACAATTTCATATTTATCATAATATTTTAAAGAGTCTCTAAGTGTTTCCCCCATCATAACTCTAGTTGCAACTTTTGCCAAAGGCATACCTGTTGCTTTACTTACAAACGGAACAGTCCTACTAGCACGAGGGTTTACCTCAATGAGATATATCTCATCTTGATAAATTGCATACTGAACATTCATAAGTCCAACAACACCAAGCCCAAGAGCAATAGTTTTTGTTTGAGTTTCCACTTTTTCTATCATCTCATCACTAAGATTTACAGGTGGAAGAGAACAAGCAGAGTCACCAGAATGGATTCCAGCTTCCTCAATATGTTGCATAACACTACCTATATAGACATCTTTACCATCACAAATAGCATCTACATCAAGCTCTATTGCTTGATCTAAAAACTTATCAATCAATACTGGTGCTTCATTACTTACACTTATAGCAAGTGCCATATATTGGTTTAATTCCTCTTGTGAATAAACTATCTTCATACCACGACCACCAAGAACAAAAGATGGACGAACAAGAACTGGATAGCCAAGTTTTGCAGCTATTGGAGCAGCTTCCTCTTTTTTACGAGCCAAACCATTTGCAGGTTGTTTTAATCCGTGTTTATTTACAAAGTTACTAAAAAGTTCTCTATCTTCTGCCAAATCAATCACAGCAGACGGAGTTCCAGAAATATTTGCACCAATTTTTGTAAGTGAATCAGCTAGTTTTAGTGGTGTTTGTCCACCAAAATGAACTATAATGCCATCTGGTTGCTCATTTTCTATCACTTCACGCACATGCTCAAAATCTATCGGTTCAAAGTAAAGTACATCAGAAGTATCATAATCAGTAGAAACTGTTTCAGGATTACAGTTATACATTATACACTCTATATCCATCTCTTCTAAAGCAAAAGCAGCATGAACACAACAATAATCAAACTCTATACCCTGACCAATACGATTAGGTCCACCACCTAAAATAAGGACTTTCTTCTTATCACTAATACGATTAGTTACATCTGGAAGTTTTGTAATGTTTGTAGTTGAGTAAAGATATGGAGTAAGTGCTTCAAACTCTGCAGAGCAGGTATCAACTTCATTGTATTCAAGTGAGATACCTAAAGATTTTCTAGTTTTATAAACTTCATCTTCACTCATTTTATGATGAGAATTTTTCTCTATAAGTTGAGCAATTCTTTTATCTGAAAAACCATCAACTTTTAGCTCTCTCATCAACTTCTCATCAAAAAGCACTTTATCAGTTAGATTTTTTTCACTCTCCATAAGCTCTTGTAATTGATATAAAAACCAATGGTCAATAGCACAAGTATCAAACATCTCTGTTATACTCATACCACGACGAAATCCCTCTGCTACATAAAGAATTCTATCTGCATTTGGTCTTCTAATCTCATGTTTTACAAACTCATCATCAGATTCAATATCATCAAACCCACAAAGTCCAGTTTCAAGAGAACAAAGAGCTTTTTGGATAGACTCTTTAAAAGTACGACCTATTGCCATAACTTCACCAACTGATTTCATACTTGTGCTTAATGTGTCTATCGCTTCAGGAAATTTTTCAAAAGTAAATCGTGGAACTTTTGTAACCACATAGTCAATCACTGGTTCAAATGCTGCAGGTGTTCCTGTAATGTCATTTGTAATTTCATCAAGTGTAAAACCAACTGCCAAAAGTGTAGCTACTTTAGCAATAGGATAACCAGTTGCTTTAGATGCAAGAGCAGATGAACGAGAAACACGAGGATTCATCTCTATCACTATCATTCTACCTGTTTTTGGATCTATGGAAAACTGCACATTACTTCCACCAGTATCAACACCAATCTCTCTTAAAATTTTAAAAGAAGCATCTCTCATTCGTTGATACTCTTTGTCTGTTAAAGTCAAAGCAGGTGCAACTGTGATACTATCGCCAGTGTGAACACCCATAGGGTCAAAGTTTTCAATGGAACAAACGATGATGCAGTTATCTGCCTTATCACGGATAACTTCCATCTCATACTCTTTCCAACCAAGCATAGATTCCATAATTTCGATTTCGTTAATTGGACTAGCCGAAATACCTTCTGCTGCTAGTTTTTCAAACTCTTCCATGTTATAAGCAACACCACTACCACCACCAGCAAGGGTAAAAGATGCACGAGAAATTACTGGAAAACCTATCTCTTTTGCTACTTCTATAGCCTCTTCAACACTATAAGCATTTTTACTTTTTGGTAAATCCATACCAATTTTAATCATAGCTTCGTTAAAAAGGTGCCTGTCTTCCCCTTTACTAATCGCTTCAGGATTTGCACCTAAAAATTCTATACCATCAAGCATCCCTTTTTCATACATACTCATAGCAACATTTAGAGCAGTTTGTCCACCCATAGTTGGTAAAACTGCATCCACACTTTCTTTTTTGATGATTTTTGCAATCACATCTTCTTTGATAGGTTCTATATAAGTTCTATCTGCAAATTCGGGATCTGTCATAATTGTAGCAGGGTTTGAGTTGATTAAAATTACACGATAACCAAGTTCTTTTAGTGTTTTAACTGCTTGTGTTCCAGAGTAATCAAACTCACATGCTTGACCGATAATAATCGGACCTGAACCTATAAGTAAAATAGTATGAATGTCGGTGCGTTTTGGCATTTTTTACCCTTAAAAATATATCTTTAAAATTTGAATATTATAGTAAAAAAGCACTTAAAATTTGATGAGTTAATACTCAAAAGTATATATAAGTGATGCCATCCCTGAATAGATATAGTTATCGTCCACTATTGGACTTCTAGTTGCTTCATCAGAAAGCCTGTCTGCTCTTAAATTTATTAAAGCAGATATTGTTTTTGTAAATGGATATTTTATATATGTTTGTAACCCAACTTGAAAGTCATTATCAGCAGTATATTCATTATATGAAGATGTCAACACCTCTTTTTTAGATATACCATAATAATAATCTAAAAATTTAGATGATTGATAAACTAAAACCATACTTGGATATAATGAAAAATTACCAATTTTAAAGTCATATCCTATCTCTGTTTTTACTATCCATGATTTATAATTGTCACATAAATCTTCTAATGCCATAATCTCTATATATGTTTTATCCATACTAGCACTAAAAGAAATTCCACCTTCCCATGTGCTTTTTTTCTCATCTAAACCAGTTAAATAATGAGAGTCAGATGACTTATATCCATAAGTTCTAGGTTGTGCAGTTAAAGAAAATCCCCAAGCATAATCATCTTGTTTATCTCCCAAAAAGTAAACTCCAACTCTCGACCATCTGATGTAAAACAAATCATTATCAAAAAAAATCACAGGAGTCGGTAAAATAATATTATCTACATTTTTATATGGTTGTGTTTGCACATAAGCACCAGCACCAATAGTCACTTCTTGTTTTTCATCTTTGGCTAAAAGTGTAAAATACACCATAATTAGTATTAAAAACAATCTCATTTAATCCTCCTAATCATATGAAAGTAGTTTGGACTCTTTGTTTTATAATATGGTTCTATAACAGCATTTTGGTAACCTTGAGCTGAACTTACAGAGATAACTTTACCAACTTTTAGACCTTTAAAAAAGATATTGTCAAGTCCAGATGTTGTAACTTCATCCCCTTCATTTACCTCAAACCAAGCAGGTATAAAATTTACTACAAGGTTTTGGGAATTATTTCCATGTGCAATACCTGGTGCTTTTTCTTTACCAATCTCCACTGAATATGAACTTTTTATATCCTTATTTAAAAGTCCGAGTGGTTTTCCCTTGTAGTCAATAACAATTCCAGCAACCAACTCTTTATATGTAAGTCCATAAATTTTTGATGAGTTATAATCTTTTATATCTAACCATATTCTGTTAAAATCACCAAATTTTTCATAAGATATTGTTCTAACTAATTCCACCTTTGGATCTGTTTTTAGTGTTGAGTGATTTTCCTCAAACAAATCATTTATTTCAGAAGCCAATTGTTGCATAACTAGATGATTGTTTTCATATTTTTGTAGTTTAGTGTTTAGTGACTCTATATGTTCTGCTTGGAAAGTATGCGTCTGTATCTTATTTTTAATAGCTTCTAGTGAATCATTAAATGTTGATTTAATATAATTTAATGAACTTATGATTGGTGATTGAATGGTATTGCTATAGTAAAATGCACCCACAAAGAGTGCAATAAAAATTGTAAAAAAGCCTAAAAGCCCCTTATTCATTTTCAAATAGTTCTTGTAATAAATCTATCTCTTCTAAAGCTCTACCAGTTCCACGAGCAACAGCTAAAAGAGGTTCATCTGCCACATATACTGGGATTTTTACAATATCTGACAAAAATTTATCTAGTTGACGGATAAGCGCTCCACCACCTGTTAATATAATCCCATGATTTACAATATCCCCAGCTAAATCTGGTGGCATCTGTTCCAATACATCACGAAGTGCTTCACCAACCTCTTTTAGTGGTTCTCTCATAGCTTCTCTTGCATCTTCACTTGTTAGTTCAACTGAACTTAACAACCCTTCAACTTGGTCTCGTCCATTTACAACCATAAGTAATTCTTGATCAAGTGTAACAGCTGTACCTATCGCTATCTTAATCTCTTCAGCAACTCTCTCACCTATAAGTAAATTATATTTTTTTCTAACATAGTTGACGATTGATTGGTCGATTTTATCTCCTGCTGTACGGATAGATTTTGATAAAACAAGTCCACCAAGACTTACAACACCTATCTCGGTTGTACCACCACCAATATCAACTACTAAATTTCCTTGAGGCTCTCTTATCTCAACACCTGCACCGATAGCTGCAGCCATAGGTTCTTCTATTAAAAATACCTCTCTAGCCCCAGCACTTAAAGCAGATTCACGAACTGCTTTTCTCTCAACTTGTGTAAGTCCATAAGGTACACAAATGATAATTCTTGGACTAATAAGCGTACTTCTTCCATGAGCTTTTTCAATAAATTTTCTAATCATTTTTTCAGTCATATCAAAGTCAGCGATAACACCATCACGCATTGGGCGAATAGCTTTGATATTTCCAGGAGTTTTACCAACCATCTCTTTTGCTTCATGTCCAACTGCTAAAACTCTTTGTTGTCCGTATTTTTCTGTTTTTACTGCAACAACAGATGGCTCATTTATGATGATGCCACGACCTTTTGCTATCACAATTGTATTTGCAGTTCCAAGGTCGATTGATAAATCGTTTGAAAAAAGTCCCACTATTTTGTTAAATATCATTTATATTGCCTTATGCTATTTTTTTAGTTGATTTTTTGATGTAAACTGGTTCAGCCCCATCCTCTATAACCTCTTTTGTTATTAAGAGTTCATACCCAGCATACTCTGGAAGTTCATACATAATATCTATCATATTTTCTTCCAATATCGCACGAAGCCCCCTCGCACCTGTTTTTCTTTTTATTGCCTTTTTTGCGATTGCAAGAAGCGCATCATCTTCAAAACTAAGTTCAACTTCATCTATTGAAAACAATTTTTTATATTGTTTAATAAGAGAATTTTTAGGTTCTGTTAATATTCTAACCATATCTTCTTCACTAATCTCATTGAGTGAAGCTATAATAGGAAGTCTTCCAATAAGTTCAGGAATAAGTCCATAATTTACTAAATCATCAGGCTCAACCATATCAAACGATGGTTTTTTCTCATCTTTAGTTTTTTTCTCATGACCAAAACCTAAAATATTTTCACCCTGTTTTCTTTTTAATATCTCTTCAAGTCCATCAAATGCACCACCACAGATAAATAAAATTCCAGTAGTATCAATAGAGGTAAACTCTTGATTTGGATGTTTTCTTCCACCTTTTGGTGGGATATTTACAGTAGCACCCTCTATGATTTTAAGCAATGCTTGTTGAACACCTTCACCAGATACATCACGAGTTATAGAACGATTTTCACTCATTCGTGAAACTTTGTCAACTTCATCTATAAAAACTATGCCTTGCTCAGCTTTTTTAATATCCCCATCAGCAGCTTGAAGAAGTTTTGTTAAAATATTTTCAACATCTTCACCAACATATCCAGCTTCAGTAAGACTTGTAGCATCAGCAATAGCAATAGGTACATTTAAAACTCTAGCAATGGTTTGAGCCATAAGAGTTTTACCACTTCCCGTTGGTCCAATAAGAAGGATGTTTGATTTTGCTATCTCCGTATCATCATCGTCAGTTGGATTATTGGTTTTAAATATCCTTTTATAATGGTTATAAACAGCAACACTTAAAAGTTTTCTAGCTCTCTCTTGACCAATAATATAATCACCTAAAAAACCATTCAACTCTTTAGGAGTCATTAACATTTCAACAGTATCTACAAGTTCTTTATCTTCATCACTGGCCAAATCTTTTTCATCACCAAACATTATTTTATAAGCTGAAACAACACAGTTTTTACAAATATAAACTCCATTACCAGCTATAAGTGGATTTTTTTCACTCTCAATTGCATCGCAAAAACTACATCGTTTTTGAATCATATATTTTTCCTCTCATAGGGAATTCCCCGTTTTGTTTTTAAAATAAAATTACAAAGATTATGCACATGATAATTTTGTGTATTTTCTATAAGTTCACTTGCTACATCTTTAAGTGGCTTACCAGCTTCAAACAACTCTTTATAAGCTAATTTCAATTCATCTATTTCATCTCTTTTGAGATTTCTTCTAAGTCCTGTTAGGTTTAAACCTCTCAGTGTTGCACGATTTCCTTCTGCCATACAAAATGGTGGAACATCTTGTGCCAAGGCTGAAGCTCCAGCAACCATTGCATAGTCCCCAATGTGAACAAACTGATGGATAGGTGTCATCCCACCAATAACGGCATAATCACCCATTTCCACATGCCCAGCTAAAGTTGCTGCATTTGCCAAGATACAATGATTACCAATAATAACATCATGTCCAATGTGAACATAACCCATAAAAAGATTATGACTTCCGATAATAGTTTTTCCACCACCACCTTTTGTTCCAGGATTAAAAAGTGTAAATTCTCTTATCTTGTTATCATCACCTATAATAAGTTCAACATCTTCACCTGCAAACTTTAAATCTTGGGGGATAGAACCTATTACGGCATGTGAGAATATATGGTTATTTTTACCAATAGTCGTTTTTCCATATATAGATGAATTTTGGTCTATAACAGTGCCATCACCAATAGTTGTTTGTGAAGAGATAAGGCAATATGACCCTATCTCTACATCTTTTCCGATTTTAGCACCATCTTCAATGATAGCGAGTGGGGAGATTTTACTACTCAAAACTTACCCTTATTTATCAACAATCATAGCTTTTAATTCAGCTTCTGACACCATCTTGTCATCAACAAACGCTTCACCTTTTAAAACCCAGATAGCACCTTTGTGTTTGATAACTGATATATGATATTCAAGTCTATCACCTGGTTTAACAGGAGCGCGAAATTTTGCTTTGTCGATACTCATAAAATAAACAACTTTATTTGCAGCTTCGGCTTTAGTCATATCCATACTCTGAAATGCTAAAATACCACCAGCTTGAGCCATACCTTCTAAAATCATAACGCCTGGGTAGATTGGGTGACCTGGGAAATGACCTTGAAATACATTTTCACTGATACTTACATTTTTATAGCCTGTAAGACCTTCGTTTTTGATAACTTCAGTAATCCTGTCAACTAGTAAAAAAGGGTAACGATGAGGGATAATCTCTTGAATTTCCATAACATCCATAGTCATAATAAAAAGCCTTGTAAATAATTTTGGATATTTTACCTAAAAAAAGATTATAAAACGATTAGTTTTTCTTTGACATCTTCATATGTTTTTGCATCAAGCTCTATACTAAGCTTGGCATGTGGGATTTGTTCAACTATAATTATGGGAGTTAAACTGTAATTCCCACATGCCAAAGCTTCCCTAAAACTTAACTCTTTTTGAATAAGTGGTGGATTGAATATCAACTCTTTTATATTTTTGTAATTTGTTTGACATATAAGATTAAAATATTCTAAAGTAACAAACCTTACCTCATCACGGTTAAGATAGTGTATATTTTTATCTTTAAATTCTATGCGACCCTGTGTTTTTTTTCTTGGCAAAGTTGAGTAGATGAGTGCATAGGCTGGAATAATATCTTTTTTATTTTGGATAAGTTTAAAAGAAAATTGCCTATAATTTAAAAACTTCTCTTTTATAATTTTATATTTTATATTGTTATCTTCAAGTTCCATACGGTATCTGTAAAGTTCTAATCTTTCTTCTATGGAAGCTGGTAAAATTTGGTTTGAAATAGGGCTAAACATCTCATCCATCAAACGGTTTTGCTCATCTCTTTGCATAGTCAAACCAAAGATACATCCACAATAATCCTGCCTGTAAAGTTGCTCCTCTTTTGTAACACGACTTTGGTCTTGTGTGCCACCACCTGCTCTATAATCAACAGCGATAAACTCAACTCCGTGTTTTTCATAAAAAACTTCACCACTTTTTTTAAGTTGTTTTTGTGATTTAAGGGGGCTGACAAGAAGTGTGGTTGTAAAACTTGTCTCACCAAGTTCTAAGGCTTTGTTTGCAGTTACTAAAAATCGTTTATCAAAACAGACTTCACATCTTGCACCTTTTTCCCTCTCTTTTTCAAGTCCACGAACTGCTTTTAACCAGTTTTCATAATCGTACTCACCCTCTATAAGCTCAATGCCGAGTTTTTTACAACTTCTTTGAACATCTAAAAGTCTTAATTGGTATTCTGAATATGGATGGATGTTAGGGTCATAAAAAAAACCTGTAAGTTTTTCATGTGGAAAATCATTTTGTAATTTTTGTAGGAAAAAGTGTGAATCAACACTGCAACAGATATGGACTAAGATGTTTTTTCCTTTTTTTTGGAAGTACGGTTTTAACCGTACCTCTTTATGCTCTTTTCTCTACAACTTCAATAGAGTTTATCGCATCACTTCCCTCAATACTATCAAGAACTGCAAAACTATTTTCATCACCCTCTTCAATCCCACCAAAAACAGTGTGAACACCATCTAAATGAGGACACGGCACAAAACATATAAAAAATTGACTTCCACCTGTATTTGGTCCAGCATGTGCCATAGATAAAGTTCCTTTTACATGTTTATGTGTATTTTTATCAGTTTCACATGCTATCGCCCAGTCAGGTCCACCTGTTCCTGTGCCATGTGGACAACCACCTTGAGCCATAAAACCTGGAATTACTCTGTGAAAGTTAAGGTTATTGTAGAAACCTGTATTTGCTAAGTGTGCAAAGTTTGCAACTGTATTTGGCGTTTCTTCTGGATACAATTTCACCCAAATATCACCTTTTGCAGTAGAAAATTTTGCCCATTGGAGTTTATTTAACTCATCTTGACTTAAATCGTATTCTTTTAGTTGTGTTTTTCCAAACATTTTTTACCTTTTTTTTTAAATTGTAAAATTATAGTAAAGAATGATTAATATTTGTAGGATATAATTTTTATAAGATTAAATTTATGGAGTGTTTTTATGTCAAATACAAAAGAAGTTTTTAAACCAAACAAAAAATTTGCACAAAATGCAAGAATTAAAAATATGTGTGAGTATCAAGCTTTACAAGATTTTGCGACTGAGGACTATGAAGGTTTTTGGGGTGGTTATGCTAAAGAGAAAATCGATTGGATTGAACCGTTTACTAATGTTATGGATGAATCAAACTTTCCATTTGTAAAATGGTTTGAAGGTGGAAAGCTAAATGTTTCTGCTCAATGTATCGACAGACATTTAGATAAAAGAAAAAACAAAGCTGCAATTATCTTTGAGGGTGACAGAGGCGATAAACAGGTTATCACCTACCTTGAACTTTATTATAATGTAAACAAATTTGCAAACCTTTTAAAAGAGGATTTTGGTGTAAAAAAAGGTGATCGTGTTGTTATCTATATGCCGATGATTCCTGAAGCTGCTTATGCAATGTTGGCATGTGCGAGAATCGGTGCTATACATTCTATCGTTTTTGGTGGTTTTTCTGCTGAAGCTTTAAAAGACAGAATCGAAGATGCAGATGCAAAAATAGTTATAACTGCTGATGGAGCTTTTAGAAAAGAGAAACCATATATGCTAAAACCAGTTGTTGATGCTGCGATTGATGAAAAATCTCCTGTTGAAAAAGTTTTAGTGATTGAGAGAAATAATGAAGATGTTGAGTGGGTAGCAGGAAGAGATTACTCATACAATGAACTTATAAAAGAAAAATCTGCTAAATGTGAAGCAGAAGTTATGGATGCAGAAGACCCTCTCTTTTTACTTTACACTTCAGGAAGTACAGGTAAACCAAAAGGTGTTCAACATAACCAAGCAGGATATATTTTGTGGGCGCAAATGACGATGGAGTGGGTTTTTGATGTGAAAGAAAACGATACCTACTGGTGTACTGCTGATGTTGGCTGGATAACAGGACATACATATATAGTTTATGGACCTTTGGCGATGGGTGCTACAACTGTGATGTTTGAAGGAGTTATAACTTACCCTGATGCTGGAAGACCTTGGAAAATGGTTGAAGAACATAGAATTAATCAGTTTTATACTGCTCCAACTGCTATTCGTGTACTTCATAAAATGGGTGAGCATGAACCTGCAAATTATGATATAAGTTCACTTAAAGTGCTAGGAACAGTTGGTGAGCCGATAGACCCACCTGCGTGGAAATGGTACTATGAAGAGGTTGGAGCTTCTAAATGTGCCATAGTTGACACCTACTGGCAAACTGAAACTGGTGGACATATTGTATCACCTCTTCCAGGTGCTACACCTATTAAACCAGCATGTGCAACTCTATCTTTACCTGGAATTATGGGAGAAATTTTAGACCCACAAACTGGAGAAAGAGTTGAAGTTGGTGAGAAAGGTTACATGTGTGTAACAAAACCTTGGCCATCTATGATAAGAGGTGTTTGGGGAGATGAAGAAAGATTTGTAAAATCTTACTTTGGTGATGTAAAAAAAGATGGCAAAGCAGTTTATTTTACAGGAGATGGTGCCGTTTATGATGAAGATGGTTACATAACCATAACAGGTCGTACAGATGATGTTATAAATGTAAGTGGTCACAGGATGGGAACTGCCGAAGTTGAAGCATCTATCAAAAAACATCCAAATGTAGCAGAAGTTGCAGTTGTCGCAAAGCCACATGCCATAAAAGGTGAAGGAATTTTTGCATATATCGTCTTAAAATCTGATGATGGTGTGGCAGATGAAGTTGAAGAGGTTAAAGCGATAAATGAAGTTATAAAAAAAGAGATAGGAAATATCGCTATTTGTGATGACATGGTATTTGTATCTGGACTTCCAAAAACTCGCTCAGGTAAAATTATGCGTCGTATTTTAAGAGCAATAGCAAAAAATGAAGAGATTACACAAGATATATCAACGCTTGAAGACCCAAGTATTGTTAAAAAAATTCAAAATATGGTAAGGAAATAAAAAATGCAACTATGTGTAGCCCTTGATTTACCTACAGCAAAAGAAAACTTAGATTTGGTTACCAAGATAAAAGATTACGATGTCTGGCTAAAAGTTGGACTTCGTACTTATATAAGAGATGGTAAAGAGTTTTTAAAAGCGATTAAAAAAATAAATCCTGATTTTAAAATATTTTTAGATTTAAAACTTTATGATATACCAAATACTATGGCAGATGCAGCAGAGTCTATTATGGGACTTGGCGTGGACATGTTTAATGTTCATGCAAGTGCTGGAAAAAGAGCAATGAAAGAGGTTATGAATAGATTGAAAAAGTATGACAATAGACCCATAGTTTTAGCTGTTACTGCTTTAACATCTTTTAGTGAAGATGAGTTTGTTGATGTTTATGAAAGTCCTATATCAAAAAAAGCTGATCAATTTGCAAAAGATGCCATGAGTAGTGGACTTGATGGTGTAGTATGCAGTGCTTTTGAAAGTGAATCTATAAAAAAGATAACATCAGATGATTTTATGACACTCACCCCTGGGATAAGACCGTTCGGTGAAGATGCAGGTGACCAAAAAAGAGTTGCAGATATAGCATTTGCACAAAATGCCAAAGTTGATTTTATCGTAGTTGGTCGCCCAATCTATAGAGCAGATAATCCAGCAGAAGTTGTTAAAAAAATATTAAAAGCTTTGTAAGATTGCACCTTAACAGCTAAAACTCAACCTAAAAATAGCAATTTAAGCTATATATTATATAAATATCATTATAATCTCGGTCTTTAAATGGACAAGTGGGTGAGTGGCTGAAACCACATCCCTGCTAAGGATGCGTAGGGGTAACCCTACCGAGAGTTCGAATCTCTCCTTGTCCACCACCTATAAATCTCAACAATAACCCATCATCTCATAAATATTTTAAATGTATAGCTTGATTAATAAATGAAATTTTATATTTAAGTGTTTTTTTGATACTATTTCCTACAAAAAAAGGAACTTAAAATGACTCAAGAAAATGAAATAATGGAAATGTTACAATCAATTCAAAATCAAAACGCATTTTTACAATTAGAAATGGGAAACCTAGAACAACACAATATTGAGTTACAAAATCAACTGACAACAATAAAAAAAGGTGAAGAAGTTCTTTATAAAGAGATAAAGCAAGCTAAAAAACAAATAGCACAACTACAAACCTTTGTATCTACAAATCTGACAGAAGAAAAATTATTTGATATTGGTTGTAGGGCGATTGTTGAAACAACCGTTACTATTGAGGATATGAACGGATTGGCAAAAGAATTAGTGGCGAATTTTAATGGTATTGGTGCATATTTTGAAAAAATAATAACCTTGATTGAAAAAACAGCAGATAAAATTATAGAAGATACAGCAAAAGAAACATCATCAAGAATATATATACCTAGGTCTTCTACCTTTGGGTAGATATAAAAATCAATAGATTAAAAACAGATAGGAAAAAAGATGAAAACAAAAGAACTTGACATAGATTCATCAACAAAACAACAACAGCCTCAAACAATGGATGTGTCTTTTAAGACTTGTAAGTACCTATCCAAAAAGAACACCAATTATCAGCGATAAGAAAACAGTTCTAGTGATAGGCAGATTTTTGAAGAACTAACTGGTTAATTCAAGAAAATCTAACGACACAATAGGACTGTTTTCT
>JAMOQK010000047.1 GCA_027064045.1 Sulfurimonas sp. | reverse complement strand
TCGCTGATAATACTGCATCTTTCAGGTGTGGAAATGTAGGTCGTTGCCTAGGGAGTTCAGTTATTTCTTTTTTTATTTACTCTTTTTTATTTTCCATATTTGTTTTAACTCTTTTATTTTAGCTTTTTCTAGTCTATCTAAAAAATATTCTCTTGCAACCTCTTTTGCCCCTAAACTTTTCAGGTGTTGGGTTGGAACTTGAGCATCAACAAAATCATATCCCCACTCTTTTAAATGTTGGATTAGTGTGGCATATGCTGATTTAGAAGCATCCGTGACATGTGAGAACATAGATTCACCACAAAATACTCCTCCAACTACAACACCATATAGGCCACCCACAAGTTTATCATCTTGATAACTTCCAATAGAGTGGACAACCCCCATATCGTAAAGAGTTGAGTAAGCTTCTATTATTTCATCACTTATCCATGTTCCATTTTGTTTATCTCTTGGGGTTGAACCACAGTTTGAGATAATCTCTATGAAATCAGTATCAAATTTATATTTAAATTTTTTCATACTTTTTTTTAGTGAACGACTTAGTTTAAAATCATCTAGCTCCATGATGAGTCTTGGGTCTGGCGACCACCAGATGATTGGGTCATCTTTATTGTACCATGGAAAAATCCCATTCTGGTAGGCTTTTATGAGCCTTGATGGACTCAGGTCTCCACCCCAAGCAACTATGCCATCTTTATTGGCAGTTGTGGCATGTGGGAATTCTAAGTTATATTTATTTAGTTTGGGAATATTCATCTGCTTTTTCAAAGCTTAATTTTAATGTTTTATTAAAATCAACTTTAACTTCTCCCCCATTTTTTAGTTTTCCAAATAAGATTTCATCACTTAGTTTATTAGTAATATTATCTTGAATATATCTTTTTAGTGGTCTAGCTCCCATCTCTACTGAGTATCCGTTTTCAGCTAGATGTTCGATAGCATTATCTGATATAACTATGGTAATATTTTTCTTTTGTAACTCTTGATTTAGTTCTTGTATGAATTTTAAGGTTATATTTTTGATGGCTTGGTGGTTTAATTGTTTAAAATTGACTATAGCATCAAGTCTATTTCTGAATTCTGGTGTAAAAAATGATTTTAATTCTTCATTTTGTGAGAGTGAAAAATCTTTATTGAATCCCATCACACCTCTAGCAGTTGCTCCTATATTTGAGGTCATAATCAGTATCACATTTTGAAAATCTGCTTTATATCCGTTGTTGTCGGTTAGTGTTGCGGAGTCCATAATTTGTAAAAGTATATTTATAAGATCAGGATGAGCTTTTTCTATCTCATCTAAAAGCAATACTGTGTATGGATGTTTTTTTATAGCTTCTGTTAGGAGTCCACCCTGTTCATAACCTACATAGCCAGGAGGCGCACCAACAAGTCTTGAAAGGGCGTGTTTCTCCATATATTCACTCATATCAAATCGTTCAAAATTTATCCCTAAAGTATCGCTTAGAGCTATGGCTAGTTCTGTTTTGCCGACCCCTGTAGGACCTGAAAAAAGGAATGATGCAATAGGTTTATTTGGTGGTGTTAATCCAGCTTTTGAGATTTTAATTGCTTTACTAACCTCCATTACTGCTTTGTCTTGACCTATAACTCTTTTACTCAAGTTATCATCTAAATTTGCAAGAGAAAGTGTTTCATCTTTTTTTATTTTAGTATTTCCAACACCTATAATATTTGCTATAGTTTTTTCTATGTCGGTTGTTGTTATTTTGGTTCTTTTTTTCTTCTTTAGGTGGAATGAAGCGGCAGTTTCGTCTATGAGGTCTATCGCTTTATCTGGTAAAAATCTATCAGTTATATATCTTTTTGATAAGTCAACTGCTGATTTAAGTGCTTCATTTGTGTATTTTACACCATGATGTTGTTCGTATCTGCTTTTTAAACCCTTTAAAATTTGGTAGCTTATTTTTTTTGATGGTTCATTAATATCCACTTTTGAAAATCTTCTACTAAGTGCTTTGTCTTTTTCAAAGCCATTTCGATATTCGGCAAATGTAGTAGCTCCCATACATCTTAAGTCCCCATTTGCAAGAGCTGGTTTTAATTGGTTTGCTGCATCCATAGTTCCACTTGTAGCACCTGCACCAATGAGTGTATGAATTTCATCTATAAAGAGGATGGCATGTGGGTGTGTTTGTAGTTCATCCATAACATCTTTTAATCTTTTTTCAAAATCTCCTCTATATTTTGTTCCAGCCAGCATTGCACCTAAGTCAAGTGCAAAAAGTTCAGCATTTTTTATAATATCAGGTACTTTTTCGTTAATGATGTTAAGTGCTAATCCTTCGGCTATTGCAGTTTTTCCAACACCTGCTTCACCAACTAAAATAGGGTTATTCTTTTTTCTTCGACACAATACCTGTGTTACTCGTTTTATCTCATTTTCTCGTCCAATAACTGGATCAATTTTACCATCTCTTGCTTTTTGAAGCAAATCAATGGTATATTTTGGTAAGGAATTTTCTTTTTCTTTGTTTTCTTCATCATCTGTATTGTTATGGGAGATAACTTCTAATATATCTAATTTTGAGATTTGGTATTCATTTAAAAGCATATAGCTAAAACTATTTTTCTCTTCATAGAGTGCAACTATAAAGTCTCCAATCTCAGCATTCTGTTTTTGAGCGCTTTGGATATGTTGTATCATATTGTCTATAACTCTTGCGAGTGCAACACTTTCATATGGGTCTTTTTCTATATCTTGAGGTAGTTTCGAGATGTTTGAAATGATGTAATTTTGTAATAGTTTTTTCATAGTTTCAACATCTCCACCACATATAGATATGATATTTGAACCATCTGTTGAGCTAAGTAGCATATAAAAAACATGTTCTAAAGTTAGATACTCATCTCTTAACTCTTTTGCATAAAAAATTGATTTTTGAAATATATTGTTTAATTCTGTACTAATCATTTATTCCTCTTCCATTGTTGCTTTGAGTGGAAAATTATGTTCTTGGGCTTTTTTAATTACCTGCATAACTTTTGTTTCGGCAATTTCATGGGTATATACACCACAAAGTCCTTTGCCATTTTTGTGAACTTCTAGCATGATATTTTCTGCTTCTTGATAGTTTTTATGAAAAATGTTCATTAAAATATCTACAACAAAATCCATAGATGTATAATCATCATTAAGGATAAAAACTTTATATTTTTTTGGATATTTTAGTGAAATTTCATCAATGAGTTCAAATTCTGTATTTATTGCCATAATTTTCCTATAATTTGTTAGACTTCTTGTAATATTTAAGAAGGTGAGTTTTTAAACTTACTTAAAAGTAGATTATATCAAAAGTAGGAAAATGGCAAAGAGAATTTTTATAACTGCAACAAATACAGATATTGGTAAAACATATACAACAAAGTTGTTGTTAAAAGAGTTTAGTTTAAGAGGGATGAGGGTTGGTGTGATTAAGCCTGTGGAAACTGGTGTGGTTGATGGTTTTTATCCTGATGGAAGTGAACTTTTGGCATGTGTAAAAGAATTAAATATTGAGTTTGAAAAAGTATCTCTTGATGAGATTGTACCTCTTAGTTATGAACTTCCGGCAGCTCCATTTATTGCTTCGGGTGGCGAAGATTTAAATTTAGACAAGATTGATAAAATTATCGCTAAGTTTGAAAAATTGTGTGATATTTTGATTATAGAAGGTGCTGGTGGGGTTTTTGTTCCTATTGCTAAAGATTATATGATGATTGATTTAATAAAGTATCTAAAAGCGACAGCACTTTTGGTTACTCATTGTTCACTTGGTTGTATTAATGATACACTTTTAAGTAAAAAAGTTTTAGAAAATGAAAATATTCCACATGCCATAGCTTTTAATTGCAGAGAGGAAGATACCAATTTTCAAAGGGTTTCTAAGCCTTATTTTAAAGAAATTGATTTTGAAGTGTTAAAAGTGTCACAAAATATTGACACCATTTGTGATGTCTTGTATAATTTGTAAATATATAGGAGAGTAGATGCAACATTTGATAAGAACTGATGATTTTACGGTAGATGAGATTGAAGAGATTTTAGCTGATGCAAAAAGGTTTAGTGACGGTCGTTTTGATAGGATTTTAAAAGATAAGATTGTAATTACACTTTTTTTTGAAAATTCTACTCGTACTAAGAGTTCTTTTGAGATAGCTGTAAAAAGGCTTGGTGCAGAGATAGTTCATCTTGATGTTGCAAAAAGTTCTACAAAAAAAGGGGAAACTCTTGTAGATACTGCAATGAATCTTGATGCTATGGGACCACATGCCATAATAGTTCGTCATCAAAATGCTGGTGTTGCAAAGATACTTTCAAATCATACAAAAGCTTCTATTATAAATGCAGGTGATGGCGCTCATGCTCATCCAACTCAGGCACTTTTGGATCTTTTCACTTTAAGGGAGCATTTTGGGAATTTAGATGGTAAAAAGATAGCTATTGTAGGAGATATAAAAAATTCACGCGTTGCGAACTCAAATATAGAACTTTTAACCCGTTTTGGTATGGATGTAACACTTGTAGCACCTCCTCATTTTTTACCAAAAACAAAACTAAAAACTACACATTATCTAAAAGAGATTATAGATGATGTTGATGTAATTATGAGTTTAAGAACCCAAACAGAGAGACATTCATCTCAAAGTTATGCTTCACTTAAAGATTATGCTAGTGATTTTTGTATCACTTCTGAACTTATTGGAGATAGAGATATAATCTTACTTCACCCTGGACCTGTTCATAGAAATATAGATATTTGTGATACTCTTTTAGCAGATGAAAGATGTAAGGTATTGCAACAAGTTAGCAATGGTGTTTCCATTAGAATGGCAGTGCTAAAAAAACTGATATATGACATTTGATGATATAAATATTTTGGCTAGACAAAAAAAATCTTTTCTTTTTATAAGTGATTTTGAAGCTAAAAATTTAAAAGTGATACCTTTAAATGAGTTAGAAAAAGAGGATGTTGAATTTTGTATAGATGAACATTATAGTTTTATAAAACATGAACATTTTTTACAAAAATATCCAATCTCTTTTGATAAATACAGAACTAAGTTTAATTATATTAAAGAGGAGATAAAAAAAGGTGATACATACCTTTTAAATCTAACTCAACCAACCAAAATTAGCTCATCATTAAGTTTAAAGCAGATATATCAAAAGGCAAATGCACGATATAAACTTAGATATAAAGATGAGTTTGTGTGTTTTTCCCCTGAGCGATTTGTATCTATAAAAGGTGATACCATTCATACTTATCCTATGAAAGGTACTATAGACGCTTCAATTCCACATGCCAAAGAGACAATATTATCAAATGAAAAAGAGATGGCAGAACATGTTATGGTTGTTGATTTGCTTAGAAATGATTTATCTATTGTCGCCAATGAGGTTAGAGTTGAGAAGTTTAGATATATTACAGAGATAGAAGCTGGAGATAAGAAACTGTTGCAGGTTAGCTCACACATTAGTGGAAAACTTGCTACTTCTTGGCATGTGGAACTTGGTAGTATCTTAAAATCTTTGTTACCAGCTGGAAGTATAAGTGGAACACCTAAAAAATCTACTTTAGAGATTATAAAAGATACAGAGGGATATGAGAGAGGTTTCTTTAGTGGTGTTTTTGGTGTTTTTGATGGAAAAAGTTTTGATAGTGGAGTGATGATAAGATTTATAGAAAAAACACAAAAAGGGTATATTTATAAAAGTGGTGGTGGTATCACTTTGGATAGTGAAGTTAAAGATGAATATAATGAGCTTTTAGATAAAGTTTACTTGCCATAAAGAAAACTCTTTAAAAAATTTGTATTGCTATCCTAAAATAAACTTTGGAGTTGAAATATTAAAATGGGTTTCTTAATAGTTTTTCTATCTATTTTTATAAATTATCTGCTTATTATTCTTTTTTTAAAATTGCATTATTTATATTATTTTTTATTTATATTTATCATTTTTTATAAACTCAAATTTAGGGTTGATAAATATAGCTTAGTTTTGTGTCTTTTTATTTTGCCTATGAGTGTTTTTTTGATTAATTATTTTGATGATTATATATTTGACATATACCTTTTTTTAGATTTGGATAAGTATTATAGTTCTATTGGTGGTGTGATTGGGTATATTTTAAGCGTTTTGCACTCATTTATTTTCTTTTTTACTCTATTTAAAAAAAGTTGATATATAATGGGGGAAAATATTATTGGGGTGTTTTATGTATATAAAAGAGTTGAAGTTTTCTTTGTGGGCTGATTTTATAGAGAGAGATTACTTAGATAATGAGTTTAAAGAGTTGATAAGTCAGGGTATTGTCAATGGTGCAACTTCAAATCCTGCAATATTTAAAAATGCAATCTTAAATTCTGAAGCATACAAAGAACAACTTAGCAATTTAGATGGACTTTCTCCAAAAGAAAAATATGAAGCTGTGGCAATTTTTGATATACAAAAGGCAGCTGATATTTTAAAACCACTTCACGACAAAGGTGATGATGGATATGTAAGTATAGAGGTTGATCCATATCTTTGTGATGATGCGATAGAGACTATAAAAGAGGGAAGAAGACTTTTTGAAACAATAGGTAGAAATAATGTGATGATAAAAGTTCCGGCAACCAAAGCTGGATATGAAGCGATGAAGGAACTTGTGGCATGTGGAATTCCTGTAAATGCAACACTTGTCTTCTCAAGGGAACAGGCTGTGGCATGTGCAAAAGCATTTGAAATGGGTTTAAGTAAGAGTGAAATAAAAGTAGATACTGTGATTAGTGTTTTTGTCAGTAGAATAGACAGAGCTATAGATAAAACACTTAGTGAATGTGGAGTAGATACTGGATTAACAGGGATATATAATACTTCTAAAATATATGAAGCTATTGAAAAAATGAAAGTTGATAGGTGCAGGGTACTTTTTGCAAGTACGGGTGTCAAAGATGATTCTCTTCCTGCACATTATTATGTTAAAGAACTTTTAGCATATAACAGTGTCAATACTGCCCCAATAGATACAATAAAAGCTTTTTATAAGAGTGGCGATAAAGATGCAGTATTACCTATATCACAAGATGTTATAAAAGAACATTTAAAAAAAGTGCAAGATGTTGGAATTAATCTTAATGAGGTTATTCAAGTACAAATTTCAGATGGATTAAAAGCTTTCAAAAAAGCTTTTAAAGAGATATTGGAGTCATTATGAATGGAGATAGAATAATAACAAATACTAACGAGGTAGATGTAAGTCAGTTGACTTTTGAACAGTTAAAGAAAGTTCGGTCTTATCTTAAAAAGATGATAGAGGTAGGGGGGAGTGACCTTCATATAAAATCAAATTCTGTGATTCGTGCAAGGATTAATGGGAATATTGTTCCGTTTGCTGGTGGAATATTTGAAAAAGAGGATGCACTTACTTTTGCAAAGGAGATTTTAAAGGGTAGATTTGCTGAGTTTGTTGAAAAAAAAGAGATAGATTTTGTTTATCCTTTTAGCGAAACTAGCCGTTTTCGTGTAAATATCTTTTTTCAAATGGATGGAGTTTCAGCAGTTTTTCGTGTAATTCCTGTAAAAATACCAACTATTGAGGAGTTACACTTTCCTGATGTGGTGAAGAGTTTTACTCAAAAAGAGAGAGGGCTTATTCTTGTGACAGGAGTTACTGGTAGTGGTAAGTCAACAACTTTGGCATCAATTATCAATGAGATAAATTTTACAAGAAAAAAGCATATTATAACCATTGAAGACCCTATTGAGTTTGTTCATAAAGATAAAGGTTGTATTATTAATCAGCGTTCAGTAGGTCAAGATACACTCTCTTTTGGTAATGCATTAAGGGCAACTCTTCGTGAAGATCCAGATATTATTTTAGTTGGGGAGATGAGGGATAGAGAGACTATAAATCTTGCACTTCATGCTGCTGATACTGGTCACTTGGTTTTTTCAACTTTACATACGGTAGATGCAAAAGAAACTATCAATCGTATTATTGCTACATTTCCAACTGAGGAACAAAATCGTGTTAGACTTTCTGTTGCTGGTGTTCTTCAGGGGATTATATCTCAAAGACTTATACCAACTGTTGAGGGTGGCAGAAGAGCTGCTATGGAAATTTTAGTGAGAACTCCTACTATTGAAAAACTGATTATGGAAAATAGAGATTATGAGATAAAAGATGTGATTGAACACGGTAAGGAACATTATAAATCTCAAAGTTTTGATCAGTCAATTTTTGAACTTTACAGTGATGGTGTTATATCTAAAGAACAAGCGAAAAATTATGCAACAAGTGCATCTGATTTAGAACTTAGGATTAGTGGTCTAACCGATGGTAAACCTGGCCAAAACTCTAATAGCACTGAAAATGAGTATTCTAAAATAACCCAAGATGATGATGTTTTTGAACTTAAATAGATTTTAAAGCTATTTTAGGTAGAATTCCACCTATTTTTTAATTTAAGGATTTAATATGTTAGAAGGCATAATTAGAGAGAGTATTGGTAAGAAGGGTACAAAAGCGCTTCGCCGTGATGGTTATCTGATTGCAAACATCTATGGAAAAGGGCTTGAGAATATCAATGCTGCATTCAAAATGAATGAATATATCCGTACTGTTCGTAACAAAGAGACTTTAGCATTCCCAGTTAGTATTGATGGTAAAGAGATGGATGTTGTTGTTCAATCATATGAATCTCAAGCAGTTACAGGTGAGCTTTTACATGTTGATCTAATGGTAGCACAACCTGGTGTTGTAACTCACTATCATGTTCCGGTTGTACCTCAAGGTGATGCTATCGGTCTTAAAAATAAAGGTCTTGTACATATGGCAAAACCTCGTTTAAGAGTAAAAGCAGCAATTGAAAATGTTCCAAATCAGATTAATGTTGATGTATCTCCAATGGATGTTGGTGATTCAAGACTTGTTCGTGATTTAGCAAAAATCGAGAATGTTACATTTACAGATTCTGATCGTGTTTCTGTTCTAAGTATTATTAAAGCTAAATAGATGCTTATAGTTGGGCTTGGTAATCCAGGGTCAGCTTACTCAAAAAATCGCCATAATATTGGTTTTATGGTGATTGATGAGTTAATATCTCGCTTTAATGCTGCTAAGCTTTCCTCCTCATCTTTTGAAGGTGAACTTTTTAAATTTCAAAATCATTTTTTATTAAAACCACTTACTTTTATGAATCTATCTGGAAATTCTATCTCTAGTGTTAAGAAATTTTATAAGATTGATGAAGTTGTTGTAATACATGATGATTTAGATTTGCCATTTGGAACATTAAGATTTAAAAAAGGTGGTGGACATGGTGGACATAATGGACTTAAATCTACAGATGAAAAAATCTCAAAAGATTATATAAGAGTTCGTATGGGTATAGGAAGACCAGAACACAAAGGGGAAGTTGTCTCGCATGTGCTTGGTGATTTTAATGAAGTTGAATCTAAGCATCTTGGCATGTGGATCTCTCACACTTGCGATGCAATAGAATTTTTATTGCAACATTCACTAGAAGACACAAGTTCTAAATATAGTGTTAAAAAATTTCAGCTAAAATAGCGACTATGTTAGCTTTTAAATATATCTCAGTTCATTATATAAAATATTTTCTTATTATTCTTTTGGCATTGGTGATGTTTTTAGTTGGTTTTGATTATATGGAAAATGCTTCAAAACTTTCACATTCTGCCAATTTGATTGTTATATATCTTGTGTATAAAGCTTTTTTTGCTATAGATATGTTGCTCCCTCTTGCTTTAGTCTTTGGTATGATCTCTACAAAAATTTTTCTTATCCGTTCAAATGCACTCGTTTCTTTTTTCTCTTTGGGGTATTCAAGGGTAGATATTTTGAAACCTTTTGTTGTTGTATCTACTGCAATTATTTTGATTTTTATATCTTTACATGCCCTTCCTAGTTTTTCAAGAGCAGATGAGTTTTCAAACAATATTCGTAAAAATGCGGAGTATTTAAGCCCTACAAGAGACCTCTTTTTTGTATATGAAGATAAATATATATATTTTTCAAAAATGATACCTTTGCAAGAAAAAGCCGAGGGAGTTAGAGTTTTTTTAGTTAAAGGTAGGTCTTTAAAAGAGGTTCTTTTAGCTAAAGAAGCATTTTATAGGGGTGGTTACTGGCATATGAAAGATGCAGATATTATCACCAAGCCAGATAAAATAGACTTTGATTCACTTGGTATTGAAGTTGAAAATTCTAAAGATTTAAAAATCTTAAAAGGTTTTCGTCCAAAGATGTTAGATCAAGTGTATGAGGGCAAAGTGAACTTTACCATTAAAAATGCTATAGATGCAATTATATTGCTCAATAAGCAAAATATAGATATATCTAGCATAAAAGGTGCATTATATAAGATATTTATATATCCATTTTTCGTCCCTTGCCTGATAGTGATAATTTTCTTTTTTGTACCCATTAGTGTTAGGTTTTTAAATGTTTCTCTTTTTAGTTTTGGTGCAATTTTATCTACACTTTTGGTTTGGGGAATTTTATTTACATTGGCAGAGCTATCAAATAATAAAACGATTCCAAGTGAAGTTGGGGTATTGCTTCCTGTCTTTATATTGTTTTTGATAGCTTTAAGGCAGTGGAGAAAGTATCGTTTAGCTACATAAAAGCACTTTTTAGATAGAATAACCTAAAAATATTTTAGGATTTTTATGATTGATTTTAGAGAGTTGGCAGATAAGTATAAAACTCCACTTTATGTTTACGATTTAGATTATATGACTGAGCGTTATAATGAGCTAAAAGAGTCTTTTAAAGCTAGAAAATCTATACTTTGTTATGCAGTAAAAGCAAACTCAAATTTAAGTATAGTCAGACACTTTGCAAAGATGGGAAGTGGAGCTGATTGTGTAAGCATTGGTGAAGTTCGCAGAGCTTTTTTAGCTGGAATACCTAGTTACAAGATAATCTTTTCTGGTGTTGGAAAAAGTGATGATGAGATTCGTGAAGCGATAGAAAAAGATATACTTTATATCAATGTTGAGAGTGAAGCTGAACTTGGTCGTGTTGAACTTATAGCAAAAGAGCTAAATAAAGTTTCCCGAATAAGTATCAGAGTAAATCCAAATATAGATCCAAAAACCCATCCATACATCTCAACTGGATTACATGATAATAAATTTGGTGTAGATATTACAACTGCTAAGAGGATGTATATAAAAGCAAATAATTCTGAGTTTTTAGACCCTGTGGGGATACATTTTCATATAGGGAGTCAACTTACAGAGTTGAAGCCTATTTATGAATCTGCTGAAATAGTTTCCGATTTGGTTCGTTCACTTGTTCATATAAATATAGAATTAAAGTTTTTTGATGTTGGTGGTGGACTTGGTGTGACTTATAAAGATGAAAAAACTATCCCAACATATGAATACACTCAGGCAATATTAGGTACTTTAAAAGGTCTTGATTTAACTGTTATTTGTGAGCCTGGAAGATTTTTAACTGCCAATGCTGGATATTTTGTAACAAAAGTTTTATATGAGAAACAAAATGGTGAGAAAAAATTTGTAGTGGTTGATGGAGCTATGAATGACTTGCTTCGTCCCGCTCTTTATGGTGCTTATCACAAGATAGAAGCTGTTACTAACAATAAAACTGATAAAAGAAAGGTTGATATTGTCGGTCCTGTTTGTGAAAGTGGTGACTTTTTTGCCAAAGACTACGACTTAGTAGAGTTAAATCATAATGATTTGTTAGTTATACACAGTGCTGGTGCTTATGGTTTTGGGATGGGAAGTAACTACAATACGAGGGGTAGAAGTGCTGAGGTTGCCATAAGTAATGGTAAGTCAAAACTAATCAGAAAAAGGGAAACTTTTGAAGATTTAGTTGCAAATGAATTAGAATTTATGGAATAAAAATTGTATTTTATTGATGTTCAAGGAACTCTTATCAGCGATAGTGACAAAACACCTATAAATGGTGCTGTAGAGTTTATTGAGGCATTAAATAAAAAACAGATTCCATTTATGATAGTGACCAATAACACTAAAAAAGCTAGTATAGATTTTTATAATTATCTTCAAGAGATAGGTTTTAATTTTAGCTTTGATAAGTATTTAGATCCATTGATGCTTTTAGAATCTCGTGTAGAAAAAAGTGCAGTAGCCGCTTATGGTGCTAAAGAGTTTTTAGATGCCTTAGTGGAGATGGGGTATGTGCTTGATTACAAAAATCCATCAACTGTTTTAGTAGCAATTAAAGAAGATTTTACTTCAGATGATTATGCTCAGATGATAGAATTTTTGCTTAGTGGTGCATCTTTGGTTGGGATGCACGAGACTTCTATCTACGCTAAAAACAACAAAAGATACCCTGGTGTTGGAGCAATTTTAAAGCTTCTTGAGTTTGCTACAAGTGTGAGTTATGATGTGGTTGGTAAACCGAGTATCACATTTTATGAAGAAGCTTTAAGATTACTTAATATTCAAAAATCATCTGCTGAGTTTAGTGATATAACGATGATAAGCGATGATGTAAAAGGTGATTTAGGTGGAGCAAAAGAGTTGGGTATGGATACTATTTTTGTAACAAGTGGAAAATATAAAACGGCTAATGAGATAGTTCCTTTGTTAAAAGATGAGTTAAAACCAGATTTTGTATATGGGGATATGCAAGAGATATTCTCAAAGAGATTGCAAAATAAAGGGGAAAGATTATGAAAACTTTAGATGATTGTAGAGTAGCTATAGATAATATTGATGATAAAATATTAAAACTTTTAAACGAAAGAATGACAATTGTTGAGAGAGTTGGTAAGATTAAAAATGATGTTGGTGGTGCTATCTATAGACCTGAAAGAGAAAGAGATATTATTGAAAGATTGACTCAGATAAGTAAAAAAGATGGTGGACTTTTAAATCAAAGTGCCATTGAAGCTATATTTTTAGAAATTTTTGCCGTCTCAAGAAACTTAGAACTTCCAGAAAAAATTGCATATCTTGGCCCAGAGGGTACTTTTACACATCAAGCTGCTGAGAGTAGGTTCGGTGCTATGAGTGAGTATGTTTCACTTAATTCTATTGAAGCAGTATTTAAGGAGTTAGAGGCTGGTAGGGCAAAATTTGGTGTTGTTCCGATAGAAAACTCGCGAGATGGTGTAGTTGGTGAAACACTTGACCTTTTAGCAAAAGCACAGGTTAAAATAGTTTCAGAGCTTTATATGCCTATCCATATCTCTTTTGCAACAAAAGCTAAAAATGTAAAAGATATAAAAAAGATTTATTCTAAGGATAAAGGTTTTGGAGAGTGTCGAGAGTTTTTGAACGAGTATGGGCTTATGAATATTGAACAGATTCCTGTTGAGTCAACTGCTAAAGCTGCGATACTTGCAAGTGAAGATGAAACTTCTGCTGCTATTTGTTCCCATATTGCAGCAAAACTTTATGGTATCCCTGTTTTGTATGAAAACATAGAAGATGTTTATGATAATGCTACGAGATTTGTCATTTTGAGTGATTTTAAAAATGGTATTAGTGGACATGATAAAACATCTATTCTTGTAAGACTTAAAGATGCTGTTGAAGCTGGTGCTTTGGTTCATTTTTTACAAGATTTTGACAATGAAAATATAAATTTGTCTAAGATAGAGTCTCGTCCTTCAAAAGATAAAGGTGGTTTTGGTTACTGGTTTTATATAGATTTTTATGGGCATATAGATGATGAAAAAGTTCAAAAAGTATTGTCCAAGCATAATGGTGAAGTAACTTGGCTTGGAAGTTATGTAAAAGGTGAAGATTAAAAGATGAAATTTAATAAAAAATTACAAAGTATGAGAACTTATGAAGCTGGAAAGCCAATAGAATTAGTGGTTCGTGAGTTTGGAATAGAACCTAAAGATATTATAAAACTAGCAAGTAATGAAAACCCTTATGGTTGTTCGCTAAAAGTTCAAGAAGCGGTTAAAGATATTGTAGCAAATATGGCGCTTTATCCTGATGACTCTATGATAAAATTAAAAGATGCTTTGAGTAGTAGATTTGAAGTTGAAAATAAAAATATTATTATAGGTTCTGGAAGTGATCAAGTGATAGAGTTTTTGATGCACGCAAAAGCAGATGAAAATTCAAAAATACTTATAAATAGCGTTACTTTTGCTATGTATGAAATCTATGCTCGGCATGTGGGAAGTGAGATTATCCGTACTTCATCTCAAAAACATGATTTAGATGAGTTTTATATGCTTTATAAAAAAGAAAATCCAGATATTATTTTTCTTTGTACGCCAAATAATCCTACTGGTGATGCCTTGGATGTTAATAAAATATTTGAGTTCTTAGATAAAATAGATGGGGAAACTTTGGTTGTCGTGGATGGCGCTTATATGGAATATGCTGCTTTTAAAGATGGGTCAAAAAGTCTAAATCCAAAAGAGTTAATCCAAAAGTATGAAAATGTTATATATCTTGGTACATTTTCAAAAGCTTATGGTCTTGGTGGGATGAGAGTTGGTTATGGTTTGGCAGATGAAAAAATCATCAAAGAACTTTACAAACTTAGACCACCTTTTAACATCACAACATTATCATTAGAAGCTGCAAGTGTTGCGTTGTCTGATGAAGAATTTGTAAACAATAGTATCGCTCTTAATTTCAAAGAGATGAAACGCTATGAAGATTTCGCAAAAAAGAAAAAAATAGATATAATTGAGAGTTATACAAATTTTATAACTTTGTGTTTGAATAATAATCAAAATTCGACACAACTTTCTAACTCACTTTTACAAAAAGGGATGATAGTTAGAGATTTAAGTAGTTATGGGATGAATGCAATTAGAGTTACCGTTGGCACAAATGAGCAAAATAGTCGTTTTTTTGAACTAGCTTCAGAGTTTATATAATTAGATAGTGGGAATTTGATGGATTTTAAAGTACTTTTTTCTCAGCTTGTTGTTCTATATGCAAAATTAACCAAACAACAGCGTATTATTATAGCTACTGCTATTGTTGGTATTGTTGCTTTTTTGATTTTTTTAGTTGTATATACTGCAAATAAAAATACAGATAGCAAGTTTGTTGTGCTTTTTGATTCTCTTAGTTCATCTGATGCAGCAAAAGTGGTAGAGCAACTAGATAAAGAGAATATACCTTATCAAATAGAAGATAATAATATTATCAAAGTTCCAAGAAATGTTGTTTATAAACAAAGAATTGCTATAGCTGCTCAAGGTATCCCAAAAGATAGTGGTGTTGGTTTTGAGTTGTTTGATACTCAAGAATTTGGAGCAACTAAGTTTGACCAAGATATTAAATATCTTCGTGCTTTAGAAGGGGAACTGTCTCGTACAATTAATGCTTTGTCTCCAATAGAGAGTGCAAGTGTAAGTTTGGCAATACCAAAAGAGACACTTTTTGTAGCTAAAAATGTAGCTCCAAGTGCATCTGTTATGGTTCAATTGGTTGATGGAAGAAGACTTTCACCGAAACAGGTGAGGGGTATTAAAAATCTGGTTGCTGCTGCTGTACCTAAAATGAGTTCATCTGATGTTATGATTGTAGATAGTGATGGAGAAACACTTGGTGATGAAGATGAGATGGCTCAAATGAGTGAACTTTCATCTGTGCAACAAAAGTACAAAAATAAAGAGGAAAAAAAGAAGCAAGAGAAAATTATTCAAGTTGTTTCCCCTTTTGTTGGTGGAGATAAAAAGGTTGTAGCTCAGGTAACTATTGATTATGATTTTTCTATCAAAAATTCAACTTCTGAAGTTTATGATCCAGAAAATGTTGTTAGAAGTGAACAAACAAGTGAGGAAAAAAGGGAGGGTAGCACCCCTTCTCAAGTTGGTGGGGTACCAGGTACTGTAAGTAATATTGGACCAGTTCAAGGTCTTAAAAGTAATAAAAAAACTGATAAATATTCAAAAAGTACAGGTACAACAAACTATGAGGTTGGTAAAACAGTATCAACCACAAAATCTCAATTTGCTCGTATAAAAAGGATTACAGCTGCCGTTATAGTTGATGGAAAGTATAAAAATAAACTTGATAAAGATGGAGCTTCTACTGATGAACTAGAGTATGAACCATTGGCTCAGGCAGATTTAGAAGCATTGACCTCTTTAGTTAGTCGTTCTATCGGTATAGATGAAGCAAGAGGTGATAAAATAAGTGTTAAAAACTTACAGTTTAAAAGAGATAATATATCTAAAGCTGAAGATGGAGTGTCTAAAGTACTTTCATTTAGTGAAACCTACCTTGCACCATTTTCTGGTGTCTTTAAATACCTCTTTGTTCTTATCTTGCTTCTTATTGTTTACAAAAAAGCCATCTCCCCATTTGCAGAAAAAATGCTTGAAATATCTAAAGAGGAAGAGACTTTAGATAAGCCTATTTTAGAGATAGATGATGAAGAAGAGGAAGACTTGATAGAAAAAGTTCAAGCTATGAGGAAAAAAGTTGAAGATCAACTTGGTGTTGGTGAAGGGTTTAACGAAGATGAACTCAAACATGATGTTTTACTTGAAAAAGTTAAAGCTATGGCAGAAGATGCACCTGAAGAGATTGCTTCACTTTTAGAAGCACTTTTATCAGAGGAAGCTAATATGTCATCTAATAAAAAAGAGGGATAAGCGATGAAATTAACTCCTACGCAACAAGCGACATTTGATGAGATGAACTTACCTGAAAAAATATCTGTTTTATTGCTTCAGTTGGGTGAAGAGGCTACAGCGGCTATTTTCTCAAATATGAGTGTTGATGCTATCACTGAGATTTCAAAATATATAGCGGGGAATAGAACATTAGATAAGGCAATAGGTACAGCAGTTTTAGAAGAATTTCATGCTATATTTCAGTCTGGACAATATCTTACTGCTGGTGGTATGGAGTATGCACGGGAACTTCTTTATAGAACTCTTGGTTCAGATGAAGCTAAAAAAGTTTTAGATAAACTCTCAAAAAGTATGCAAGATACTCAAAACTTTGCTTATCTTTCAAAAATCAAGCCTCAGCAACTTTCAGATTTTATTCAACATGAACATCCACAAACTATTGCTTTGATTTTAGCACATATGGATGCCACTGAAGCTGCTGATACTTTACAGTTTTTTCCTGATGATTTACGCTCAGAAGTGAGTATGAGGATGGCAAAACTTGGAGATATTTCCCCTTCTGTTATTAAAAGAGTATCTGCTGTCCTTGAATCTAAACTTGAGTCACTTGCTTCTTATAAAGTTGAAGTTGGTGGACCTCGTGCTGTTGCGGATGTATTTAACCGTCTTGGTGTTAAAAGTTCTAAATCAACTCTTGCTCAGATTGAACAAGTGGATGAAGAGTTGGCAACACTCATCAAAGATATGATGTTTACATTTGAAGATATGGTAACACTAGATAAAACTGCAATTACAGAAACATTAAAAGCTGTTGATAAAGCTGAGCTGATGTTAGCACTTAAATCTTCACCTGAAGAGTTGAAAGAGAAATTCTTCTCTGCTATGAGTGAAAGAGCTAGAGAAGCATTTGAAGAGGAGATGCAATTCCTTGGTGCAGTTAAAATGAAAGATGTTGAACAAGCTCAGAGAAAAATTGTTGAAATTGTAAATGGACTTGCTGAAGCAGGAACAATTCAAATGGGTTCAACAGAAGAGATGATTGACTGATAATGGCAACAATAATAGATAAAAATAATATATTAGCTCATTCTGTGGATAAATATAATTTTAAAGTTTTATCTGTTTTGTCAAGAAAACCATCAACTCTTGTAAAAGGTGATAGTGGTGTTCAAGAGGAAAAATATACAAAAGATAATCATCCAAAAGCAAGAGCTAGTGATGTGGATTCTAGTGCTATGAGTCAAAGTTCTAAAGATTCTCTCATAGAGTCGTTACTGAAAAAAACAGATGAGATGTCATCAAATTTTATTAAACTTCAGATGAAATTGGAATCTAAAGAGGAAGAGTATAAAGCTAATTTAGAAAAAGAGAAAGAGATTGCATATAAAGAGGGTGTTGAAGCTGGTAAAATAGAGGCTACAAAAGAGATTAAAATGAGTTATGAAAATGGTTTAAATCAGTTTTCAAACTCTGTATCAACCTTGGAAAAAAGTGCAAAAGAGTTTGAAGAAGCTTTGGAAAAAATCAAATCTCAGTTAATAGATGCAGCACTAGATATAGCTAAAGAGGTTGTTCAAGTTGAACTTAGTCATAACTCTTCAGAGATAGCAAAAGTTTTAGGTAGTGAACTTATTAAAGAACTTCAAGGTGCTTCAAAAATCAAGCTTAAAGTAAATCCAAAAGATCATGGGGTTATCTCAAAAAGTGTTGGTTCTTTAGAACATGTTGAGATTTTATCAGATAGTGCTGTTAGTGAGGGTGGTGTGATCGCTATTAGTGATGCAGGAAATATAGATGCGCAAATTTCAAAAAGATTTGAAAGAGTAAAAAAAGCCGCTTTAAATGAATAAATAAGTTATGGATAGTATAAATTAATGAATATAAAATCATATAGTATAGAAAAATTGGAAGATCTTTGTAGTGATATTAGAAATGAAATTTTAAGAGTTGTTAGTAAAAATGGTGGCCATCTAAGTTCAACTCTTGGTGCAACAGAGTTAATTGTTGCTATGCATAAAGTTTTTGATTCTAAAAAAGATCCATTTATTTTTGATGTATCTCATCAGTCTTATGCACATAAACTTCTTACAGATAGATGGGAGAAGTTTGATACTCTTCGTCAATTTAATGGGATTTGTGGATACACAAAACCTAATGAGAGTGAGGATGATTATTTTGTAGCTGGACATAGTTCAACCTCTATCTCTTTGGGTGTTGGTGCGGCAAAAGCGATAGCACTTAAAGGTGAACAGGGTGAGCGAGTTCCTGTTGTGATAATTGGCGATGGAAGTATGACTGCTGGGATGGTTTATGAAGCATTAAATGAACTAGGCGATAGGAAATATCCATTGATTATCATACTAAATGACAATGAGATGTCTATTGCAAAACCTATAGGAGCATTAAGCAGGATGTTAAGTTCTGCTATGGCTTCTCCGTTTTATCAAAAATTTAAAAAGCACACTGAGAGTTTTGTAGATAATTTTGGAGATAGTGCACGCTATATTGCCAAAAGGATGGAGGAGTCTCTTAAGCTTATAACGCCAGGTATGATGTTTGAGGAGATGGGGATAAACTATATAGGTCCAGTTGATGGACACAATTTAAGTCATCTTATAGAGATTTTTCAAAAAGCTAAAGATTTGGGTAAACCTGTTATCATCCATACTCAAACCATAAAGGGTAAAGGTTACGAGATAGCTGAGGGTAAGGAGGAAAAATGGCACGGAGTAGGTCCTTTTGAACTTAGTGATGGGCATAGTTTAAAAAAATTATCTACTAAAAGTGCAACACAAATTTTTACAGAATCTTTACTCCATTTGGCTGATAATAATGAGAAGATAGTGGGTGTAACTGCTGCGATGCCAAGTGGGACAGGCTTGAGTCCTCTTATGGAAAAATACCCTACAAGATTTTGGGATGTGGCTATTGCAGAGCAACATGCAGTAACAAGTATGTCAGCTTTAGCAAAAGAGGGATTTAAACCTTTTTGTACCATATACTCTACATTTCTACAAAGGGGTTATGATCAAGTTATTCATGATACTTGTTTGATGGATTTACCAGTTGTTTTTGCGCTTGATAGGGCAGGGATAGTTGGTGAAGATGGGGAGACTCATCAAGGTGTTTTTGATATTAGTTTTTTAAGAGCTATACCTAATATGACTTTATTTGCTCCAAGAGATGAAAGAAGTTTTCATCAAGCTATGGCATTTGCAGCTTCTTACCAACATCCATGTTCGTTGAGGTACCCTAGAGGTTCATTTAGAGAAACAGAGTTGCCAGAATCTATCCCTTTTGAGTTGGCAAAATCACAACTTCTACATTCAACTAAAAGCGATATTTTGTTTATAGGTTATGGAAATGGTGTTGGTCGTGCTTATGAAACAGCTAATTGTTTAGATGAAGATGTGGGCATACTTGATTTGAGATTTGTAAAACCATTAGATAAAGAGATGTTGAGAAATCTATCTCAAAAACATAAAAAATGGTTTGTTTTTTCAGATAGTTCAAAGATGGGTGGAGTTGGAAGTGCTATTTTAGAATTTTTAGCAGATGAAAAGATTTTAGATGTTGAATTAAAAAGTTTTGAGTATGGGGATGAGTTTATAACTCATGGAAATACAAAACTTGTAGAGGAATCTTTGGGACTTTTACCACAGCAGTTGGCTAATAAAGTTAAAGAGTTGCTTTAAATAATTGAAAAATGGATTAAAGGAGTTGGATTGCTAAAGATAAACTGGGATGAATTTAAAGAATATAAGCAAACTAGACATAAAAAAACAGATAATTTTTTAACACTGTTGGACTTTATAAAAAGCTATTATCATATGAGAAGTGCTATAGATATATATGATATTTTAAGACATGATGAACTAGCAGAGCTTATGCTTGATAAAAGAGATATAAAAGATGCAGAGGGACTTGAGAAGTACCTTTTTGGCAGAGTGGATGAATAAAGATTTAGGGAGAATAAACAGCTTTTTAGGTAAGCATCATGTACTGAGTTTGGCTACATCAGCTTTTGGAGAGCTTAGTGTTTGTAGCCTTTTTTATGCTTATGATGAAAAAAAATTATCTTTTATTGTAGCGAGTTCTGAAGATACAATACATATAAAACATATATTGAGTAATCAAAATATAGCAGGAAATATAGTTTTAGAGACTAAAACAGTTGGTAAAATTCAGGGGGTTCAATTTAAGGGGAAGTTTTTTAAATTAGAAGATGATGGATTAAAAAAGTTATATTTTAAAACATTCCCACATGCCAAGCTAATGAGACCTAAACTTTGGCAAATAAAAGTAAATTATTTTAAAATGACAGATAATAGGCTTGGTTTTGGTAAAAAAGTTATTTGGCAGAAGTCTTCGGTTTAAACATAGAACACTCACTACCACTACTTTGAAAAACTACAAGTGATGGAATAGAAGCAGATTTAAAACCATAAGCTTTACAACCGTGGGGTTTGTTTTTTTCCCAAGTAACAAAATAGTATTGACATCTTCTACAGTTAATTCTTTTCATTTCGAAATATTACCATATTTAGATAAAATTAGTAAATTAAAAATAAGGTTAACTTCTATGGATAAGATATTACTAATGCTACAGCTTCAAGCTCAACTTAATGATGCTACAAATGGTGACAAATGGACAGAAGGTGTTACTAAAAATGGCAAAAAGATAAACTGGAAAAGGTGTATCTATATGGAGTGTGCTGAGATGATAGATAGTTTTTCTTGGAAACATTGGAAAAGTATCCATCAAGCACCAGATTGGGAAAATTTACAGATAGAAGTTATAGATGTTTGGCATTTTATTATGAGTTTAGCTATTGAAGATTATGCTCATAATATGAAAGGTAGTATAGAAGACTTAGCTATAAATATATCTCAGTCTGAGAGTTTTTCCAAGATAGATATAGAAACTACTAAATTTGCTACTGAAGATGAAGTGATGTTGAAAGTTGAGGATATTATCCGTTTGACACTTTCTAAAGAAAAATTTGATTTAGAAAGACTTATATCTGAATTTTTTGATTTAGTTGTGATGAGTGGTCTTAATCTAGTAACACTTTATAGGCTTTATGTCGGTAAAAATATCTTAAATCAATTTCGTCAGGATAATGGATATAAAGATGGTTCTTATATAAAAATTTGGAATGGTGATGAGGATAATGTTGTAATGAAGAAAATATGGGAGAAAAATTCTGACATTAAACCAGAGGGACTTTATAGGGAACTTGCAAAACTTTATCATGAGTTAAACAAAGGTTGATGAATAACATCCTAGAGGTAAAAAATCTGTCTTTTGGTTACAAAAAAGATTTTTTACTTTTTCAAAATTTGTCTTTTACTCTTAAAAAAGGTCAAATAAAAGCTATAGTTGGGGAAAGTGGGGTAGGTAAAAGTACGCTTTTTGAACTTATACTTGGTAATTTGCAACCATCAGATGGTAGTGTTTTTGCTTCTAAAAAAATATCACAAGTTTTTCAAGATCCATACAGCTCATTTCATCCAAGTTACACACTTCTAAACCAGATAAAAGATGTAGCACCCCTAGATGATATGAAAAGATTATTGGGTGAGATAAATCTTGATTATAAATTACTTTTAAAATTGCCACATCAACTCTCAGGTGGACAACTCCAAAGAGCTTCTATTCTTCGTGCGATGCTCATGAAACCAGATTTGCTTTTGCTTGATGAACCAACTTCAGCTTTAGATAATGTTATCCAACTTGAAGTTATGGAGATGTTAGTGAGAAATCTTGATAATATGGGGATGTTACTTATAACTCATGATATGGATTTAGCATCATGGTGTGGGGATGAAGTTAAGTGTCTATCTAAAAATTTTTTCTACTAAAAAATAACCACTTCCCGCCATAAAAACAGTACCAACAACATTTAAAAGCATATTGCTCAATCCTAAGACTATACTTCCCCCCTCCAAGAGTAAGAAACTCTCAATTGCAAAAGTTGAATAGGTTGTTAAAGCTCCTAAAATACCAGTTGATAGAAATGATTTTACATGAACTGAAAAAAGTGTTGAGTGCATAAAATAGGCTATCAGGACTCCCATAATAAAACTACCGATAAGATTTACTCCAAGGGTACCCAATGGTAATTCGTGGGGAACTCTTTGGGAGATAACCCCATTTAGATATGCACGAAGTATTGCCCCTATAAAACCACCACTACCTATGGCTAGGATTGTTTGCCAACTCATCATCATATACCTTTTGCATTTTTATTCTTAAATTTTTTAACCAATCTTTATCCTCTTTATCTGCAGTAAATGATTCTAAAAATATCACTTTTATCCTACCTGGTTTTGCATAGAATTTTTTTGTATCAAAATATTTTGCAGTTTGCATTAGTACAATGGGTTGTACTTTTAGCTTATATTTATCAGCTATTATTTTTGCACCAGATTTAAAGGGGAGCATTTTACCTTTTGTAGATCTTGTTCCCTCAGGAAACATTGTTATAATACGACCAGCATTAATTCTCTCTTTAGCATCTTTTAGAAGTTTTATAAGAGAAGTTTTACTTTCTCTTTCAACTGCAATATCGTTTGGAAGTTTCAATGCTAAACCAAAAAAGGGAATTTCAAAAAGCTCTTTTTTAGCAACCCAAGCCAAATCATCTTTTGTTATAGCTTCAATTATCTCTATATCTAAATCGCTTTGATGATTTATTAAAAACATCTGTGCATCGGGGTCCTGTTTGCCTTGTATTTCAATAGAGAAAAATGTAGTTAATCTTATAACCCAAGCAGCAATTTTTCTGGAGTATGGTTTTGGAACTAGATAATATAAAATTATCATTAGAGCTAAAGATATAAAAATGATTATAGTAGTATAAAGCCAATTAATATGAGCAAATATCTTCATTCTTTATCCAGCCTATTTTGTCATTTTGTAGTTTTACTTTTACAAACTCTTTTACACTTCCCTCTTTTTGAAGATGGATTACCTCTTTTGTTGTCTCAAATATTGTTCCATTATCTACTGGTAATAGATGTATCTGTGAACCTGCTTTTATGCAGAGTTCTTTTGATGGCATACCGATATATGCGATATACGCTAAAGGTATTAAGATGAAAATTAGATATATGTATCTTTTTCTCCACAATATCAAGATGATTCCAATGAAAGCAACTCCTGTAGCTATAAACATTTTTAGTCTTTCACGAGACTGGTCTTTTGGTTTTAAATCACTTTGCGTGGTGACACTGTCATCATTGACTATTATAGGGATTGTTAAGCGAGAATATCTGTTTTGTTTGAGGTTGAAGTATGAAAAAGAAAAGTTTTCAATTTTTTTATTTATTACGATATAGTAGGTGATTTTAGAATCAAAGTAATTGTCAGATACAGATTCTACTCCTTGTTTATATACATTATTGAAGTGTAGTGATTTTATATCGCAGTTGGTTGCAGTTGCGACAAATACAATAATATTGTGTTGGTTATCATAGCTAGTTGTTTTGTATTCTTCTAGCTCAAAAGAGTTAGCAATGATATTTGAAAAATCTTTTTTTGGATTTAAAGTGATGACATTTAAGATAGAACCATCAAGAGTTGTTTTTTTATATATTTGTTCATCATATGTTCTTAGCGAAGCGGTAATATCTGGAAGTTTTGCACTTTTAGAAGTTACTAAAAAGTAAAAAGTATCAAAATAATATTTATCATCACTATCTCTATATGGGGTAGTTCCTAAAGGTTCTAACCCATAATAGTTTGAAAAATCATAAGTGATGTCTATGGTGTCTTCAACAGTAGATAAAGATTTTATAGTTATGGGAAATATCTCCCCTTTTAATACTCTCTTTGGGCTTTGTTTATAACTTAGATACAAAACCTTTGGCATGTGGGGGATTTCAACACTCTGATTTATATCAGATATTTCAGAGGTGTTAAAATCGTTTGCCATTAAACTTATGATAAAACATAAGCTTACAAAGAGTAACCTTCTCACGCTGAGACAAATCCTTTTAGCATTTTGATACCATCATCAGAACCCAGAAGTGATTCCATAGCTCTTTCAGGGTGAGGCATAAGACCAAATACATTTTTATTATTATTACAAACTCCAGCAATAGAATCAACTGATCCATTTGGATTTTTAATATTTCCATCTTTGTCTGTATATTTTAATAATATTTGATTGTTTTGTTCTAACTCTTTTAAACCATCTTCATCTATGTAATAATTTCCATCATGGTGTGCGATTGGTATATTTAAAATATCTCCACATGCCAACTCTTTAAGAAAAATATTATCATTTTTGATAACTTTTAAGTTGTGGTGTTTAGAGATAAAGTGAAGTCCATCATTTCTTTTTAATGCACCAGGAAGTAATCCAGCTTCTGTTAAAACTTGAAAACCATTACAGATCCCAAGAACTTTTCCACCATTATTTGCATAGCGAGTTACAGCTTTCATAACAGGAGAAAATTTTGCAATAGCACCACTTCTTAGATAATCTCCATAGGAAAAACCACCAGCAACAACAAGTAAATCTGTGTCACTTGGAATTTTATCAGCTTTGTGCCATAAGATTTCCGTTGTAGCTCCTAACTTTTCAAAAGCATATTGTGTGTCGTATTCACAGTTAGTACCAGGAAATTGTAAAATTGTAACTTTCATTATGATAGCTCTATATCGTAGTCTTCAATCACAGTATTTGCCAAAAGATCTTCACACATCTTTCTAACTTCTGCCATAGCTTTAGTTTTGTCTGTTTCATCTAGTTTTAGGATAATCTGTTTTCCAACTCGCACATCATTTACATTGTTGAAATTAAGAGAGTCTAGTGCATGATGAACTGCTTTACCTTGAGAATCTAAAACACCTGCTTTTAAAGATATATTTACTACTGCTTTCATTTTTTTTCCTATTTTTCTAATATTCTATTTAATACTTGCTCGTAAGCTACACTTAATCCACCAAGACCTTGACGAAATCTATCTTTATCCATTTTTTCACCACTTTCTACATCCCAAAAACGGCAATTATCTGGACTTATCTCATCAACTAAGATGATGTTTTTGTTGTTGTCTTTTCCAAATTCAAGTTTAAAGTCAACAAGATTTAAACCTTTTTTTAAGAAATATGGGCGAAGTATATCGTTAATTTGTCTCGCCATTCTGCGAAGTTTATCAAGTTCATCTTGATAATCAACTAAACCTAAGATAAGGGCATGTTGGTCATTTAACTTTGGATCTCCCAAGTCGTCATTTTTGTAATCAAATTCAACCAAGGTAAAAGGAAGAACTGTACCATCTTCTATGCCAAGATTACGAGTTAAGCTTCCTGTTGCAATATTTCTTACAATAACTTCTATCATAATTACATCAACTTTTTTATGAAGCATATGGTTGTCATCTAACATTTTTACAAAGTGAGTTTGAATACCATTTTCCTCTAAGAGTTTAAATAATTCTGTAGATATTTTATTGTTAAGCGCACCTTTTCCTGCTTCACTTGACTTTTTTTCACCATTAAAAGCTGTTAAATCGTCTTTAAACTCTGATATTATTAGGTTCTCATCATCAGTTAAAAAAAGTTTTTTTGCTTTTCCCTCATAAAGTAACTCTTTTTTTTGCATCTTTTCTCTATCCTTTTATTATTACTAGTGCTTTTATAATATCAACAGCTTCTTTTAGTTGAATATCTTTGCTTAACATTTTTGGTGTAATTATATCTTTATCTTCTTTTTTATCTTCTTTATCTTCTTTTTTCCCATCAACTTTTTTCAATTCTTTTTGCAAGTGCTTTTTCAAATCAGCTTCTTTTAGTGAAAAGTTGTTTTTATGAGTTTTTACTTCTCCTGGAAAAACCTCTACATCTGGTTTTACGCCAACAGCTTGAATAGTTCTTCCACTTGGTAGATAGTATCTCGCTATTGTAAGTTTTATAGCTTCTGTTTTTGTGATTGGTAAAACAACTTGAACGCTACCTTTTCCAAAAGTATTTTGCCCAACCAAAACAGCTCTTTTGTGATCTTGTAATGCACCACTGACAATCTCAGAGGCACTTGCACTTCCACCGTTTACTAAAACTACCATAGGTACTTTTGTTAAAGTTTTACTTGCTGAAGCAGAATAAACAATATCATCACTTTTATGACGACCTTTTTGAGAAACTATGGTTCCTTTATCTACAAAAATATCAACTAGACCAACAGCTTGATCAAGCAATCCACCTGGATTATTTCTTAAATCCAAGATAATTCCTTTGGTTGTTGCTTTTTTCTTTTTTATCTCTTTTGCTACATCTATGGCTACTTTTTGATCAAAACTAGTTACACGAATATATAATAAATCTTTACCAATTTGTTTTGCATAAACAGACTGTATAGTTATGACACCTCTTACTATATGTATATTTAGAGGTTTTGGTTCATTTTCTCTTACAATAGTTAAATCAATAGGAGTCCCAACTTTGCCTCTCATGATAGCGACTGCTTCATCTATAGTCATATTGAGTGTTGATTCTTTGTTGATTTTTAGTATGATGTCCCCAGCTTTTAAACCAGCTTTATCTGCAGGAGTTCCTTCAAGTGGTGCTATAACAGTTAATGCGCCATCTTTTATACCAACTGTGATACCAAGCCCACCAAACTCACCACTCGTTTGAACTTTTAGTTTTTTATAATCTTTTTGAGTTAAGTAGTTTGAGTGTGCATCAAGATTTTTCATCATCCCATCAAGAGCTTTATCTATAAGTTCCTCTATCGTAATCTCATCAACATCATATTTTTCTACTATGGAGATGACTTTTGTAAATTTTGCTAGAGATTGAAGCCTTGAAGCCTCTTTTTTTGTGTTATCTTCATTTGTTTTAGCAAAAAGTGTTGAAGAAAACAGTAAAGTTACCGCTACACCAACAGAAGCAAAGCCTAAAGTGATAAATTTTTTATTTTTCATAAGATACCTATGTGTTTATTTTTTTAGATGGACATTATACCTTTTATTATTAAATATATTATTTTGCTATTTCATATCTTGGGATTATTTGATCTACTTTATGATTTAGATAAAAACTATTAAAAGGTGTATATATTCTTTTGTCAAATCTATATAAAATAGCAAATGATGCTTGTTGTGTTGAATAGTCATTAAAATGCTCTAATGAAAAACCAGATATAAAGTCAAAATGTTTATTTATTTGGTAACCTAATTGAAGTGCTGCTTGGTAGTCAACTCCATCATCTGTATAGCCTGTTGCAATGCTATTTGAGTTCACAACACCATCATTTAATGGAAATTTTTTTGTATCATCGACTTTATATGTTTCAAAACCTAGGGCAAACCTAGCTTGATAGTAAAAATCTCTGTTTATTATATCACCTAGTTGGGCAAACAATCCACCTAAAAAGAACTCTTGAGGGGAAAAATAGCCACCATGACCATATGTAAAAAGATTTGAATTTTTATCATAACTATCATATACTCCTATCGCTCCAACTTGTAGATAAGATATATCCTCTACTTTTGGATAGTAAATAGCTACAAGAGTTGCTTTCATCTCATTGTTATCCTCTACATTTTCACCAAATATTTCAGGATAATACGCAAGGTTTAGAGATAGATTTATGAGAGAATCATAGCTAATTCCAAGCTCTCCACCTCTTTTTACAACTCTCCCCCAATCTTTTTTATAGTTACCTTCTTGAGCGGTTTCACCTACAAAAGACAGCATTGTTTCATCTATCTCTTTTTGCTCAAATTTAAGACTACCTGTCCAATTGTCACTATTGATATATCCAGATAAAAGCCATGTAAGTTCAGGTGAGATTTTTGTACCTATTGGGGTTGTGCCTATCATCGCTCTGATATTTTTATAATCTACACCAATTTTTGGCATAAAGCCAACATCATTTGAAATAGCATCTTTTTGTGTTGTTGTTCCAAACCCATAATCAAGATAATCACTGTTTTTAGATCCCAATGAACCATTGTAGAGATACATTAAATCACCATCAAAGTACATATGTAAATCATTTTTTATATCGTAATAATCATAATCTATCGGCATCATATATTTGTCAAATTGGTTCTTTGCAGATTCCCCAACTTGCGATTGATAAGACATACCTATTGAGGCAGAATTTTCATAAGAGAGTTTCGTATGGCTTTTATTAAGGCTGACAAATGCTTTGTCTTTTTCTTTTGAGTCTTTCATAGTTAGTAAAATTTCTTTTGATTTTTGTTGTTCTTGTAAATCAGTGTATAGATTTGCAATTAGGATTCTTTCTTTTTTATCAGTTACTTTGTTAATCCTATCTAGTGCTTGTGTTGCTCTATCGTATAGACCTAGTTTGTAGGCACTGAGGGCATATGCATATATGTCTTTAGAATTATCTCCAAATAGTAAGTTTGCTTTTGCAAATTCTTCTTTAGCTTTTTGATATTTTTTCGCAGAATATGCACACCAAGCACCAAGTCTATAAGTTTCTCTATTGTTTTGTCTTTTTGCTATAGTATCTGAATATTCGTAGCATTCTTTATATTTTTTATTTTTGTAATAACTGTATAGTCTTTGTTTTTCATAGGAGTTTCTAAATCTATTAAGCTCTTTTGTTTGGGATGGAAATTTTTTATAGGCTAGTGACAGCTCGTTGTCTAGTTGTTCATATTTATTAAAATTTTGTAATGAATATAGATATACCATCTCTATGTCTATATCATTTTGTTTATATTTTTTTGCTTGTTTATAGGATTCTATGGCATGTGGGTCATCTATACTTGTAAACATATCTCCAACATCTAAATAAAAAACAAATTTTAGTTCATCGTTTTTGATTTTCTCTATGCTTTTAATTGCACTTTTCATATCTTTGTGGCTTACTGCACTGTAGGCATCACATTTATAAAGCATGTCGATTTGGTATCTTTGAGTTAGTTTTGTACCTCTTAAAACAGATGAACAACTTGCATATTTTTGGTTTTCAAATTCATAAACTGCTATGGTATATCTGGCATCTGAGGAACTTTTGTCTGTTTTTAGTATATTTTGTGCAATCTCATCTGCTTTGTCATATTGTTTTTGTGCTAGATATAATCGCATCTCTTTTGCTAAAATTTTATTATTATGTGGATATAATTTTTTAAGATATTCAATATTGTTTTGTGCTTGTGTATATTTTTTTTCCTTTATATAATTGTCAATAGTTAAAAACACATCAACTAAGTACGGATTTTCTATATTGGTTTTATCTTTTGTTTTATCGTACCATTTTTTTGCATTATTATATTTTTTAAGCTTTAAACTGATTCTCATAGCCATTATGGATAGCTTATCGCTTGGATTTGAAGCATATAATTTTTCTGCTAGGTACAATGAAGTGTCATATTTTTTTAAATTATAGTAAGCATACATCATCCCACTGTAACAATCATATCCCTGTTTTATTGTACAAGAATTTTTAAATGCACTTAGTGCTGATTTTGGATTGGTATTTAGGAGTAGCCATCCATTATTTAAAGAACGATTATACCTAATGTCATCATAAAACTTTTTAATTTTTGTAGAATTATTTTTATATGGCTGCAATATACTAAGAGCTTTTTTATAATCTTTATTTTCATAAGGCTTTGATGCTATAGAGATTATATTGTCTATGAAAAGATTGTTTGCTTTTGTGTATTTATGTAAATAAGGTTTTAATATAGTATTTGCTTCGTTATATTTTTTTTCTTTTACTAAATCAAGGGCATGTGTATAATCTATATCAAATATTTTTGATGTTAAATTATATTTTTTTGTTAATATTTTGGCTTTTGCATAGTTTTTTTTGTGTATCTCCCAATATATGTATGAGATAGCCGTATCTTTATATAGTTGTTTGGCTTTTGGTTTCTTTGCGTAGGGTTTTAAAAGATTTAATGCTTTATTGTATCGGTTAACTTTAATCAGCGCCAAAGCATAAGCGTAGGCATGTTTAAAAGTATCTTCCATTTCATAGTTATATCTAAATATTTCTAAAGCTCTTTTATAGTTTTTATTATTATATGCACGGTATCCTAAATATAATTCGTTTGGACTTTTATATTTTGTAGTTTTTGTTGTATCTGTTGATAGCTCTCTGTTGATAATTGTATATTTGATTTTTTTTGCATCGAAAAGATTTATATTGTTTTGCATTTCTTGAGTTGTTTTAGAATCGTTACATCGTAATGATAGGTTGACTTTACCTCTTAAAATATAACAGTTAAAGCCTTCGTTGTTTAGTTCATAAGCTTTTTGTCTGGCTATATCCATGTAATTTCTTTCTGCATGAAAAACTTCAAAAGTTAAATCGACATCTTTGGCATGTGAGAAAACACTAATTAATAATAGAAAAAAGATATATTGAATACGCATAGTAGTCATCTTTATTGTTCCTTTGTAGTTTTTTAATATCTTTTGTAAAAGATTTTGTATTATAAAAATAATTATCTAGCATATTATAAATAGATAGATGGGCATATGAATAATTATAGATACTAATCCTACCATCCTTTAAATCGCTTATTCCAAAAATAACTTTAGCTTGTTTCATGCTATTTATATAATTTTTATATGGTAACAATAACTTTTTTTTCTCTTTTATGTTGCTTTTCAAAATATTATAAGGGATTCGTATTGCATCAAAACCAAAGAGATGATTTTTACTCAGAGAAATTTTATCATCTTTTTTATCTACCTTTATCCAGTCTGCATTTAGATGTAAAGGTGTAAATCTGGCTTTGTATAGAAGTTCTATACCATCTTTTTTTAGTTGTTTCCAAACATCATCTTTATCATATTTTAAAAATTTATCAAAAATAAAAAAAGAATAATAAGAAAGGTTGATTTCGAAACTATTGTTGTCTTCAAAGCCAAATTTAGCAGGGAGTAGGTATGTTTTGTTATGGTGTTTTAGTATTAGATGATGTTTGATTTTATCTATAAGTTGTATAGCTTCTTTTTTATAAGTTTTTTTATGTGTTAATTCATATGCAAGTAAATTATCATAAGCTATCCATAAATCACCATCAGTTGCATTGTTTTTATCTAACAGATGCCATGAATTGTTGTCATCTTCCCCCCATTTCCAACTTATGAGACCAAATTTATTTTTAGTTAGATTATGTTTGTACCAGATATGAATCTTTTTAAAACAATCCATATCATTATTTTTAATAGCAAAATACATAGCATATCCAACACCTTCACTATGTGTAATATTGTTGTTTATTCTATCTATTACTCTACCATCTTGTGCTATGAAATGAGTTTTATATTCATCCCATGAAGCATTTAAAGAAGCGATAATAAGAAAAAAAACAAACAACAATTTATTCAGCATCTTTATGGTGTTCCTCTTTAAATTTACGAAGAAGTGTACTTACAATCCAAACAAATATGATTAGTAGGAATATAAAAAATATTATATAAACAACAGGATTTGCTCCAATTTTAAGAGATATAGTATCTAACCAACCAAGCTTTGATACAATATACTTATCTTTTATGTTATATGCAATCCCATCTTCTCGTTGGTAGTTATAGATGACCATATCACCTAAGATTTTGTTTCTATTTTTATATTTTAAGATTGAACTAACACCTTTATCGAGACAACTTGGGGTGTTTGCACTAAACATCAATATAGTCTTATCTGCATTAAAATTAGATTTAAACATCTGCATTATAATTGTATCATCAATTAAATTTGTTTCTTTCATGGATGTTTTAAATCTGTATTTTTTAACTCTGTCTTTATTTATGATAGTTTTATGTTCTACAAATCTCTTAATGTATGGGTAGTCCTTTTTCATTAATTTTTTGTCAAATGTCACAGGTGCATTTTTGCTAAGTTGTTGAAGTTTTTTATCATATATAGTTCCAAAAACAACAATGTTTTTTTCTTTATCTTTATCATTGAGTTTTGTAGTTATTTTTAGATAATTTGGATAAGAACCAAGCTCCTGTGTTAAGAAAAATATAAAATTCATAGCACTAGATATGGTTTTGTAATTATTGTCTGCTAGATAGATAACTGTATCTTGTAAGTCTGGATAGATAGAGTATGGATATTGCGCACTTGTAATAAGTTGCATATATGGAAGTTCTATCCATTTTTTAGATGATGGTAAGATGATGTAAGAATCATCTAGTACAGAAGCTACTAGATTTTCTGTATTGAAAATACCACAAGAACCTTGTTTCATAGGGATAAGAGAAAAATCAATACGAAATTCATTAAACCCTTTTCCTATCAGATATGCAGGCATATCTGAAGAATCTTCAAAATTGAAAAGTTTATTTGCCGCAATACTTATTTTAGATTCTTGAGTTGTTTTGAGAATATCTATTTGATCTGCAAAAATCCCATTAATGTATGTATTTATAACAGAATCTTTTTTTACTACAGATGGAAGTATATAATGGATATTTGTTTTAATTTTATCTTTTGCATCAAAATAGTTATCTGGATAGACTTTAAATTTTAGATTTATCTTTGGAGGGTATCTACCTTTTAAAAGTTTTGTTTTATAGCCCAACTCTTTAAAGTATATCTTTGTATCAAGTGGAAGGAATTTTTTGGAGCTGTACGCTTTTGCTTTTTTTGGGATGGTAACTTTTTCAATATTTAAGCCTTGTCGGGTATACATTTGTAAGTCATTTTTATATAAAGCATAAATTACTTCTCTTTGTTTTTTTTCATTTTCTGGTGCTAAAACTATAATTGCTTTATCTATATTGTAAGGATTTTGAATTACATTAATATCATGTGCTAGTTTGTCATCAAGATATATAGACTCTGTAATTTTGTATTTTTTATGTTCCAATGAATAACTGTATAATTTTTTTGCACTTATTGATGTTATAGCATGGTCAAACATATAAAACTGATCGATATAACCTTTACACAGCATATTTTTAGCAGACTCTGAACTACCAAGATATGCTGTTTGTGCTAATTTTGCATTATCTGGTACATAGTTATTTGATATTTGTTTCATGGAAAGTACTTTTGCATCTATGATGATAGAGTTTTTATCTACTGTCCCATTATGGAAAGTTGCGCTAATATGGTACCATCTACCACTTTTAAATCTATATTTTGATCCAAAAAGGTCTTTATTGGCTGTATTAAAGCCAATATAATTATCAAAAATCATTAATGAATAATTTTTAAATCCAAATAAAACTAGGCGACGAGAGTCCTGAGGTTTAAACCAAAATGCAACTGTAACAGCATCACTATTTTTAATTTTTAAATTTTTTAAAGTTAATTTTGTTTTATTAAGATAAAGACTTTTTCCAAATAAAGCACCTTCTTTGGTAATTTTTATACCTTTATCTGCTTCTATTGTTGCAAATGAATCTTTGTTTAGCCAAGCATTACAGTTGTTTGAATTAAAAAACATGCTTAATGATGGTTTTTCATCTGTTATATATTTGTCACCAAGGATTGAGAGAATTTTTTTTGCTTTTTCTTTTGTAGATATAATAAGGTTATGGTTTTTTAAGTCTAATTTATTTGATACTTTTATTTTTTCTAGTCTATATTTTAAATTTGAAGAAGCAATAGTGCTAAAGAGTGCAAAGTTTTTGAGTGTTTTTTTATCTTTATTGGGCATCACATAATTAAGAGGTGTTACGGAATATTGTTTGTTATCAAAAATGTCTGTTTTTATTGAGCTTATCATCTCTTTGATAGGGTGTGGTTTTACATGTAACTCTATATAGCTTTTTGCTAGATTTATATCACTCCAGAGTGATGAATTTGCCCCATCTTCACACTTGTATGTATAGTGTTGCAGCACTTCAAATTGTAATTTATTATTATTATGTAACAGATAGGAATCTATTTTAAATTTAATTCCACTATTTTGATAATTAAAAATTTTAAATTGTTTGATAACTACATCATTAAAGGAAATGATTGCAGATGATAAATCTTTTAGAAGTAGTATAGAAGGTGTGTATTTTATATATCCATTAATATCTATTACATCCCATTTGCTAGGAAGTGGAAAATTAAGCTTATAAAAACCATCTAACCCTCTTATCCTTTTTGTATTCTCAAATGAATTTAGATAATTAAAATGGATTCTTAGTAGATATGTCCCATCTTTTAAATCGAATTTTTCTATCGCCTCTTGTTTTGTGTTTTGACCATAAAGATTAAAAATCAGTATCATCACCATTAGTATAATTTTCATTTGCTTTTCCCCAGTCTTAAATTATTTTTTAGCTTATCAAAAGTAAATTTATAAGCATCTATAAACATCGCATTTTTAAAACTTTGTTTAATTATAAACATGAAACTAGTAAGTGGAGACATGATAGGTTTTGTATTTTCTATCTCTTTCCATTTAGTTGTATTTCCATATATAATTTGTATTAGCTTTTGACGAAGTGGGATGTTAAATTCCATATCCTCAAAAACAAACACAAGCCTTTTGCCCCAGTTAAATGACCTTAAAAACTTAGAAGGTATTTTAAATGGTTTTGCATCTATATCTCCTAACTCTATCTCAACGCTTTGTGCATTATTTAAAATCTTCTCATAATCAATATCGAAGTTTTCTGGTGTAATATTTAATCCCCCTTCACCTATATCTATTATAGTGCCGTTGTATGTTATGTCTTTTAAAATTATTTTACATTTTGAGTGTAGTGGTACTCTAATGCTTTTTCTGATTTCTCTTTTTTCACTAGTTACACCTATTGCAGCAACAAGAAGTAATATATTTAAGAGATTCCATGCTGTAGTCATTAAAATCACTTGATACTCAAATGGGTATAAATAGAGTCTGATAGCAGAAGCTACAAAGCCTAGTGCAACAAAAGTAAAGATAATGACAAACGGTACAGCTAAATCCGAGATATGATCTTTTACCATCTCTTGCCCTTTTGGTGTTACATCAAAAGTTGGCGCTCTTGGGTTTTTAAGTACAGATATAATAGCAGGAAGGGTAAAAAAAGATAAAATAGTTTCGTAAAGCTCTGAGAAAAAAGGATTTCTTACTTTTGCATATAAAAAATATGACATCATAACTGCCATGCTCATATGAGGTATAACATAAGCTAACATTTCCACTCCATTGGCGTTATAAACACGCAAACCAAAGAAGAGATACATCAATGGTGCCAGATAGAAAACTACTCTAGAATATGCAAAAAACCAGAAAAAACTAGCACTCATATAGCTAATTTTTTGATACCATTTCAGATTTTTAGAAGTGAATGGATTTTTAAGTAAAAATATCTGCACCATCCCTTGTGTCCATCTAACCCTTTGTATAACAAGTGCATCAAAACTTTCAGCTTGAAGACCTCTAACCATAGGCTCACTGATATAAACACTTTTATACCCTCTGTCATGCAATTTAATGGCAGTTTCAGCATCTTCGGTAATGGTTTCACCAGCTATACCTCCCAATTCATCTATGAGAGAACGGCGTAAAACTGCTGCCGAGCCACAAAAAAATGAACTTTCCCAAAAATCATGTCCAAGTTGAATATTTTTATAAAACATATCATTTTCACTGATGGAGACATCCCCCATTCTAAGATTTCTTTCTATTGGATCTTGATTGTAAAAGGCATGTGGAGTTTGTACTAAAAATACTTTTTCATCTTTTAAAAACCAGCCTGTTGTTTTTTTCAAAAATTGTTTTGCAGGAACATGATCAGTATCTAAAATCAGGATAAAATCACCATCAATAGATTGCAAAGCTTCATTTAGATTTCCTGCTTTTGCATTTTCATTCTTGGCTCTTGTAAGATAGTTTGCCCCTGTAAAATTACAAAATTTCATTAAATCTTTTTTTCTTTGTCTTGCTTCTTGAGCTTTTTGTTCATCTTTTTGATTGCATTTTTGATCTGTTCCACCATCATCAAGTAGATAAATATTAAATTTATCCTGTGGATAGTCCATGGCTAAAGCGGCTAAAACAGTGTTTTCTATGATAAGTTGTGGTTCATTGTATGTTGGTATAAGTACATCAACTTTTGGCCAAATCTCTTTTGGATATTTTTCTAAATCTATAGATTTTCTTTTTAATAGATTGAGAGAGGTAAAGATCCCTAGAAGGTAGATAATAATGGCAAAAACTTCTGCAAAATATAATAAAAGTGCACCAATAAAATCTAAAAAACCATCATAGGTCAGAGACTCAAATGTTCTCCAATACAGATACCTCATAACCACAATAAAGCCAACAAATTTAACAAATAAAATTATATTAGGTGAAAGTTCTTTAAATTGTAATATGATAAGCATAAAAAACATAGCTCCATAGCCTATGACAAATTGTGTTTTGATATTGTATTGGGAGCTAATTAAAAGGTATGTGATAATTAAAAGAGTAAAAAACATCAGGGCTCTTGTAGCAAAATGGCTATAGATAAAGTTTATTATCTTCTCGTACACTGTCGTTTGACTCTTTAATTTTATTTTATAAATTTATGGTAAAAATTGTTCATCTATATTAAATTTATTTCTTGGTTTTTTTCTTTTTTGTTTTGGTGGTGTAGTTTGTTGTTGAATCGTATCTTCATGTAAATCTGGAATATCTTCTTCCCAAAAGGTATCAGTTTTTACTTGCTGTCGTCGTTGTTGTTTAGGTTGTTTCTGTTGTGTATCATCTTCTTCCTCATAAACAGGGATAAAACATTTTTTACAGTCATTCCATAGTGAATTATCACGGTCTATATGTTTGTAAGAAAGTTCTTCTTTGTCCTTTTTGTATCGGTTTTGTCTGTTTGTGTCTATGTTTCGTCTTGTGCTTCGTCTTGTATTTCGTCTTTCGATGATGTTTATATTAGGCTCAGGTTTATTATATGATGGGTAAGATGGAGTGGTGTATTTTTGTCTTTGTTCATTGTTGTTTCTATAATTGTTATTTCTATAGTAGTTGTTGTCATCTTGCGAATTGTTATGTAGATATAGTGCATTTGCTCTAGTGAAATTACATTTTCTAACATATGCACCAGGTTCGGTTTTTTGAACTTGTCGTGCAACAGAAGAAGCATGTCTATAGCTTTTGTAGTCACCAATTCTTAGAACTAAATAATTTCCTATTCTCTCAACTCTTACATCACTAAAAGGGGAGTATTCTTCAGAGGATGCCCTTTTTATTATAAAATTCTCCATACTTGTATCCGTGGTAATGACCTGAATACAATAATTAGCTTGAAGATTTAGCCCAATCATTAACAATAACAGATAAAATTTCAATTTTTTGTACTCCAAATTCAGAATTCTGGCGAATTATAACATATGTTTATGAATTTTTTAGTTGTCCTGGGTTACAATGTGACAAAATCTACAAGAGGTGTTTTGTGGTGTTGAAAAATATACTTTCTATTTTTGTAATTATTTTGCCAACTTTAGTTTTTTCTAAAAGTTATTGTATATATATTGATGAAATTAGTTTAACTCCAAAAAATAATGGAAAAATATATGAAATTTTAGATGACATAGCTTATCCATCTACTAAAGTTGTATCTAATAAAATTTTTATATATAGTGGAAGATTTAGAAGTTATGATGATGCTTTGAGATTAGTTCCTTTGACAAAATCAAGATATAAAAATGCAAAAGTTGCTTCTTGTGATGGTGCAAGAAGATACTTACCAAACCAAGGTTTCCAAAATCAAAATAAGATTAAAGTACGGAAGATGCCTAAAAAAGAGTTTGTTTTTACTCCACGGCAAAGTTCAAAAGCTTCTGTTGATAATTTAAATGTAGAGATGCTTGATGATAATGGATATATCTCAAAAGAGATTATGTCTAAAAGATTTTCACGCAGAGATAAAAAATTTAAAAATGAAGACGCAAGAGATACTTTTAACAGTGAAAGTGGTGGTTCTTTTGATGGTCTTTATCTTAAAGCAAATACAGCATACGATACTTTAAATAGTGATACAGCATATGATGTAAGATTGGAATTTGATATATTTGATCAGGGCTATTATGACAATAAAAGAAAAAATGAAAAATATAGAATAACAAATAAGATAAATTTTTATAAAACTATTAAGAATATAGAGGTTTTAAAGCATGAACAAGAACTTTTAAAGATAAAAAAATATCAAAATAGTATTATTGTTTCATCTTTATTGTTTAAATTAAGAGTGAGTGAAAATAACTTAAAAAAGGCACAACAACAATTTAAAGCAGGTACGATAACTCAGTATGATTATGATGGCTATAAGCTGAATATACAAAAGTTAAAAGATGAACTGTTTATGTATAAAAATATGACTCTTCTTAAAATTCCACAAAATCTGTGGGTACTTTTAAATGAGATAGAATATACGAAAACTATAGATGAAGATATTTTATTAGATACCTTAGATAAAGAAAATATAGATTTAAAACTTGCACAAACTTTGCAAGATAAAAAACTTTTAACAGAACAGTGGAGTGATAAACTAAAGCTTAATGTTTATGCAGGAACAAGGAAAATGTATCTTTCTCAAAGACAAACACTCGTAGGGATAGAAGCAAAAATCCCGTTATCTACTCCATCAAAAAGAGCAGAGTTGGAAAAAATCCAAAATACTATGTTGGTAACCCAAGCAAAATTACAACATCTAAAATCACAAGAAACTTTAAAAGATGCTCTTGCTGCATATAGGTATAGACAACAAAAAATAAAAACTTACATATACGAACTCACAAGAATAAAAAAGCGATTGAAAGATTTGAAGACTATTAATGATTCAGCTGTGTCTTTAGATATAAAGTCCAATTTCACAAATGAGCAAAAATTATGGGCTTTGTATCTAAACAAGCATACTCAAGTGGAGTTGGAGAGAGTTTTAGCATATGAAGAATTGATTGGTGTTATGTATCTAATACATTCAAGTAGTCTTAAAGATGTTTTACATTATGGAGTGTATAGATAGTTTATTTTTTATAGCTTATATTTTGGGCGTAATTTTTTGAGCCATCTGGTGGCGCCCATCTTGCATTTGGTGGTGTTAGCGTTATACCTTTCCATTTATGAAAAGATGGGATATTGAA
>JAMOQK010000046.1 GCA_027064045.1 Sulfurimonas sp. | reverse complement strand
TCGTTAGATTTTCTTGAATTAACCAGTTAGTTCTTCAAAAATCTGCCTATCACTAGAACTGTTTTCTTATCGCTGATAATTGGTGTTCTTTTTGGATAGGTACTTATGTTATAATTCAGCACAAGGGGCTGTTCTTTGATTCATCTTTATTTTAAAACAACCATATCCAAACAGATTGCAGAAGTCACAAGTGCTTTTAAAGACTGCCGACATATAGATATATCTAATATATCAAAACTCAAGGATGATAATGTTTATCTCGTTGAGATAGATAAAGCAGAAAAATCTATTTTACTAGATATAAAAAAACTTCTTTTAGATAAAAAAGAAAACTTAATCTATTTTTTCACAAATGATGCACACAGTTTAATTCTTTTTCAACTGGCATCCCTCCTGAGTGTTAAAACTATTTTTACAAAAAAGCATGATGTACCTAAAATTATCTCAACAATAACAAAAGAAATCACACTCTTTAAAAACATCAAGATAGATGAAAATATTGCCAAAACTGTTGTAAATGACTGCTCTTTTATGATTTTTAACAAAGATAAACTAACCTTTGCTTCTAAAAAAATATATGATGACTTTAAGTGCAATAATCTAGCTGATGTAACTTCAAAAATATGTTCACAACTTCAACTGAAAAATCTATTAGCAAACGACATCTCTTTAAAAGACAATTTAACACTAAGCTCACAAAAACAAAAATATAACATTAAAAGCAAAACCTCAAATTTTAGTAATGAAACATTTATCTATATTGAAAAAATAATCAAAGATAAAGATAGTGACAGCTCAGAAATTGGTTTTATCAAAAATCACATCTATTTTATAGAGATTTTAAAGGAAAAAGTTTTAGAAAAAAGCATATCTCAAAGTTTACTCGGTATCACGACCATTCAGATAGAAAACATGTCAAATCTAAAAGAGGATTGGAGTGAATATGATATAGAAATGGCGATTAGAGATTTGCTTTTAGAGGTAGAAATCAAACTAAAAAATCACACTTTATTAGCTCAATATGACAATGAATTTTATGTAATATTATTTACAAACTTAGATTTTCCAACCCTTACAGAACAGGCAAATAAACTTCACACATATATTAAATCTTACACAAGCAAACAAAAAATCAAACCTATAATTGGACTTTATACTTTTGAAGTAAATGATTTACAACTAAATACAATTCTTAAAACTATCTCAAAAATATCAACCGAAAGCATAACACAACAAGAGTTGGAAACTCAAAAAATCCATAGAGTTATGAATGTAGATGAAGATTTGGATGAAGGAAGATCTATTGACATATTTTTACAAACAACATTTACAAATAAAGTTCCCATAAAACTTTTAAATATATATAAAGGCTTATGCATAAACACTTCCTCTGTAATTGCAAAAAAAACAGAACAAGAAATTTATGTTACTTATGCACAACTTCAAGGAACAGTGATGCACTTTGAAAAAAGCACTGTTATTCAATCTTCAGGCTTTTCCCATGACATTGTTGCTGATGTCACATATATAGATTTTAATAAAAAATTTGCAAAACTTAAAAACTTTAGATTTATACAAGGAAGTGCAAATGCAAGAAAATACAGCCGTGTAACATGCGCACAAAGAACACCTATTACAATCTCCCATGGTGGTGGTACTTTAAGCGGTGAAATACTTGATATATCTATAACCTCTATTGCCATAAAAACAAGACTATATCAGAGAATAGCCTCTTTAAAAGCAGATACAGTAACACTAGGATTTACACTACCAATAGAAAGCTCAGAAGATGGATATATAAAACTATCACCAAAAGCAAAAGTCATTTTTACCATATGTGATAAAGAGTTTTGTAAAATAGTTGTCAATTTAGAAGAAGACACAACAACTGAATCTATCTTAATGGAATATGTTTATAACAGACAAAAAGAAGTTATCTTAGAATTAAGAAAACAAACAACTATGTTAAAATAACGCCAATGAAAAAAAATATAACTAAAATAGCAATCGTACGATTATCAGCTCTTGGAGACATCATCAATACTGCTGTTGTATTACAATTTATCCATCATGAATTTCCACATGCCAAGATAGAATGGATAACAGAAGAGGTTTTTGCACCACTTTTAATGAACCATCCATTTATAGAAAAAGTTCATACTATCAACCTCAAGCAACTAAAAAAAGACAAAAACATCTCTGGTATCTTTAAAACTATCTCTTATCTTAAAAATCTTGGTAACTTCGACATAATCATAGATATACAAGGACTTTTAAAATCAGCTATCGTTGCTAGATTAGTAGGAAAAAACACTCATGGATTTGATAAAAATTCATCACGAGAACCACTTTCATCGCTATTTTATAAAACAACTTCAAAGATAGCTTATAGTGAAAATGTAGTTAGAAGAAACTGTTTTGTGGTTAGTGATGGACTTGATTTTAAGATAACAGATAAAATGATTTTAGATAAAAAACCCATTTTTGAACATCTGAAAAATCGCTATGTTTTTACCAAAACCAATGATAAAAAAGATATTGCCATAGTTATTGGGGCATCTTGGGAAAGTAAAAAGTATCCAAAAGAAAGTGTACTAAAACTTTGCAATAAACTACAACAAAATTCTTTAATACTATGGGGAAATGAGATTGAAAAAGAGTATGGCATGTGGATTTGTGAAAGATCGGCATTTGCAACACTTGCACCAAAACTTTCATTAGTTGAGCTTATCTCTTTTATATCAAATATGGACTTAGTGATTGGAAATGACACAGGACCAACCCACATGGCATGGGCGCAAAACATACCATCTATAACTCTTTTTGGACCAACTACAACTAGAATGATTTATGAAACTCCTATAAATATAGGTATAAAATCTTCCTCAAAAGTAGATATAAATAAGATTGATAAAAATGATTTTAGTATTGAAGATATACAAGTAGAAGATATTTTACATAATGCAAAGGAGTTTTTAAAATGATTGGTTTCTATCTATTTCTTGCATTTGAGAAATTTCTAATGTTTCTTCCAAGAAAACTTAGAAAAAGCTTTTTTATATGGTTTGGTAATTTTGCTTACCTTGTTAGCACAAGGTATAAAAAAGTTGTTCGAGATAATCTAATCTTTATCTATGGAGACAAAGCAGATGAAAAGTTTATAAAAGAGATTACAAAATACTCTTTTAAAACACTATCACTAAATTTTATGTACACTATGGAAGGCAGATACTATAGCATAGATGAAATTGCAAAAAGGGTAAAGTTTAAAAATGAAGATGTTGTGAAAAAAGCTAAACAAGAGGGCAGACCTATTATCTTTATAACATCACATTACGGAGCTTGGGAACTTGGTGCAAATATGTTAAGTAGTGAACTTGAGCCTATAATGATAGTATATAAAAACATGAAAAACAAATATTTTCAGAACTATCTTCTAGAATCCCGTGCAAAATGGAAAATGAAATATGTTGAGAGACATGGAGCAACAAGAGGGATACTTAAGCAATTAAAATCAGGTGGAGCTATCGCACTTCTTATAGATACAAATGTAAGTAAAAAAGAGTCTATAACTGTTGATTTTTTAGGTAAACCAACAGGGCAGATAAAAACAACAGCTTTTTTTGCACGAAAATTTAATGCTGCAATCATACCAACACTCATACATACTCAAGATGATGAGAACTACACCATAACTTTTTATGATGAAATCATCCCACCAAAAACTGATGATGAAGATAATGATATAAAAGTATCTACCCAAATGCAAACTGATTGGTTAAGTAAAGAGATATTAAAAGAACCAAAACCGTGGTTTTGGTTACATCGCAGATGGAAAAATGATTATCCTGAAATCTATAAAAAATGATATTTTTTTATTCTTGAAAGTACGGTTTTAGCCGTACTTTTAAACTTCACACTCTTTAGTTCTAGCTTCAAAAAGTTTTAAAATTGTTAAGAAAAATGCAGTAATCGCAGGTCCTAAAATCATCCCCCAAAAACCAAAAGTAGCAAGACCAGCTATAATAGCAAAGAAAATAATAAGCTCATTTATCTTACTGTCCTCATCTTTTAAAAGCCTATTGTTTATCTCTTTTATGATTAGTGGTTTTATAAAGGTATCGGCTATGATTGAGATAACTATAACAGAATAAAGAGCTATAAATATCGCACTAGCACTATCTCCTATATAAAATTCATAAATCATAAACGGAAGCCACATCAAAACTCCACCAACAACAGGTATAAGAGATGCAAATCCATACATAATCCCAAACAAAATACCATCATAGCCCATAAAGGACACAACTATACCAAATAAAGCACCCTCAAACATAGCAGTGACTATGATGGAGTAAAATACAACACTCATAACAGACGAAAGTTCCCTTGCTAAAAGGGTTGTTTCCTCAACAGACATCTGAACAACCCGTTTTAAAAACTCTACAATGTGACTACCATTATATTGAGCAAAAAAGTAAAATATGATAACCAAAAAAGCATTTTTTACAAAAGAAGCACTAAATGAACCAATAGTACCTGTTATAGAGAGTGCCTTTGATGTTATAGAGTTTATATTTATATCTTTTAGCATATCAATCGCATAAGGTTTAATAAACAAAAGATACTCTGGAGGATTTGTAATAAAACTTCTAATATATATCTCCAAATTTATAAAAAACTCTGGTTTTAATGAATTTAATTTTATGCTTAATGTTCCTAAAAAATAACCAAGAGGTGCAAAAAATAAAATGGCTAAAAGTAAACTTGAAACAAATGCTGCTAAAAGTCTGCGACGAAACAACTTTTCTAATAATTCTTGAAGATTTGCAGTTGAAATTGCCAAAAGAGCGGCTATCATCATACTCAGTAAAAATGGAGAATAAAGAAGATACATCCAGTACAAAGAGGTTGCAAAAAGTATGGCTACAAAATATTGTGGTTTCATTAAAAAAGTGTCCCTTCTTCTATAGGTAATGCTACATTTAAAATCTCATAGGTAGCTCTGGTTGCTTTTCTCCCTTTAGCTGTTCTTTCTAAATAACCATTTGCTAAAAGGTATGGTTCTAATACATCTTCAACTGTTCCCTCATCTTCACTCAAAGCTGCAGCTATCGTACTAAGTCCCATTGCTCTACCCTTTGCAGATACTAAAAGCTTTAAAAGTCTTATATCCATCTCATCAAAGCCGTGTGAATTTATACCAAGTTCATCAAGTGCATACTTGGTTCTTTCATGCTTTATATCTTTTTCATCTGCCACATCAGCAAAATCTCGCACACGACGCAATAGCCTAAGAGCTATACGAGGTGTCCCTCTACTCCTTTTTGCTATCTCAAGAGAAGCATTGTGTACTATCTCTTTATCTAGTTTATTTGATGCTTGAACTATGATTTTTGCCAACTCATCAGAGGTGTAGAACTGCATTCTAAAACTCATGCCAAACCTGTCTCTAAGAGGATTTGAAAGCATTCCTGCCCTTGTTGTAGCACCTATAAGAGTAAAACGAGGCAAATCAATCTTTACTGTTTGGGCAGCTGGACCACTTCCAATGATGATATCTATACGAAAATCTTCCATAGATGAATAAAGTATCTCCTCAACTGCAGGAGAGAGTCGATGGATTTCATCTATAAAAAGAATGTCACCCTCCTCTAAGTTTGTCAAAATTGCAGCTAAATCTCCACTCTTTTCTATCATAGGTGCTGCAGTTACTTTTATGTTGGCATTCATCTCATTTGCTATTATAAGCGCAAGTGTTGTTTTACCAAGCCCTGGTGGTCCAAAAAACAACACATGATCAAGTGCCTCTTGGCGTTTTTTACTCGCTTGTATAAATACACCAAGATTTTTTTTAATCTGTTCTTGACCTATATATTCACTCCATGCATCTGGTCTAAGAGTCTGCTCAACAGTCTCTTCCTCTGCATCAAAAGTTTCTATCTCTACCATTCTATCCATTAGTTTCGCCCATCAATAAGTATGTTCCTCTGTTGGAAATGCCTTTAAATCTACCTCTTGAGCATATTTTTTCACAGCATCTTTCACAAGTGTTGCCCCGTTAAGATATTTTTTTACAAATTTAGGAGTAAATTCTTCATACAGTCCAAGCATATCTGAAAAAACAAGAACTTGTCCATCCACCTCAACACCTGCACCAATACCAATAACAGGAATATCAACACTTTTTGCAACCTCAGCTGCAACTTTAGCTTTTACACCCTCAATAACCATACAAAATGCTCCAGCTTCTTCTACAGCCCTTGCATCCTCTATAAGTTGAAGTTGTTCTTGCGAAGTTTTACCTTTAACCTTATATCCACCCTCACTCCGAACAGATTGTGGAAGTAAACCAATATGACCACAAACAGCTATACCATTATCACAAAGATATTTTATGATATGGGCTTTGTCTTCTCCCCCCTCTATTTTGACACAATCAGCAGGAGTTTGCTGAAAAACTTTTATACTGTTTTTTAATGCTTCATCTTTGTTTATATAAGTACCAAAAGGCATATCACAGACTACAAAACTATTTTTCGCACCCATACAAACTGCATTTGTATGATATATCATCTGCTCCATCGTAGCACTTAAAGTATCACTTTTTCCACCAAAAGTCATATTTAAACTATCTCCCACCAAAATCATATCAGCACTAGATTCTAGCAGTTTTGCAAAGAGTGCATCATAAGCAGTTATCATCACCAAAGGTCTAACATTTTTTGTTTTTTGTATAGAAGATATAGTCATTTTTTTATTCATTTTCAAACTCTTTCTTTTTGATAACCACAATTTTAACTAAAAACTGATACAATTACACTAAATGGGAGAATTATTTTATGGGTATAAGAAGTGATTTAAATGCAAACTTTGATTATGAGATAGTTGATGAATTTTTAGATCACTACTCTATGATGATTGATAGCATGGAAATTATGATTATAGATTTGTCAAAACCAAATATGTACAGACGAAGTGTGGATGAGCTTTTTCGTGTTTTTCACAACATAAAATCAGCATCAGGTTTTTTAAAGATAGAGCCTATGACAAGACTTGCTTCGTTTGTTGAAGAAGCCTTGGAAGAGTTAAGAAAAAGAACAAAACCTGTAAATGAAAACACTGTAAATTGGTTGCTTAGTGTGAGCGATATGTTTGCTCAATGGCTTAATGATTTTAAGCAGGACAAAGAGCTTACACATGTAAAATATTCTCTACTTAAATTACCCGATTTGGAATAATAACTTGAAAAAACTTGTAGCATATATTACCTCTGGTTACCCAGAAAAATCTTTTAGTATAGATTTAGCACTCGCTCTTGGTGAAAATGGTGTTGATACACTTGAACTTGGAGTTCCTTTTTCTGACCCTGTCGCGGATGGTCCACTCATAGAAAAAGCAAACCATCAAGCACTCTCCCTTGGATTTAAATTTAAACATCTTTTGGAAATCTCAAAAGAGGTAGCACCAAAAGTAGATACCTTGTGGATGGGTTATTTCAACAGCTTTTATCAACAAAATATAGATTTACTACTTCCACATGCCAAAAAGCTTGGTGTTAATGGCTTAATAATCCCTGATTTACCACACGAAGAAGCTCTTAGGTATAAAGACCTATTTGATAAAAATAATCTTGCAAACATAAGTTTTGTTGCACCAACAGACACTAAAGACAGGATAAAAGAGGTTGTTAGTAACGCCAAAAAATTTATCTACATGGTTGCTTACACAGGTATTACAGGTTCTGGTCAGGCTGAAGATTTACAACCATTTTTAAATTCCATCAAAAACTATACACAAACACCTGTTTATGTTGGCTTTGGAGTAAATGCTAAAACTGCCAAAGATAAAGTCATAGGAGCAGATGGGGTTATAGTTGGTAGTGCTTTCATAGATATACTTTTAAAAAATGAACTAAACTATACACAAAAAATTAAAGAGTGTTCTAAACTAGCACAAATTTTAAAAAATGAGATTAATTAGTTTAGTAAACTAATCTCATATAAAAACTAGATAAAATACGAAAACTTTACGATAAAAAGGAAAAAATATGTTAAAAAAAATAGTTCTGGGTATCTTAGCGATATTTATTATAGGTGGAGGCACTCTTTTTGCCATCAACGGAAAAGACAATTATGATGCCACAAAATATAGTGCAAATGCAACTAATGGTCTTAATATTGGCTCTCATGTAAGTTTTGTTTTACCTGATCAATTTGACAAATCACATAAAGTTGACAACAATGCAAAAATCTTAATCTTCTCTTTTGCAAAAGCTACAGGACACACTATAAAAGGTTTCTTGACAAAACAACCAAAAGATTATCTTCCAACAAGAGATGCTTTTTTTATAGCTGATATAAGCCCTATGCCAACAATCATAAGAAATACATTTGCACTTCCAGATTTAAAGAAGAGTCCTTTCTCTGTACTTTTAATCTATGATGAAAATATCGCTAAAAAAATCAAAAACGACAAAGAAGCTGATAAAATCACCATAGCAACATTAAAAGATGGCGTGATTACAAGTATAAAATATATCTCTACAGAAAAAGAGTTAGAAACTATATTGAATTAATCGTAAACAGAGTCCATATCTAAATCATCTACTTCAAGTTCTGGTGTTGATTTTACGGAGTCTGGATTAACTTCAGCCCCCGAGAAATCATAATCATCTTGATTATAAAATTTTTGTTCTTTAGAATACTTTTTCTCTTTAGCCATCTGCTCTTTGAGATGTTCTTGTTCTCTGGCTTTTCTTTGAGCATCTGTTTCTTTATGATTAGATGCAAACAACATTGTATTAAGTATCATTACAAAAGTAATAAATTTTTTCATTTCAATAATCCCTTTTTAAAAACAAATATAAGTATATCAAATTAATATTATAAATATATCAAAATTTTAATTTAATTCTCTTATAGTTAATATTAAAATCTATTTTTGTGCTAAAATTATGTTTATATTATATAAAAAGGGTTTTTATGCAAAATCAAACTAATTTAGAAAAATTAAACACTAGAGTTTCACAAATATTACAAGAATATCACAATATAAAAGGTGAAAATGAGGTTTTAAGAAATGAACTTGTTCAAGAAAAGGCACAAAAAGAGTTAAAAGACCAAGAGATTGAAAAACTCATAGAAGAAAATACAAAAAAAGATTTGGAAATAGAAGAGATAATAAGTAAGATAGAAAGTATTGTAGGTTAATTTTATGAGTAAAAAGTTAGGTTTACATATTGGAAGTCGGAGATTTGATGTGGATGTAGAGGAGTCATTTGCTCCCTTTTTAGAACATCAAATGTCAAAAGATTTCAATATGGATGGAAACAATGACCTGAAAATACTTCTACAAGCATATATCAGAAAAAATCAAGAACTTTTTTTACAAGAGAAAAAAATAACTGAAATTTTAAAAAAGATAGATAATTGAATATTTTTTATACTTACCTAAGCTAAAAATGATATAATTCTGTCCTCTTAATTTTAGAGATGGTGTGCGCTCGTAGCTCAGCTGGATAGAGCACTGGTTTGCGGTACCAGCGGTCACA
>JAMOQK010000045.1 GCA_027064045.1 Sulfurimonas sp. | reverse complement strand
TGGGCTGGGAAGTTTGGCTAAATGGTATGGAAGTGACTCAATTTACATACTTTCAACAAGTTGGTGGGATAGAGTGTAATCCTGTGGCAGTTGAGATAACCTATGGAACAGAGAGATTGGCAATGTATCTTCAGGGTGTTGATAATGTATTTGATATTGTATGGAATATAGATAAAGATGGCAACAAAACACTCTACAGTGATGTTCATAAAGAGAGTGAGATAGAGTTTTCTAAATACAACTTTGAAGTAGCAGATACAGACATGCTTTTTGGGGAGTTCAATGCCAAAAGTGATGAGTGTAAAAAAGCATTAGATGCTGGACTTCCACTTCCTGCATATGATCTGTGCATGATGGCATCAAATACTTTTAATGTACTAGATGCAAGAAAAGCGATAAGTCAGACAGAGAGACAAAACTACATACTAAAAATCCGTGAACTATCAAAAGGGTGTGCAGAGCTTTATAAAGAGCAAGAACAAGAGAGACTCAAAAGAGTTAAATCTTAGTAAAAATATGGCAATTTGTCATATTTTATAAAAAATACTAAAAGTTTCACTAGTATATAAGTCTCAGTTGGGCGATTATGGGTGATTTGGTTGTGTTGCGAGGTGGAAGGTGGGACAGGGTCAGCCTTTTAACCAAAGGAGTAACAATGCGACTTACCCTCGTAATTGTTATAGTCTTAGTTCTTTTAGAACTTCGGTTATATTAAAAGCATGTAGGGAGTCCCCACTCCCTATCTGTCCCAACTGATTGAAATTATAGCATATCTTTTAAAATGTGGGAGTTTTAGATGAATAAAATTATGAACAACAACTGTTTAATTTATAGTGATGATATGAAAAAAAAAGACACTTTTGATTTGATTTTACCTAATAAAAAGATTTTAAAAGCAAAAGTTTGTCAAGAAAACTCAAAAGCTTTAATGTCTTATTCAAATAGAGATTTAGGACAATGGATATTAAGAGATGTGTTAAAGTTAAATTATGGGGAGCTTTTAACTTATGATAAATTAAGAGAGATAGGTGTAGATTCTGTACGAATTGATAAAATTGATAGTTTAAGATATGAGATAAATTTTACGGCTTTAGATAGTTATGAAAATTTTATAGACTCTGAAAAATGACACAAACTCTTATAGGTCAGATAGACAAAATCCTTTTTGAAGAGGATAGTTTTTTTATAGCTGTTTTAAAGAGTGGTGAAAAAATAAGTGGGAATTATTATGAGAGTGATGTCTCACATATAAAAGGTTCTGCTGTTACACTTCATGGCATGTGGGAAGAACATAAAAAGTATGGTAGAAGTTTTAAATTTACCTCTATTAAAGTAAATCAAAATGAACTCTTTTTCTTCTTAAATAAAATCATAAAAGGTTTTACTAAAAAACTCTCAGCTGAACTTATTGAGCATTTTGGTGCTGAGGAGTTAGTGGAGATTTTAGATAATGATATAGAAAAACTGCTTGAATTTAAGGGGATAAAAGAAAAAAGACTTAAAAAGATTCAAACAAGTTGGAAAAAGTTTCGCTCTATGAGAAGACTTGGGGAATTTTTAAGTCCTTTTGATGTTTCATCTACACTTTTAACAACCATTGCAACAGCTATGAGAGATGTTGATGAACCTTGTTCTCGCATAAAAGATAATCCTTACATACTTACTTCCATCAACTCTATAGGTTTTAAAAGAGCTGATGAGTTAGCACTCAAGATGGGTATTGAAAAAACTGATGAACACCGAATAGCGAGTGCGATGGACTATGTTTTGCTAAATTATTGTGAGCAACAGGGAAACAGTTGTGTAGATAAAAATATACTTTTTAGAGAGTTGGATGAACTTTTGGCTTTTGAAAATAAAGAGAGTTTTTATGAAGCTATTTTGGTTGAGAGAGTTGGCTCAGGTGAGATAGTTCAGATGAAAAACAATAGAGTATCACCATCAAAGCTATATGATGCAGAAAAATTTATTTATGATGATTTTAAAGTAAGAGCAAAAAAAGATAATGGTGGTTTTGTAAAAGATATAGAGTTGTTTTTAAAAGAGAATGAGCTAACGCTTGGTGAGCAACAAAAAGAAGCAGTTTTGAAGATAAATGATGGAGCTAGTATCTTGTTTTTAGTTGGTTATGCAGGAACAGGTAAAAGTACCACAAGTAAAACTATACTTGATTTACTAAATACCAGATATGATAAAAAAGAGATCATGACATGTGCGCTTAGTGGTATAGCTTCTCAACGCATAGCAGATACCACAGGGTATGAAAGTGCTACTATTCAATCACTATTGGTCAAACATGAAAAAAACGATACTTTTCCTTATGGTGTGGTTTTGATAGATGAGGCATCTATGATAAACTCTACTCTTTTTGCAAAAGTAGTATCTAAAATATCAAAAAATACTATACTCATTATAGTTGGAGATGATGCACAATTGCCACCAATTGGGGCTGGAAATATACTTAGCGATATTTTATCACTTGAACTTGTACCCATAGTAAAACTTACTAAGATTTACAGACAGCACGAAGACCAAGCCATAAAACTTATAGCAAATGATATTAGGGTGGGACGAATACCTGAATATAGACAAAAATATGATGATTTTGAGTTTATAGAGGTTAATATACAAAACTATTATGCAATGAAAAACTCCCTCTCAAATGATGAGCTAAGAGATGTAAGGGAGCAAAACTCTACCAATATCATTGTTGAAATATTACATCTTGTTGTTAGTAGCATAGAAAAAGCAAGATATAGACTAAATAATAAACTTATAAAAGAGTATCTAAACTATTTTCAGGTTATAACGCCTATGAAAGGGGGAACTCTTGGGACACAAAATCTAAATAAAGTTTTACAGGAATATTTTAATCCAAACCCTAAAAAGTGTATAAAAAAGGGTAATAAAGAGTTTAGGCTTATGGATAAAGTTGTTCATACCAAAAATGAAAATATGACATCTTGGAGTGGGGATGGTTTTAAAGAGGGGGAAGACTCAAACCAACGACGAATATACAATGGTATGAGTGGTTTACTTTTTAAAATAGATGAGGATGAAGAGCAGGTTTTTGTTTTTTACCCAAATGAGGATGTAGTTGTTGTCTATGACTATGAAGAGGTTAAAAATTATCTGATGTTGTCTTATGCTTTGACTATCCATAAGGTGCAGGGGATGGAGTACGATATAGTGGTAATTCCTATGAGCTTTTCACACTTTATTATGCACAATACAAAACTTATCTATACAGCCATAACAAGGGCAAAACATAAATGTGTAATCATAGGCGAAAACGGTGCTTTTGAAGCAGGATGCAGAAAGTTTGAAGCAACACGGCGAGATACTGTATTGCTTGAACTTTAAAAAAAATAGATTGAATTGTTTGAATGATTTGGAATTATTGGAACTGTCGAAGTAATCTTGAATAAGGAGTTAAATAGAGGTTTGGAATAATTTGTTTTTGATTGATGGTGCGGACGAAAGGACTTGAACCTTCACACCTTGCGGCACCAGATCCTAAGTCTGGCGTGTCTACCAATTTCACCACGTCCGCGTGGATAAGTGTTTAATGTCACTTCTGACCTGATAACATAAAAAATGCAGTGGTACGCCCTAAAGGATTCGAACCTTTGGCCTATGCCTTAGAAGGGCATTGCTCTATCCAGCTGAGCTAAGGACGCATCAGATAAATATGGTACGCCCGATAGGATTCGAACCTATAACCCTCGGAGCCGAAATCCGAAACTCTATCCAGTTGAGCCACGGACGCTACTATATTTGCTATATTATCAGTTTAAATCATGGGGTGGGATACGGGATTCGAACCCGCGACCCCCGGCACCACAAACCAGTGCTCTAACCAGCTGAGCTAATCCCACCATATTAAGATTTAAGTATTTAAAAAAAATGGTCGGGGTGAAAGGACTCGAACCTTCGGCCCCCTGGTCCCAAACCAGGTACTCTAACCATACTGAGCTACACCCCGACCTACACATTAAAAAAAGCGTTTAAGCTGATTAATGAGGCGAAATTATAGTCAATAACTTATAAAATGTCAATGGTTTTTGGTAAATTCTTTTATATATTTTGAAATTTTAGTATAATTACCTCAATTATAGGGGATATTAGATGAAAATAGCTAGATTTAGTAGGCTTGGTTTTATTTTAGCAGCAGCTGGAAGTGCTGTTGGGCTTGGAAATATTTGGAAGTTTCCTTATATAACTGGTATTTATGGTGGAGGGGCTTTTGTTCTAATCTATCTATTTACCGTATTGCTTATAGGTTTTTCTGTTATGATTGCTGAGATGCTCATTGGTTATATGGGTAGAAAAGATGGTGTTACCTCTTTTGAAGAGTTAGCTCCAAAGCATTCTGGCATGTGGAAATTTGGTGGTTTTCAAGGTTTGGCAGGTCTTTTTATTATGACTTTTTATTCTGTAGTTATTGGGTGGATATTTCATTACATCGCAACCTCTATATTTTATCTACCATCAAGTGCAAAAGAAGCAGAAAATGTTTTTACAACAATGTTGCATACTGGATTTACCACTCAACTATTTTATCATACTGTGGCATTTGTGTGGATAACTTATGTTGTAAACAAAGGGATTAAAGGTGGTATAGAAAAGATGAATATGATACTAATGCCTAGTTTAGTTATCATTCTCTCGGCAATGTTTGTATATGCTACTACGCTTGATACTTTTTCTAAAGCTGTTGATTTTATGTTTTTACCTGATTGGTCTAAAATAAACTCAGAAGCGTTTGTAACAGCTGTTGGACATGCTTTTTTTACTCTTTCTTTGGGGATGGGTGCTATCATGACATATTCAGCTTCACTTCCAAAAGATGCAAATATTGTTAAAAATACTTTATGGGTAGTTTTTTTAGATACAACTATTGCAATAGTCGCAGGTTTAATGTTGTTTACATTCCTTTACCAATACGGAGCAGGTCCAGCCAAAGGTCCAGGTTTGGTTTTTATCTCTTTACCAGCTGCTTTTTATGAGATGGGAGTTTTGGGTAATATTTTTGCTGTTTTATTTTTTATAGCTCTTGCATTTGCAGGTTTAACATCATCTGTCTCCCTTGTTGAGCCGATGGTGCAATATTTTATAGACAGATCTGGATGGAGCAGACTTAAAGCATCTGTTTCTATGGGGTTGTTTTTTTATCTCATTGGTATAATTGTGATTTTATCAAATATAGATGGTTATAAAGAGTTTCTTACTTGGGGTGGGAAAAACTTATTTGATTGGATCGATTTTACCACAGCTGCCATTATGCTCCCATTTGGTGGTCTTATTATGGCAATTTTTGTTGGTTTTGTTATTGATAAGAAAAAAGTAGAATCGATTATGAGGCCTCAACTTAAATTTGCTTTTGATATTTGGTATTTTTCACTTAGATATATCGTGCCTGTCTCAATGTTTGTAGTTATGTTAAATTTGATGGGGATTATATAGATGAATGATATAGAAAAAAAATGTAAAGATATTTTAAAAGCTGAGGGGATAAACCTTAGTTCTTCGATAGATTATGAGATAAATGGTGAGGTTAAAACACTTAATATCGGATGGATTATTGAAGCTTATATGAAGTCTTCACCACAATTAAATCAAGTTTTTTTAGATGCTTTAAAACTTTCTTTAGAGGCAAAAGGGATGGGTGTAGATAAATTTTTTGAAGATATGGGTCAGCTACTTTTGCTAACCCATCTTTCAGATAAAGTGAAAGTTTAAAACTGTATCAGTCCATCAACTGGGCTTGACGCAGTTGCATAAGGTTTTTTAGCTATTCTTCCAGCTAAATAGCTCATTCTACCAGCAATTACAGCATGTTTCATAGCTTCTGCCATAATCATTGGGTCTTTTGACTGAGCTATGGCAGTGTTTGTAAGTACACCATCAGCACCAAGCTCCATAGCATAAGAAGCATCACTAGCACACCCTATCCCTGCATCAACGATTACAGGTACACCAACAGCTTCTTTTACAAATACAACATTGTAAGGATTTTGAATCCCTAAACCACTTCCAATAGGAGCAGCTAAAGGCATGATAGCATCTGCACCAGCATCTTCAAGTCTTTTTGCCATGATTGGATCATCTGAAGTGTAAGCCATGATGGTAAAACCATCTTTTTTAAGTATCTCACATGCCTTTATGGTTTCAAGAACATCAGGGTAAAGTGTTTTTTGAGTATCGCCAATAACCTCTAGCTTGATTAAGTCTATCCCAGTTGCCTCGCGAGTAAGTCTAAAAGTTGTGATAGCTTCCTCTGCTGTTACACACCCTGCTGAATTTGGTAAAAACTTAACATTTGTTCCAGCAAAAGTATCTCTTAGATTTTCCTCATCTGGATTTGTGATATTTAGACGACGAACTGCCACAGTGATAAGTTCACTACCACTAGCTAGTGTTGCCTCTTTTGTTGTTTGAAAATCTGTATATTTTCCACTTCCAACAATAAGACGGGAACCAAGTTCATATTTTCCGATTTTTAATTTGTGCATACTTTTTTCCTATTTAAATTATTATAACGATTTATATCATAACAAAACTTACAATTTACAAATACCCTCTATCAAATCATCTGCTGTAAGTGAAAAATCAGCTCCTTCATACCCACATGCCAATTTTGTGTGGGCAAGTGAAGCAGTTTTTGCGGCTTCAAGTGGTGTATAACCTTGAGCTAATAATGCCCCAACCAAGCCACTTAAAACATCGCCACTTCCACCTTTAGCTAAAGCCTGAGTGCCATGTGGGTTTATGAAAAATTTACCTTTGGATGCTACTATCACATTTGCACCTTTTAAAATAAGTGTGGCATGTGGAAATTTTTTACAAAATAATTCAACATAAAAGAAGCGTTTGTTTTGTAACTCATCTATGCTTATATCTGCCAGAGCAGTTTGTTTTAAAAGTGAAACAAACTCTTTGGCATGTGGGGTTAAAACAACATCTCTTCTTTTTAAAATTTCTAAGAGTATTGGCATGTGGAAAATATCAGCATCGCAGACAAGGGTAAAATCATTATCTAAAAATTTCATTAACTCTTTATCGCTAAATCCATCTCCTAAACCCATCCCACATGCCAAAGCAGTTGTGTTTTTTGGTAGTTCGTGTGAATACATTATGGCATGTGGGATTGTTATGTTTTTAAACCCAACAAGTGTTACAAGTCCAGCACCAAATTTTGTAGCTGATAAAGCAGACATGATACTCGCTCCACTCTTATCCCCACATGCCAAAGCAAGGTGACCAAAACTTCCTTTGTGGCTGTCTTTTTTATCTCTAAAAGGTAGTTTCATATCTTCAAAATCAAGTAGATACCAAGAGGTTTCACCCTCGTAAATCTCTCTTGATATTCCCAAATCTAAAACTTTTATGTCCCCAACAAAATCTTTATGTTTGTCTAAAAACATATCTTTTTTTAAAGCACCCATAGTTAGAGTTGTATCGGCATAAAATTTATAGCCACTTGGAACATCACAAGCAATTTTATAGGCTTTTGATAAGTTCATATCTTGGATAATTTGGCTCAACCTCTCATCAAACTCCCCATTAAAACCAGTTCCCACGATAGCATCTACTAAAATATCACACTCTTTAATCTCTTGGCATGTGGGAATATTTAAAGATTTTACCCTTTTTTGTTGCAAGAGAGCCATCGGAGATTTTACCTCTTTTGCATAAAAAATACTAACTTCAAAATCTTTGTGCAAAAGCCTGGCAAGTGCAATCCCATCAGCTCCGTTGTTTCCACCTCCACATGCCACAGTGATTTTTGAGTGTTTTGTAAATTTTGTTCTGATAAAATCTGCCATTCCATCAGCAGCATGTTCCATTAAAATATCTTCATTTAAACTAAATTTATCGTAACATCTTTTATCTAAACTTCCAACTTCTTCAAACAGTTTTTGCATGACTCTTAACTCCTATTTTGGTTATTATAGTATAATTACACTATGAATTACAAAAAAATAGCACAAGAAACTTTAGATATTGAAGCACAAACACTACTTAGAGCATCTCAAAGCTTAGATGATAGTTTTAAAGATGTTGTTGAGTTAGTTTTAAAATGTCAGGGCAAACTTATCATTACAGGTGTTGGGAAATCTGGACTCATAGGGGCGAAAATGGCAGCAACATTCGCTTCTACCGGAACGCCAAGTTTTTTTCTTCATCCAACTGAAGCTTTACATGGTGATTTGGGGATGATAAGTAAAAATGATGTGGTTATCGCTATTAGTTACTCTGGAGAGAGTGAGGAATTAAGCTCTATTTTACCACATATAAAACGCTTTAAAGTGCCACTGATTGGGATGACAAGAGATAGAAACTCAACGCTTGGGCGGTATAGTGATTTGATTGTGGATGTGGTTGTACAAAAAGAGGCTTGTCCACTTGACATCGCACCAACAAGTTCAACCACTTTAACTTTGGCTTTGGGTGATGCTTTAGCAGTTTGTCTAATGAAAGCAAGAGATTTTAAAAAGAGTGACTTTGCTTCTTTTCACCCTGGTGGTGCTTTAGGAAAACAGCTTTTTGTGAAGGTAAGCAACCTTATGCAGAGTGAAAATCTACCTATCATCAACAAAGACGCAAAAGTAAAAGATGCTATCATCGCTATAAGTGAAGGTCGTTTAGGTACAGTTTTAGTTGTTGATGATGATGAAAGATTGATGGCACTTGTAAGTGATGGTGATATTCGCCGAGCTTTACTTCAAAGTGATTTTTCACTAGATGATAATATCTTAAAATATGCCACAAAAAATCCATCTACATGCCAAGATGAAGAGATGTTAGCAAGTGAAGCTCTTGTGATGATAGAGGAGAAAAAAATTCAACTCCTTGTTATAACGGATGAAGATAAAAAGATAAAAGGTGTACTACATATACATACACTTATAGAGAAGGGTATATCGTGACAAAAGAGTATATTTTAGATAAATTGAGAGAGAATAAAAACTATATTCAAAATGAATTTGGTGTAGAAAAAATTGGTTTATTTGGTTCTTATGCGACTGGCAAACAAACTCAAAATAGTGATATAGATATATTTGTAAAATTTCAAGAGGTAAAGTTTAGAAAGATAGCAGGTTTATGGAATTATCTCGAAGATGTTTACCACACAAAAATTGACCTTTTTCGTGAACATAAAAGAAGTAAAGGTGCTATATACGAACATATCAAAGGGGAGACTATTTTTATATGAATAAATTAACAGCATTAGAACTTATTGATTTTGTGTTAGATAGTATAGAACTAAACAGAAAGAGGTTTTTAAATATAAAAATAAGTGATGATTTTTTATTAAATGATGACAACATCACAAAGATGGAAGCTATCTTAATGAGACTTCAAGCTAGTGGAGAGGCAATAAAAAATCTTCAAAAAAGAGATGAAATTTTATTAAGTAAAGTTGCTCTAAAACAATATTGGGATGAGATTATAAGATTTGGGGATCTGTTATCATACCATTATACAGATATTCAAGCTGATATAGTCTTTGAGATTTGTAGTGAAGAGCTTGATGAATTAGAAGAAAAAATGAAAAAACTAAAAGAGTTATTATGAGACTAAACAAATATATAGCACACCATTCAAGTTACTCACGCAGGGAGGCTGATAAGGTTATTCAAGATGGTTATGTTAGAGTAAATGGTGAGATAGAGGATAATCCTGCAACTCAGGTTGAAGAGGGCATTGACATAGTTTATGTTAGTGGTAAACAAGTAGCTCCTAGAGATAAATATACAGTTATAGTTTACAATAAACCAAAAGGGGAGCTTGTTACTAAAAATGACCCAAGAGGTAGAAAAACTATTTATGATGGGTTGGAGAAAAAGTATAAACACTATATCCCAGTTGGAAGACTTGATTATGCTACTGAGGGAGTGTTGCTTTTAACAGATGCTTCCAAAGTTGCCAGTGCTTTGATGAACTCAGGGTTGGAGAGGATTTATAAAGTAAAAATCAAAGGTGAAATTACACAAGAGATGCAAGACGCGATGTTAAATGGGCTTGAGCTTAGTGATGCAACTGCTGGTGGACATGAATATTCAAAGATTACCAGTATGACATTTGCACCTTTTTTAGGATATAAAATCCAGAAAAATACTCCAAATTATTCCATCTTGAAAATTGCTATTTCTGAAGGGAAAAATCGTGAGATTAGAAGATTTTTCGCTCATTTTGGCTGTGAGGTGGCAGACTTAAAAAGGATTAGTTTTGCAGAGGTTGAGTTAAACAACCTTCCAACTGGAAAAAGTAGATTTTTAACAAGAAGTGAGTACTCGGCTTTACATAAATTTTTAAAAACAGAAGATAAGAAAGATAAAGAGAGGGGTAAAAAATAATAGTACCAAAAACTTTTGATGATATTGTTGGGCAAGAACATTTAACTTCCAAAACAGCACCACTTAGAGTGCTATGTGAAAAAGGTGTTTTAGGACATAGTTTTATCTGGGGTGGGGCTGGTTGTGGTAAAACTTCTTTAGCTAGGATAATTGCTAAAACTATGCAACTGCCATTTTATGAGTTTAATGCCACTTCACTAAAAGTGGAGCAACTCAGAAAAATTTTTGATCAATATAAAAATACTCTTCAAAAGCCTTTAATCTTTATAGATGAGGTGCATAGGTTAGCAAAAAACCAACAAGAGGTTTTGCTCCCCGTAATGGAAAACAATACAGTTTTAATCATAGGTGCTTCAACTGAAAATCCTTTTTTTTCATTAACTTCAGCTATCCGTTCCCGTTCTATGCTGTTTGAAGTAAAAAGTATCTCAAATGAAGCACTGTCAAAACTTTTAGATAAAGCTATCTCACATGCCAAAGTGATTTGTGATGAAGATGCAAAAGAATATCTTATAAAAAGTAGTGGTGGTGATGCAAGAGCTATGTTGAAACTACTTGAATTTAGTTCCAATATAGATACTCACATAAAATTAAAAACTCTTAAATCGCTCCGTCCACATGCCATAAGTGGTGGAAGTAGTGAAGCTGGTATTCACTATGATTTAACAAGTGCGATGATAAAATCTATAAGAGGCTCAGACATAGATGCAAGTATTTATTACTTAGCTAGACTTATAGAGGGTGGCGAGAGTGCTGAGTTTATAGCAAGACGACTTGTGATATTAGCTAGTGAAGATGTGGGCAATGCAAATCCACAAGCTCTTACTCTTTGTACTTCAGCTATGACAAGTGTAAGTAAAATCGGCTACCCTGAAGCTAGAATTATCTTAGCTCAAGCAGTAGTTTATCTGTGTGCTTCCCCAAAATCAAATTCATCATACTTGGCAATTAATAAAGCTATAAAAGCCATTAAAAATGGTACTTTACTTGATATTCCAAACAATATTTCACAACAAAATAAAGGTTATCTATACCCTCATGATTTCGGAGGTTTCGTTAAACAAAACTATCTTTTAGAACCTCTAAAATTTATTGAGTTAAAAAGTATCGGTTTTGAGAGAAAAATGAAAGAATGGCTGGAAAATATTGGTGCTTTTAGTTAACTTTTGGTAGTATTATGGAAACTCAAATACAAAAGGATACTCACAATGGAACTTTCTTCAGCTTCAAATCATGTTACAATCAAAGGCAATATAAAAACTATCAGTGATTTTCAAAATATAAAAAATTGTTTAGATGACCTAAAAACTAAACATAACAACATAGTTATAAGCATAATTGATTCTTTGTCTATTACATCTTCTGTGATTGGATATTTTAGTAAACTTGTACTTAAGGATGCTGTTAACCTGTCATTAAAAATAGGAAATTCTCAATTAATGAATCTTTTAGATGATTTACAATTATCTTCTACCTTTAATGCAAGTAAAATGTAGATGAGTATTAGAAGCAAATTAAAACTCATAATGTTGATGGTAGTGTTTTTTGCACTTGTTATCATTGGCATTACCGTAGAAAAAGCATTAGATGAAAAAGCATCTATAACTCAAGCTAAAGAGTTAGAAACACTCTCACAAAAATTAAGTCTTTTAATCCACGAAACACAGAAGGAGAGAGGGGCTAGTGCTGGATTTATTGGTTCAAAAGGTAAAAAATTTGTAGATATTTTGCCAAAGCAAAGACTTTTAACAAACAAAAGAGATGATGAATTAAAAGCATATATAGCAACTTTAGATTTAAACTCTTTCTCTGATGAATTAAAAGCAGAGGTTGTTTCATTTACAAATGATATGAATAAGCTAAATCAGATTCGCTCACGCATAGATGCACTTGGCATAAGTATTAAAGATGAAGTAAGTTACTATACAAAAATGAATGCAAAAATTTTAAATATTGTTGCACTTACTGCTAAACTAGCTTATACACCTGAGCTTATAAAAGCACTTGATGCATATACAAACTTTTTAAAATCCAAAGAGAGAGCAGGAATTGAAAGAGCTGTGCTAAGTGGTACTTTTGCGGCTGATAAATTTGGTGATGGGATGTTTGCTAAGTGGATTACACTTGTAGCTGAGCAAAATGCATATCTTGATTCTTCTTTGGCTATGGCAAGTGATGGTGTAAAATCTTTTTATAAAAAGACTATGAATTCGCCTGTTATAAATGAAGTAAACAAGATGAGAAAGATTGCAAAAGAAAAAGCAAGTGATGGTGGATTTGGTGTAGATAGTGTTAAATGGTTTAAAACCATAACAAAAAAGATAAATCTTCTCAAAAAAGTGGATGATGAAATTTCACGACAAAATACAGTTTTATTGGAGAATATTGAATCAGATTCTAAGATGAATGCAATCATCACAATAGTAAGTTATGCACTTTTTGCCTTGCTTATGTTTGTTGTTATTTTTACTATTGGTAAAGGTGTAAATGAGAGTGTTAGTGAAAATTTGAAACAATTGACATATATCTCACAAAATCAGGATTTATCAAAACCAATCCATTCAAAAAACAATAAAGATGAGATAGCAAATATCTCAACTGCCATAAACACAATGATTGAAGCTTTTAAAGTTGGTATTGCTCATGCTATTAATGTTTCTCTTACAACAGCAGAAGAAACTAAAAAGCTTAATATGGTGGTAAATGAATTATCTACAAACAGTGATAGTGCAGATATAAAAATAACAACTATAAACACTCTTGTTTCTGAAGTTGGAGATAGACTTGATAATGTTGAAGAAGCTTCTATTGTTGTAACAGAAGATTTAGATAAGACTCTTAATGTGTTAGACAGTTTTGTTTCAGAGTTAGATGGTGTTGTATCTTCTATTGAAACAGAAAATGAACATCAACAAGATTTGGCAAACAAGGTATCGTCTTTAACGGAACAGGCTAAGAATATAAAAGATGTTTTAGGAATCATCTCTGACATCGCAGACCAAACAAACCTTTTGGCACTAAATGCTGCCATAGAAGCAGCTCGTGCTGGTGAACATGGTAGAGGTTTTGCTGTGGTAGCAGATGAGGTAAGAAAACTTGCTGAGAGAACACAGAAAAGTCTTAGTGAGATTGGTGCAAATGTAAATCTTATAACACAAAATGTTGTAGAAATTGCACAAGATACAGAGCAGACTTCACAAAATATGGATGTTATTGCTAGTTCAGCACAAAGCCTTATCACATCTTCACAAGAAACAAAAGAAAATTTAAATATCACACAGGACAAATCAACTAATGTTATGTACCAAAGTATATATATAGCTACAAAAACAAAAGAGTTGATTGAAAATATGGATGAAATGATAAAAATTTCATCTAAAAACATATCTTTAAGAACGCTTGTTGAAGAAGCGGCAGTTGTATTTTCTAAAGATGCATCTAAACTTCAAGAAACTTTAAATAGATTTAAAATAAATGAATAATCATACAGTAATTAGCGAAGAAAGTTTTGAGTTTATAAAAGGGCTAACCCTTTTGTGCGTTGAAGATGATGAAGATATTCGTCTTGCTTACAAAGATATTTTTGAAGCTTTGTTTGGAAAAATAATCTTTGCCGTAGATGGTGATGATGGATATAAAAAGTTTTTACAAGAAAATATAGATATTATTATCACAGACTACTATATGCCATTTGTAAATGGTTTAGAGATGGTTAAGAAGATAAGGGATAAAGATAAAGATATTCCCATCATCCTTATTAGTGCGATGGATGAAAAAGATGTCATTATAAAAGCTTTAAAACTTCAAGTGCATAATTTTATCAAAAAACCGATTCAATATGAAATGATACTTGAAGCGGTGGAGAATAGTGCTAAAGTTTTAATGGCAAATAAATACTTAAAAGAGCAAGAAAATAAAAAACTGATAGAGCTGGAAAAAAAAGATGAATACAACTCTTATCAAGAGGATTTAGCTTTTGCAAAAGAGTTAAATATTTTAAGAAACGATTTTTATTATCAAATGGTTGGAACACATCATTTTTCTTTGATTGACTTTTTATATCAACCACTAGATATTATGAGTGGTGATGCTTATACAGCAAGAAGAATAGATGCAAACATAGCTTTTTATCTACTTGTAGATGGGATGGGTAAAGGTCTTTCTGCTTCATTGACAGCTATGGTTATGACAACTTTTGTAAATCATATCGTAGATAAAATGGTTGAATTTGATAGTTTTAGTTTAGAAGTTTTAGTTAAAGAATCTGTTGAATATATAAAACCTATCCTTCTTGAAGAGGAAGCACTTGCAATAGACTATATCCTTTTTGATCATTCTTGCAACAAGTTACAATATGCAAAATTTGCTATGCCTGCTATCTTAATTCAAGATAAAGATAAAAATATTATCAAGATAAAATCAAACAATCCTCCTATTAGTAAATATTCAAGTGATTATAAAGTTTCACAATATAACATAAAAGATATAGATAAGTTTCTTTTTTATAGTGATGGTCTTGTTGAGAATATGGTTAAAAATGAAGATAGAACATATGCAGAATTTATAGAAGAAGATTTTAAATCAAGTTTTACACGCCAAGATTTGAAAACAAAATTTTTCAATAGAATTGATGAAGCAGAGGATGATATAACTTTTATTTTTATGAATAGACTAAACTTACTAGATGCTTTAGTCAGTAAAAGAAGTTTTTCATCATCTATAAAAGATGTAGATTTAGCGGGTGAATGGTATAGTGAGACACTAAATTCTTTAACAGATGATGCTAAGGTAGTTTATAATGCCAGTGTAGTTTTTACAGAGCTTTTTATGAATGCATACGAGCATGGTAGCTTAGGTTTAAGTAGCTCCAAAAAACAACAACTTATTGAAGATGATACATACTTTGATGAGTTGCAAAAATTAGAAGTTCTATGTGATAAAAAGATAGAAGTTAAAGTAAGTAAACTACTATATGAATCTACAACTTACATAGTAACTCAAATCATAGATGAAGGTACTGGTTTTGACACTCAAACACTGAGTTATATTTTTAGAAACCGTAAAGCATATAATGGTCGTGGAGTTTTTGTGTCAAGAAAAAATTCTTCGGGAATTTACTATAATGTTAAAGGGAATGAAGTTTTATATTTACATGAAGCTTAATCCTCAGAAAAACTGAGGATTAAAAGTTTTACTATTTGCTAAGTGCTGCTTTTGATGCTTTGGCAACTGCACTAAATGCTGCAGTATCATTCATCGCCATATCAGCTAAAATTTTACGATCAAGTTCGATACCAGATTTATGTAGTCCATTCATAAAAGTTGAATAGTTCATTCCATTTAAACGAGCAGCAGCATTGATACGGATAATCCATAGTTTACGGAATTCGCGTTTTTTCTGCTTTCTGTCACGAAATGCGTACATCATTGAGCGTTCTAATTGCTCTTTAGCTTTTCTAAAGTGTTTACGGCGACCGCTATAAAAACCTTTTGCTAGTTTTAGTATCTTTTTGTGTCTTCTTCTACGAACAACACCTGTTTTTACTCTTGGCATATTTTTCCTTTTTCTTTACCTAGCTACTCTTATTTGGTAGTCAAGGTGCCACTTCTTTGGTGGACTTGCCCAACTTATAATGTTGGAGATATTTATGAATTAACTGTTAGTTAATCATAGCCTTGATGTTTTTCTCATCTGCTTTAGCAATCACTTTTGGAGAGTTTTGCCCACGACGAGTTCCAGCATCTTGTTTAGTCAAAATGTGGCTTCTAAACGCTGTTCCACGCTTAAGTGAACCATTTTTCTTAACCTTAAAACGCTTAACAGCGCCTTTTACCGATTTCATTTTTGGCATCGATATTCCTTTTCGTAAAATTTGGAGATGAAATTATACCCAAATTATTTTAAATTTTTGCTATACTTTTACTATGAATTCAATAAAATATATAAAAGATGCTCTCGCAGACCTAGATGAACAGGTGCAAAAGATACTACTTGATTGGGGTATCCCGCTAAATGAAAAAGATAATTTAATGTTACCAATACTTCAACAAAAGAAAGTTTTAACACAAACGCTAGAAGATTTAACATACTTAAAAGAGAATCCACCATCACCAAATCAACCATGTGGAATTTCAAAATATAGGGATGATAACTAGGTTTATATGAAGAGTGCCTCTCCAGATACCTGCGGCACATAGCACTTTAAGGTGTGCTGCTGTATTCCTACCCTGACACAGTATCTCAAAATACCATTGCACAGGTCTAAAGAAGCAACGAAATTATAACCAAGTTTTTTTGATATAATCTTAAAATGATTTATATTATGGTTGCTCTAAAAGCAGAAGCTCAAGCATTTGTCGATAAATACAAACTAAAAAACTATAAAAATGAAAATATTTCAGTTTTTATTAGTGGGATTGGTAAAGAAAATATGCAAATTTCCACATGCCAAGTTTTAAAAAATTTTACAGATAAAGATAAAATTATAAATGTTGGTATTTGTGGGGCATCTAAAAACTATGAACTTGGCGAGCTTATAGATGGGATGGAGAAAAAAATTACTTGTGTAGATACTCAGATAAGTGAAGATAAATTTGATATAGTTGATATGGAATCAGCTGGTTTTTTAGAAGCTACTCAAAATATACAAAATAGATACATATTTAAAATTGTAAGTGATCATTTTGAGCCAAAAAGTGTCACAAAAGACAAAGCAAAAAAATTTATTTTTGATAAGATAGATGAGATTATAAAAAGGGTTGATGGATGAAAACAGCAGTTGTAACAGGTGCTAGTAGTGGGATAGGAAAAGCTATAACCCAAAAACTTTTAGATTTAGATTATAAAGTTATAGGAGTTAGCAGAAGTATAAAACAAAGTGATATTAATGATAAAAATTTTATACCTATTCAAGCTGATTTATCAGATGAAAAAGAAACTCTTTTGGCATGTGAGAATTTAAAACAAAAAGATGTTTTTATGTTGATAAACTGTGCTGGTTTTGGTAGGTTTGAACCACATGAAGAGTTAAGCCCACATGCCATAACAACTATGACTTTTTTAAATCTGACTGCACCGATGCTTTTAACAAATGCTTTGCTTCGTACGCTCAAGCAAAAAGGTGGATACCTCATAAATATAAACTCCATAGAAGCACTAAGGGCATCTAAGTTTGCTGGTGTTTACTCTGCAACAAAAGCGGGATTAAAAGCTTTTGGAGACTCTCTTTTTGAAGAAACAAGAAAAAGCAATCTAAGTATCACAAATATAAATCCAGATATGACACAAAGTGGCTTTTATGATGAATTGAGGTTTCAAACAAGCGATAAAGAGGATGAAAGCTTATTGGTTACAGACATAGCAGACAGTGTTGAGCATATATTAAAGATGAGAAAAGGTGCTGTTGTCAGTGAATATACGATTAGAAGTTTAAACTTTGGGATAAAGAAAAAAGCTAAGAACTAATATCTAGTGTATTTTTGTTTTTTGATTGTGTAGAGCGTAAAAAATCTACATTTTTTTTGATTTGTATCATGGAACTAGCTGTTTCATCTTTCAATGAACTAACCATTGCAGATGCCTCTTTTAAAAGATATGAAGCACTTTCAATCTCTTTAGTATCAACAAAAGTTGGTATATCTGATAAAAGAGAATCAAGCAGTTGCATATCTTTTTGAACTATGGCAATCTTGAGCTGGTTAAGCCACATTCGTAGTTTCTCTCCATGCTTCAAGCAAACCTTTAAAAACATTGTTTACTTCATCCAATTTAGTTGTGTCATTTTCAACAAGTGCTGTGGAAATTAACTGAATTTGATAGTTGTAAAGCCCTGAAAGATAAACAGATATATTACCTGCTTGCATATCTAAAACTTCTATCAATTCAACTATAATGCTAATTGAACGATTTGCCCAATAAAACTTTTTCTCAATATCACCATCTTTAATGGCTTTTTTTGCTTGTGCATTGAAACGAAGCACACCCTCATAAAGCATCTCTATCAATTTTTCTGGCGACTCTATACCCATATTGTTTTGTGCATATATATTATGCGCTACCATCCCTGGTGACATCTCAAATCCTTTATCTTCTGGTTTTTTGTTCATAAATAACAGATCGGCAATTAAGCCAATTTGTTTAGTCTAATTTTGATTATTTTGTGCATTCATAGCTGCAGTAGTCATTTGTTTAAACATATCTGAAGCGGAGTTAAGTTGATTAATCATACTATCATATGCTTGCCATTGTTTAGCCAAAGTTGCATACTTTTTATTAAGTCTATCCATTGCTTTTGTTCTTTGGTCGTTTAATGAATCTATCCTGTCTTGTGTTGATGTTTTATAGTTATCCAAAATAGCACCATATTTACTATATTTTGCAGAAGTAACTTCTAGTTCGGAAAAAATACCATCAACTTCAGTGCTTGAACCGTCCTCTTTAACAAATGTACCACCTGATAAAAAAGCTTGAACATTATCTGGATTTTCATCAAGTTTTTCGTTTAGTTTAGAACTATCAAGAGAAAGTCTTCCATCATCTCCAACTTCTAAGCCATAATCTTGCATCATACCAACACCACCACCAATAGTATTTAGGACATTTTGAATATCTCTTTTCATCCCTTTTATGGTACTATCGCTTGAAAAGATACCTCTTTCGTCTGCATTTTGAGAAGATTTTGTATCTTTATCTAGTTGGAAAAGTGCGGAGTTATATTTATCTACAAAGTTATTGATTTTTGATTCTATATTTTCTCTATCTTGTTTTACACTTACATTAGTGTTTCCAGCATCTTTAAGTGTTATTGTTACTCCTGAAAGTAAATCATCAACAGTATTGTTTTTACGAACTATATCAAGTCCATTAAATTTAAATTTTGCATCAACTGCTGTTTGAACATTACTCATGTCATCGGTGAGTGCTGTATCTAGTGTTTTGTCACCATCATCATTTCCAAGATCAGTGATAGAAATATCATGCTCAGTTCCTGTGTCATCAGCACTTAGCATAAGACGAAAATCATCATCTGCCACTTGAACAATGGTAGCATCTACACTATCCCCTGCTTTTTTGTTAATTAGGTCTTTTAAATCTTGCAGTGTCATTGTGCTGTCATAGCTCATTGTGTATTTTTGATCACCAATATTTAGTTCAAAGTTTCCACTTCCTGTGGCTATATTGGAGTCTTTTTTGTCAAAACTATCACTTTGTTCTATCTCTTTTGTAGCCAAATTGGAAACTTCTAAAGAAAAGTCTTGAATATCACTACTGTCTGCCGCACTAACAGTTGCCACGCTTTCAGTTGAACTTGTAGCCACTCTTGATTCAAAGACACCATATTCGGTAAGCCCTTTTAAACTTCCATAGACATTGTCCATTAAAGCATCCACAACATCAAGCTCACCACTTTTTGATTTTTCTGTACTAATTCTTTTATCGGTAGGTTTTACAAACTGTGCTTCATCGGCTGCTCGTAACTGATCTAGTACATCCTGTGTAAGAACACTTGAACCCACTCCTAGTGATGATATACCCATAACAAATCCTTTTGTTCAATAAACTTTCATTATTTTTTAATATTCTATGGAGTCTAAATCGGCAATTAATAAAATATTTTTAATTTAGAACTTTTAATTGTTTTTTGGTTAAATAACGGTAGAATAGGGATAACTTTTTAAAATGGATGTTAATGTATAAGATACTTTTTATTTTTTTATTTGTTGTAAGTCTAAATGCTACATTGATTGATGGTGTTGCTGTTGTGGTTGAGGGGAGTGCAATTACACTTCTTGATGTTAAAAAAGAGATGAAAATCTCTAAACTTGGTGAGCAAAGAGCGCGAAATGTTCTTATAAGGAAAAAGCTAGAAGAACTTGAGATGAAAAAGAGAAAGATTCAAGTTAGTAGCGAAGAAGTTTATGAAGATTTGAAAAAGACAGCAGCTCAAAACAATATGAGTGTGAGTGAATTTTATGATGCTGTTAGAGGTTCAGATGGATTGAGTTCTAGTGAGTTAAAAGCGAAAGTAAAAGAGAAATTACTTGCACAAAAGTTATATGCTGCTATCGCTTATTCATCTGTTTCCCTTCCAAGTGAGGATGAGATTAAAGAGTATTACGAACTTCATAAAAAAGACTTTATTCATCCGAGTGCATTTAAAGTTGTAATTTATGTTTCAAAAGATAGTTCAAGATTACAAACAAAGATAGATAATCCAATGTTTTATTCACCAGATATTCAAACAGAGGAACGGACTTTACCATATAACAGGATTTCCCCTAAGTTTGCCATGCTTTTGAGCAAAACTCCAGTAAATAGCTTTACACCGATTATCCCAAATTCTAAAGGTGGCTTTATGAGTTTTTATTTAAAAGAAGTTGATTCTGCTAAAGAAGTTGGGATACAAAGTGTTAAAAATCAGATTGTAAATCTCATTATGGCATCTAAAAGGGAACAAGTTTTGGGTGATTACTTTGCAAGACTTAGACAAAATGCAGATATTAAAATAATAAGAAAACTCTGATAAACATAGTTATAAAGATAAGGAAGATAGATTGTTAACTTATGATAAAAAGTTGTTTAATTATCAAAGCATAATTATTTTAGCTTCTGTATTACCTATCATTATTTTTGGCTTTTTAACATATAATCATTCAAAAAAAGAGGATTTGGCAAATAGTTTTAAGCAGATTCAAAAGGTAAATAAACACAAGCAGGAGATTGTAAAAAATTATTTTGCTAATGTGAAGTTTGACATTATAACTCTTTCAAAAACGGTTTCTTTTTTTGAGAAACAGGGTTCCTTAACTGTACTAAACATACAAAGGTTACAAAAAAAACATCTCATAGACTACTATAATCTTGTTCAAGACAATGTTCTCTCTTTGGCTAAAAAAGATATATTCCAATATGTGTATAATCTTAAAAAAAGGGGAAAAAGCGTAGATAAAACTTACCTGTCTGATATGTACGCTTTTAAAAAAGATTTTGATATAAAAAATGTTTTACTCTTAGATAGAGATGGTAATATTTTTTACTCAAGTGATGAAAAAAAGTTGGAAAATACAAATGTAGATACTTTGACAAAATCTTTTAGAGATACTTTTAAGAAGATAAAATCGATAAAATATGATGGTAGAGAGTCTATTCGTTTTGTAAATTTTGGTTATGATGAAATATCAAAAAGTTTTAAACAGTTTGTGATTAGTCCATTTAAAGATGTTGATGGTTTTGTGGCGATTGAGATAGACCAAAAACCGATACAGAGGATTATTGAGCATATTGAATCTCTAGGTGGAACAGCAGAAACATACCTAGCTTATAAGTATAAAGATAAAACATTTTTAGCATCAGACAGGGTTATAGAAACTGGTAATATTGGTGGTGCGAAAGATAATGTCTATATAAGACAAGGTTTTTATAAAGAGGGTATTGCTGTAAAACATGGAAGTACAGGTACTATAGAACTTGTAGGATATATGCCCATTAAGATAAAAAATCTTACGCTTAGTATGCAAACAACAGTTGCTTATATAGAGGTTATTTCTCCAATTATTAAAGATGTTGATTACTTTAAACAATTTATCACAGATTACAATTATAATAATATTTTACTTGTTGGTTCAAAAGGAGATATTTTTTATGAAGTGAACAAGGGTGATGATTTTGAGACAAATCTCTTAACTGGAAAATATTCTTCTACACAATTAGCAAAAGCACTAAAAGAGGTTTTTAAAACTAAAGAGTTATATATTACGGACATAGATTTTTATCCAATAGTACCAAATAAGTTGGCACAGTTTGCTCTCATACCTATGTTTGATAAAGATGGTGGAATTAAGACAATCATTGTTTTAGAGTTAAATCCAGATGTTTTAAGTAAAAAACTTTTAAATGGTAACAAGATATATAAAACTATCGAAACATACCTTGTCGGTGAAGATAGAAGACTTAGAACAGATACAACCTTGGATAAAGATAAATTTAATCTTTTAAAATCATTTAAAGATGACTTACTCATCAATACCAAAGGCGTGAGAGATGCTTTTATGAATGGCAATGGTTTTGGGATTGTAAAAGATTATAGAGATGTAAAAGTAATTTCAAGTTCTTGCATATTTAAATCTAAACATTTTAAATGGGCTGTTATAACAGAGATAGATGAGGATGAGATTGCCTTAGGGTTGAGTGGATTAAAATCTGATATATTGCTTTTTGTTTTCATATCGTCTTTTGTTGCACTTTCTGTGATGATGATTATAACAAATGAGAAAAAGAAATATGATAAAAAACTTTTTTATAATGCAACTCATGATAGCCTTACTCAACTTCCAAACAGGAAATTTGCTTTAGAGTTTTTAACTTATAGATTGGCAAATTTAAAAAGGACAAAAAATAAGGGTGCTGTGCTTTTTATTGACTTAGATAGGTTTAAATTTATAAACGACAGTTATGGACATAAAGCTGGGGACAGGGTGCTAAAAGAGGTTGCGATTAGACTTAAAAGAGTTTTAAGAGAGGATGACTTGTTGGCACGAATTGGTGGGGATGAGTTTGTTTTAATAGTTAATGATTTTAGAAAAATAGTAAATTTAGATACACTGTGTAAAAAAATTATTGATAATATTTCTCAACCTATAGAAGATGAAAAAAGAAATTATAAAGTTAATCTAAGTATAGGTATAGCAATTTTTCCAAATGATAGTGATAATCCATCTGAACTTTTACAGTTCGCTGATACAGCTATGTTTAAAACAAAAGAGCGTGGTAGAAATGGTTATACATATTACAACAAAGATATGACCGAAGAATCACTTAAAATTTTTAATGTTGAGAGGGAACTAAAAAAAGCGATAGAAAATGATGAGCTAGTTCTTTATTATCAACCACAAATAAATATTAAAACTGATAAAATTTTGGGTGTTGAGGCATTGGTAAGATGGAATCACCCAGAAAAAGGTTTCATAACACCAGACAACTTTATTCCTATTGCAGAGGAAAGCGACTTGATTATAGATCTTGGCAACTGGGTAACAAGACGAGCTTGTGAAAATTTTCAAAGATGGAAAGAGCAGGGGTATGGACTTGAATATATAGCTGTAAATATGTCAGCAAAACAGATTCAATGTCAAGATTGTATAAATAGTATAAAAAATATGCTTATCTCTTTAGATTTTAAACCACAATGGCTAGAGTTGGAGATAACTGAAAATGTGGTACTTTATAATTTGGAAAGTACATTTATAAATATCAATACCATTAAAGATATGGGTATTAATCTATCTATAGATGATTTTGGAACTGGATACTCATCTCTTTCATATTTAAAATCCCTACCAGTTTCCACACTTAAAATTGATATAGAATTTATAAAAGATATTTTGGAAAACAAAGATGATTTGGCAATAGTTTCAGCGATTATAGCTATGGGACATAGACTTGAATACAATGTTATTGCAGAAGGTGTAGAAGATATTGAAACAGTTAATCTTTTAAAAGAACTTGAATGCGATATGATACAGGGGTATTACTATTGTAAACCTCTATGCGAGAAAGATTTACTATCGTATTTTGATGAAAAAAACTCGGGGGGGGGAAGCTTAAATGTTAAATGATAAAAATTTTATAAATATAGCTTTTGAGATAGCAACTGCATCAAAATGTGTTTCAAAACAGGTTGGTGCTGTTATAGTAAAAGATGGTAGGATTTTAAGTACAGGTTATAATGGCACACCTGCTGGTTATGAAAACTGCTGTGATCATTGGGATGGTAAGTACACATCAGAACATCATGAGTGGAGTAAAACTTATGAGATACATGCTGAGATGAATGCTATCATCTGGGCAGCGAGAAAGGGGATAAGTATAGAGGGTGCAACCATCTATGTGACTTTGGAGCCATGTAGTGAATGTAGTAAAAATCTTATCGCTAGTGGGATACAAAGGATAGTATATGCAACAGAGTACGAGCATACTCATTCAGATATTATCTCTAAATTTCTCAAAGATAATGGCGTAAGTATTGAAAAATTATAATTAAAGGAATTGAACATGAAATATGCAGATACATACTCGAAGCTATCTAAGTTTGGGCGGGAATTGTTAAATAAAAAGTCTTTATCTGAAGGTTTGCCTCATATATCTAAATATGTAAAAGATGTTATACAAGCTGATAGGTGTTCTATATTTATTAATGATATTGCAAAAAAAGAGTTGTGGACAACTTTGGCTGATGGTGTTGAAAAAATTGTTGTACCATCGGATAAGGGGGTAGTCGGTAATACACTTGTTGTTAAAAAACCAGTTGTGGCAAATGATGTATATGCTGATTCACATTTTTTATCTGAGATAGATGCAGAGACAGGGTATAAAACAAAAAATATTGTCACTGCACCAATTTTTAACTCTCAAAGGGAGATTATAGGTGTTTTGGAACTTCTAAACAAAGAGGATGGATTTGATGATGCAGATGTTAAATTTATGGTATTTTTTTCTCATTATATTAGTGGTTTTTTAGAATTAACATGTCTGTATGATGCTCAGGATAAGTAGATGAAAAAATTTAAACAAATAGCAGAATTTGGACAAAAACTGATGTCTCTTGGTGGAGTGGATAATGTTCTTGAACTCATATCAAACGAGGCAAAACAGCTTTTAAATGCAGATAGATGTTCTATATTTATAGTTGATACAGAGGATGAGATACTTTGGACAAAGCTGAGTGATGGGGTAGGTCGCATAGTTATAGCATTGGATTCTGGGATAGTTGGTGATACTTATATGAAAAATGAACCACAACTTGTAAATAATCCCTATGAAGATGATAGATTTTTATCAAATATAGATAAAAAAAGTGGCTATATTACTAGAAATATTATCACAACACCTATATATAATTCAAAAAGGGAAATCATAGGAATTATCCAACTTTTAAACAAGTCTCGTGGGGATTTTGATAAAAAAGATTTGCAAGATTTAGCTTTTTTGGCAAACTATGTAAGTGGTAGTTTAGAACTTATTTTGATGAGTGAAAAATAAAAACTTCAAAAGATATACTTAGATATTTTGAGAGTTTATCACCTAGTGCTGGTGAAGTTATAGAGCTAAAACTCTCAAATGTTGTGCTTGATAAGATAGGTTATAAAGCTTTTATAGATTTGGCACAACTTTTTTATATGAAGATGCTGACACCAAAAGTGGATGGTGAAAAAATCATATTGCGATTTTATAAACTAGATACAAATTCATCTTTTCATAAATGTGAAGATTCTGATGAGAAGTACGGTGTTGATAGTGATTTTTTCAACATTGATAAAACAGCACAATTTAGTTTTCTTTACCATTATCAACAAGCATTAAAATTTGTAAATCTAAAAGATAAAAAAAGAGTTTTAAATCTTGGAGTAAATAAAGGTGATGAGTTTGAAGTTTTAAAAAATTTTCTGAGTGTGGATGAATTTGAAGCAAAAGAGTTGATTGGGATTGACTACTCAACTTCCGTCATAGAGTATGCTAAAAAAAATTTTCCACATGCCAATACTCAGTTTATTTCGCATGATATTAATAACCTAAATGAGCTTGATTTGGGTAGATTTGATTTGCTTATCTGTATAGGTACACTTCAAAGTTCAAGTTTAAGTTTTAATGCAACTTTTATGGATATATATCAAAATTATCTTCAAAAAAATGGTGCGATTATACTTGGATTTCCAAATTGTAGATGGTTTGATGGGGAGATGATATATGGTGCAAAAGCACCTAACTATCTATTTCCTGAGATGAGTTTGGTTTTAAAAGATATACACTTTTGTAAAAAATATCTTCAGCAAAAAGGTTACAGGGTTGTTGTGACTGGTAAAGATTATCTTTTTTTGAGTGCCAGGAAAATTAAAGTAGCCATCTCTTAAACCATACACTAAGCACATAAAGTCCCCAAACATGTTGTTTAAAATTCCCACTTTTAGCTCGTCGGATATACTCATCTAACTCTTTGGTTTTAAACATCCCAGTTTGGGTATTTACCTCTTTTATGATGTTTATCTCATTAGAATTTATAAGATACTCCATATATGGGTTTGAAAATCCTTTTTTCTTTCTTTTTAATATACTTTCATCAAGTTTACCTCTCATAACCTCTTTTAGCAATGCTTTTGTAACCCCATCTTCATACCTTAGTTTTGGAGATATACTAAAGATGGTTTGAGCGAGTTTATGGTCTAAAAAGGGTGTTCTTGACTCTATCGAGTGAGCCATGCTTACTCTGTCAAGTTTAGTTAAAAAATGTTCTGCTTGAAAAAGATTTAGGTCTATGTAGCTGTACCAGATAGAGTTGTCCACATGCCGTGAACTCTCAAATCTTTCACGGTATGGTTTTAGGTATTTTAAACTTTCATTATCTTTTATATTTCTTCTCATAAGGTTGTTTTTTTGCAGGTCACTAAACTTCTCCCCAGAGGTGCGAAAAAGAAGAGTATCATCAAAAATTCTTTTGTACCATTCCCATTCACGGTTCATCGAGAAGTTTGAGCGAAAATATTTTTTTAGCCAATTTTTATGGGCTAGATTTGAGGCATTTTCTATATCTAAGTATTCAAAATATTGTCTGTAACCCAAAAACAGCTCATCACTTCCTTCTCCACTAAAAACCACTTTGTAACCATCTTTTTTTATCTCTTTAAAAAGTAGGTAAAGAGGTATGGCTGCAGGGTCATTTAATGGCTCATCAAGTGTATTTAAAACATCCCCACATGCCATCATAAAATCATTTTGGTTTATTTGTATGTGTTTAAAATCAAGACCTAAAAACTTAGCACTCTTTTTTGCATTTTCTCGCTCATCATATTTGCTAAAACCATCATATCCCAAAGTATAAGTTTGGAGTTTAACACCATTGTTTTTAGCAAAATAGTTAAGCGTTGCACTGTCAATCCCACCAGATAAAAGTGAAGCCATCTCTACATCAGAAGAAAGTCTTATTTTTATAGCTTCTTCAAGCGATTTTTCAAGTGTATAAACAGCCTCATCTCTTGAAGTTATGATGTTTGGTGTGGTGTTTAGTAAATCAAAATATTGTTTTATTTCCATCTGCCCACATCTTAAACTTAGATACTCTCCACATGCCAACTTGTTTATCCCTTTAAAAAAAGTATGAGGTGGTGTTGGTGCTAAAAAAGATAGATAACTAAGAAGTGCATCATCATTTAGTTTATGTTGTTTTAAAAATGGAGTGAGTGCTTTTATCTCTGAAGCAAATATAAATGAGTTTTCCTGCATGGTATAAAAAAGTGGTTTTTTACCAAGTCTGTCACGAAAAAGATAAAGCTCACCATCATCCCATAAAGCGATAGCAAACATCCCTCTGAGATGTTTTACAAACTCAACACCCCATCTGATATAAGCTGCGATTATAACCTCGCTATCACTCATAGTTTTAAACTCAAACCCACCTGCCAAACTTTGTTTTAACTCTTTGAAATTATAAATCTCACCATTAAATGAGAGTAAAATGTTTTGATGTTTTAGTGGTTGGTGTGAACGAGTGTTAATATCTTGAATACTAAGTCTTTGGTGGGCAAAAAAGAGATTTTTCCCCTGCTCAATACCACAAAAATCAGGACCCCTGTGAGAGAGTTTTGCCAAAGCAAGTTTAGCCTTTTTTTCATCGTAAGAGCCGACTATACCAAAGATTGCACACATCTATTTTAGAAGATTTAAAATATCATTTTTTGCATATGGTTTTAGATATTTTATACTAGCCAAATCAACATCTCTTTTAAAAGCATTTGAGAGATAGTTTTTTAGAGCAGTTTTTAAATCATAAATATTTTTAGTATTTTTATCCATCTCTATCAATATATCAACATCGCTATTTTTCGTGATTTCATTTCTTGCAAATGAACCGAACAAAGCTATCTTGGAAATATTATATTTTTCTTTTAAAAATTGTTTATGAGTTGTTAAAAAATTCATTACTTCTGCTTGTGTATTCATGCTAAAATTATATCCTATTATTTAAAAAACCCCACTGTAATATCATTTTCAAGATATCCATCTCTAAATACAACCTCTTTTACATCCAAATCTTTTGCAATATCTTGAAGTTGGCATGTGGATAGGTAGTTGTATGTTTCACTCTGTTTATCTCCGTGAAGAATGTTAAAAACAAACCCATTTCCACATGCCATAAAACAGTTTCGTATAAACTGATGGGTTTCAAAGGTTGTTAAGGTATTCATCGCTCCACTGCACACATAGTAGTCGGCATGTGGGAGTTGGTCTTTAGAGATATCTGCTATGATTATCTCACATCCTGTTTGCTCAGAAGCGATAGAGTACATATCTATCAAGGAGTCTATGCCGATATATTTTTTTGGTATTTTTTTCTTTTTTAGCATGTAGTTGTAAAAGTCTCCAAATCCACAACCAGCATCTACAATACTAAAATCACTTAAATCTTTTGGCAACATCTTTAAAATCATATCAAAGCGTATTTTTTGATTTTTTTCACTAGCCCAGTTTACACCTTTAGCAGTTATGCCATATAGTTTTATGGCTGATGTGTAAAAGTTTTCATGATTTATCTTTGGCATGTGGCATCCTTTTTAAAATCTTATTATATAATACTTTTTTCGTGCATATGTTATATGAAGGGTATTTTATGAAAATTGCTGTGGTTGGTTTAGGTGGTGTTGGTGGTTATGTTAGTGCTAGACTTAAAAAGAGTGGTGCTGATGTTGTTGGTTTTGCTAGAGGTAAACACCTGCAACAGATTCAACAAAACGGACTTGAAATCATTGAAGATGAAAACTCGTGGCATGTGGATATGGATGTAAAAAATCTTGATGAGGTTGAGGGTAGTTTTGATGTGGTGATTTTTTGTGTAAAAAGTTATGATTTGAAAAGCTCTTATGAAGCCATATCTTCCCATCTAGGTTCAGATACAATCCTTATAAGTTTTAGTAATGGTGTTTCAAATGGTGATGAGCTTAGAAAGTTGAGTGATGCAAAAGTTCTTGATGGATGTATTTATATTTTATCTCATATTCAAAAAGCTGGAGTTATACGAAAAAAAGGTAAAGTTTTTACAGCTGTTTTTGGTGGAGATGAAAAAGCGACACAAACATTAAAAGATATATTTGAAAAAGCAAATCTTCGCATAAAAACACCAGATGATATAAAAACAGCTATTTGGAAAAAATATATATTTATCTCCTCTTTTGCTACTATTACAAGTTATTATAACAAAAGCATAGGTTATATCTACCAACATCATAAAGATGAAGTTGAGGGTATCTTAAAAGAGATAGCTTCTGTTGCACATGCCAAAGGGATAGAGATAGAGGATGAGGTGGAAAAATCGTTGCTTGTTGCTTCAAAATTACCTTATGAATCTTCAACATCTATGTGGCTTGATTTTAAACATAAAAAACAAACTGAGTTAGAAACTCTAAGTGGTTTTGTTATAAAAGAGGGTGTAGCATGTGGAGTAGCAACTCCACTTATGAGTAAAATGTATAAAAAATTAGTAGATTAATTCAACTTCTATACGGCGATTTTTAGCACGACCTTCTGGGTCTGTGTTATCGGCTATTGGATCTTTGTCACCCATCCCCACAGCAGTTAATCTAGTAGAGTTTATCCCATAACTCTCAAGTGCTTTTTTTACAGTATCTGCTCGTTTTTGCGAAAGTATTTTGTTTTTCCTTTCGTCCCCTGAGTTGTCTGTATATCCATAGATAACCACTTGATAACTTTTATTTTCTTGTAAAAAATCTGCAAAAGTTTTTAAATCTTGAATTAGGTTATCGGAAATATTATATTTTGAGGACTCAAAATTGATTTTTAGTGTTGCTGTTTTTGGACAACCTTGATAATCTACTATAAAATCTTTACTCGTATTTGGACATTTGTCTTTTGTGTCAACTACTCCATCCCCATCACTATCAGGCTCTTTAGTTGTCTGTTTTGTTTCGCTTTTTTGGGTTTGAGCTTTTTTTTCTTCCTGTTTTTGTGTTAGTTTTTGTTTTTGTTTTTGTTTTTTAACAACCTTTTTAAATGGAGCTTCTTCAACAGATACTGGCTGGATAAACTTAAACTCTTCAGCACTTAGTAAAAATGGAACTAAAAGTAGTAAATAGCTCATCAAGCTTTTGTTTATAAAGTTTTTAAAATACATGGGACATCCTTATTGTCTTTAAGGTCATCAAACTCATCTAACTTATTGTTCATATTTTGTGTAAAATTTTCAACACTTTCGTTAAGTTTTTGTTGAGCTTCATCAACAAGTTTTTGTTGTACAGCTTCTGCACTTTTAAGCTCATTCATCGTTTTTATAAAGAAATCTTTATCTTCTGTCAGAAAAAGTATGTCTTTTTTTGCAACCCATTTTCGTTGAGGTTTACCATCTTTTTGAAATTCAAATATAACATTGTCACTATTTTTAGATGCTATATATTTAGGTACTTGAAAACCTATAAAACATTTTGTAGGGTTGTTTTTTTGTCTTTTAATTACATAATACATACCGTAAGTATATAACAAATTATTGATTTTTTAAAATTGGAGGGTCTTTTTCGCTTATATTACCATCTAATGTGTTGATTATTAACTCTATTTCACAACTAAGATACTCAGAAGTTGTGAGTGGTGTAGAGTTTGTATCTTCAAAGGCAGATTTTTTGGCATTAAAAATGATACTCTCTAGTAAAGTTTTAGAATTGTCTTTTGATGAAGATGAACATCTTAACTCATCATCAAGATAGATATTTACTGTTGTTGACATTTTTTGTTCTAGTAGAGGGTGTTCTTTTAAAAGGGTTGTTTTATCTATGGTTCTTTGAGCTTCAAAAACTTCAGCGATAGAATCTCGTGTAAGTTGCAATAAAACTGAGCGACTCATTCGATACCCCTTTTTAGTTTATAGTTGTTTATAAGTTTGATAACAATCATAACACTTATAACCTGAAATAATGAAGCTAAAATAAAAGCATAGTAGTGAAGTGTGTCTATGGAGTTTACATCAAAAGCAAGTGTTGCCATGGCTATGAGAAGTGTAAGGGGCATAGAATGACTAAGACCCATAAGTATAGAGTTTGTAACACCTAACTCTTTGATAAATGCTAAAGAAGCGATAACTCTCATCCCAATCATAACAAGTGTGATTAGAAGGGCTTTATAGATAAGTCCATCCATCTCAAAGGCATCAAGGTTAAATGAGTAGCCAATATGTATAAAAAATATAGGTATCAAAAAACCAAAACCAAAAGATGCTAATTTTTCTGGTAGTTCATATTTGTGTTCAAAAAAAGTTGGTATGAAGATACCTGCTAAAAATGCTCCAAAAGCAAGTTCAAGATGTAGATAAAGCATCGCCCCAACAAGTAAAAAGAATATTCCAATAGAGAGTCTAATATCTTGTTCTTTGTTGTCTTCATGAGGCATCAGAGCGATAGATACTTTTGGAAACCACCAAAAAAAGAGTTGCATTGCACGAAAAAGTAAAAGCATGAAAAGTAAAAATAGCACAAGTGCAAAAACAGTTTCTAAAAAACCCAACCCAAAACCAGATTTAAGTGCAGCCGAGGTTAGTGTCAATATCCCGATACTTACAACCTCCCCAATCCCACCAACAGTCATAGAAAGTTCAAGCCAAGGTGTTTTTCCATACTCTTTTGAAAGAGCTGCAACAAGACCAACTGAGATAAGTGGTAAAAGCACCATAAAAATCTTACCTAAATCAAAGTATAAAGAGAAACTGATGGAAAACATATATAAAAAAGTGAGATAAAAGAGTATCTTTTTTATCAACTCTTTTGGTGTTTTCAGAACTTTTTTTAGGTTTATCTCTGTTCCAGCAATAAACATGAGGTACAAAAAACCAAACTCAGCAACTATGCTAAAGAGGTGTTCTTCGTGTATAAAACCAATATAACCAAAAATAGAACCAAGTATAATTTCGATTGGGGTAGTTGGAAGTTTTAGTAATTTTGCAAAAAATGGGGAAAATATGATGATAAGAGATATGGTAACGATTAGTATAACATTATCATTCATATATTAGTTCCTTGGATTTGTTATTTTACTGTTTTTGCCACTTTTAGATTTAGAGATTGTAACATATCTAAATCTTTACTCATAACTCTCCCAGTAGTTGTAAGATAGTTTCCTATCACAATTGAGTTTGCACCATAGGCAAAAATCTCGCTTTGTCTCTCGCCAAACATTAACTCTCTTCCACCTGCAACCATAATTCTCTTAGCATGTGGGATACTCTCTTTTGTTAGTTTTATAAGGTTGAGTGCTTCATCAACACTTAATGGATTTGGTTCTAACTCTAGTGCTTCATTATGATGATAGAAGTTTATCGGTACAGAAACAGGGTTTAATGAAGCTAGAGATGTTAACATCGATATCCTATCCTCTTGAGTTTCCCCCAAACCAAAAATCCCACCACTTATGAGAACTAGACCTGCTTTGTTTACATTTTGGCATGTGGAGTATCGTTCACTCCATGGATGTGTTGTGCATATTTGTGGATAAAAACTCTCAGATGTTTCTAAGTTGTGGTTATATGCTTTTATACCTGCTTCTTTTAGTGTCATTAGTTGTTCAAGTGTTGCTGTGCCATTACATGCTATAAGTCTTAGTTGTGGTACATCTTTTGTTAAAATTTTAGCAATAGAGCAAACAAATTCAAGAGTTTTGTCTGTTATGCCTTTATCTGCCGTTACAAGACAAAATCCTAAAGCACCATTATCTCTTGCTGTTTTTGCTTCTTTTATGATCTCATCCATAGGTTTTTGTTTATATCTTTGTATATCTGCTTTATATCTTACACTTTGTGAGCAAAACTTACAATCTTCGTTACATGTACCACTATTGATATTGCAGATGGAACATAAAAAAATCTCTTTCACTGTTTTGTCCTTTTATATGAAAAGCTTTCTATACTAAATTTGTCTGTTTTATTTTCTTTTGTGTAGTGAGTTACAAAAAATTCTTCATCTGTAACTTCAAGCATAGCACATTCTGAGATGGGTTTTTTTCTTGCGCAAACTTCGCCAGAGTTTAAAAATAAACTGCCACCTTTCATCTCAGATAAAAAATGGTGTGTATGACCAAATATAATGACTTCAGCATCATTCTTCATATAGTATGGCATGTGCATCAGTTTAAATTTTGTATTTGCTAATTTAAAGTAGTACGGCTCTTTTACTAAGTTGTAATCGTTATGATGTTGTAGTAGATGGGCATCGTTATTACCATAAACTGCGACATATCTTTTAGTACAGTTTTTTAACATCTCCAATGTCTCAAGTTCAACTATATCTCCAGCATGGATTATAAACTCAGCTCCATCACCTAAAAGTAAATCTAAAGCTTGTTTTGCTTTTTTAACTTTAGAGTGAGTGTCTGAGATGATCCCTATTTTCATTTTGCATCACACTCTTCTCTTGGTGTCCTAGCTTTACATTTAACACACTCATAAACCTCTTTGTTTCTGTAAGTTCTTGGTGCTAAAACACCTTTACAACCCTTCTCTTTACATTTTATAGTTGTAGGTTCAAACTTACTTATAAATTTACAATCAGGATAGTTCTCACATCCCCAAAAAGGTCCTCTTCTTGAGTTTTTCAAACTTAGTTTCCCACCACAATCAGGACAAGGTGTCTGAGATATTTTCTCCTCAACTGCTATGCTTTTTGTGTTTTTACATTCAGGATAACCAGAACATGCTAAAAATTGACCATTTCTTCCACTTTTAACAACCATCTCTTTGCCACATTTTTCACAAACTTCATCACTTAGCTGTTCTTTTTTCTCCACCTTGTTTCCGTCTTCATCAACTTGTTCTGTGTATTTACACTTTGGAAAACCACTACAAGCTATGAAGTTTCCATACCTTCCACTTCTTAAAAGTAGTTCCGAACCACATTTAGGACAGTTTCTACCAAGTGGTTTTGCGAGTTTAAGAGAAACTATCTTCTCTTTTCCCTCCTCTATCTGCTTCATAAAAGGGAAGTAAAAGTCGTACAGAAGTTTTTGCCAATCAACTTTACCATCTGAAACTTCATCAAGTTTTTCTTCCATAGTTGCTGTAAAATTAATATCTACTATATTTGCAAAATGTTTTTCTAGTATCTCAGTAACAGTAAAAGCTATTTCAGTTGGGATTATTTGCTTTTTCTCTATGCTAACATAAGTACGACCACTAAGTGTGGCAATCGTTGGAGCATAAGTAGATGGACGACCAACTCCTTCAGATTCTAGTTTTTTGATAAGACTTGCTTCTGAATATCGAGCAGGTGGCTCAGTAAAATGTTGTTCAGGTTTTATGCTTTGAATATCTGCTTTGTCACCCTCTTTTAGAGTTGGTAAAAGTTTGTCTTTGTCTTCTGCTCCTGTTACTGCATAAAAACCATCAAAAATCAGTTTTCTACCACTTGCACGGTATTCATTTTCTTTACCTTTAAAGATGATGCTTTGTTGCTCGAAAATCGCATCTTCCATCTGACATGCCATAAATCTTTCATAAATCAAACGGTAGAGTTTAATCTCATCTGCTTTTAAAAAACTTTGAGCTACTTCTGGAGTAAATTGTAGCATTGTTGGACGGATAGCCTCGTGAGCCTCTTGTGCGCCTTTTGATTTTTTGCCATAAACTTTTGGATTTTTTGGTAGGTATTTTTTTCCAAATCTATTTTCAATGATACCACGGATAGCACCTACAGCTTCATTTGCCATATTTAGTGAATCTGTTCTCATATATGTAATCACACCACTTGTTCCATCTGGTGTTTTTACACCCTCATAAAGTGTTTGAGCTATCATCATAGTTTTTTTAGGGCTAAAGCCTAAGCGACTTGAAGCAGTTTGTTGAAGTGTTGAAGTCATAAATGGTGGTGGTGTAGAAGTTTTTCTTTGTTTTGTTTCTATCTTAGATATAACAAAATTATCAGCTTTTACACTAGCAGTTATAGCGTCTGCTTCATCTTTGTTGTGGATAGATAGTTTTGTGAGTTTATCCCCATGATGTGTAATCAAAGTTGCATCTATGTTTGTTTTAAATACAGTATCTATAGACCAATACTCAACAGGGATAAAAGCTTTTATCTCTCTTTCTCTGTCAACTACAAGTTTTAGAGTTGAAGACTGAACACGACCACCAGATAATCCTTTTTGGATTTTAGAAGCTAGAAGTGGAGAAAGCTTGTATCCGACTACTCTATCTAAAAGACGACGAGCTTGTTGAGCGTTTACCATATTCATATCTATTTTACGAGCAGAATCAAGAGCATGTTTGATAGCAGTTTTTGTAATCTCGTGAAATACAATTCGAGGTAACTCTTCTGGGTCTTTTTTTATGGCATGTGCGATATGCCAACCGATCGCTTCCCCCTCGCGATCCTCATCGGTCGCGATATATATAGTATCAGCTTTTTTTGCCAAAGCTTTTATCTCTTTTACGGTTGGGGCATTCTCTTTTGCAACAGAGTAAGTTGGTATAAGATGATGAGTTTGCTCATCTACGGTTATCCCAAAGCGACTTTTAGGCAAATCACGGATGTGACCTTTAGAAGCAATAACCTCATACCCTTTACCTAAAAAATTTTTTATGGTTCTAGCCTTAGCAGGTGATTCTACGATAATTAAGTTCAAATAGTTTTCCTATATATAGTATAGTGATTTTTAAGTTTGGAAGTTTAGCACAAAAAGTTTAAATAATAAAATTTTAACTATCTAAAGTCAAATATAAAAAAATTTGCAAAAAAGCTAAAGTTTTTTTTTGCAGTGTCGATTTACTTAACATCTAAGGCAAGGAAGCCTAAAGATAAAATAAAAAAACACAAGAGCGAAAGGCTCTTCCATAGAAAAGGATTTATTATGGGTTTTAGAATTAACACAAATATAGGTGCGATGAATGCACATAGGAATGCTGTAAACACTAACAGTGGCTTGGATAAAAGTTTACAAAGATTGAGTTCAGGTCTTCGTATCAATACTGCTGCAGATGATGCTTCAGGTTTGAGTATTGCAAATCAACTAAAAGCTCAATCAAGTGGTCTTGGTCAAGCTATCTCAAATGCAAATGATGGGATTGGTGTTATGCAAACAGCTGATGGTGCTTTGGATGAGTACGAAAATATTATTAATACCGTAAGAACTAAAGCTATTCAAGCTGCTTCTGATGGTCAAAATGATGATTCTCGTGCATCAATTCAGAGAGATATTTCAAAACTGCTTGAAGAGGCTCAAAATATTGCGACTACTACGCAGTTTAATGGTCAACAGCTTCTTGATGGTACATTTTCAGATAAAAATTTCCAAATTGGTGCTTATTCAAACGAAACAGTTGGTGTTTCAATTCAAAATGCACAGACAACAAGTCTCGGTCAATATGCTAACTCTGAGACTCAAAAAGACACTATTGGTACAGCCTCAATAGCTAATGATGATGTAAAAGTAAATGGTACATCTATTGGGGCTATTGCTTCTAATGCGACTGCTGCACAAAAAGCAGCAGCAGTTAACAATGTAACTTCATCTACAGGTGTAACAGCTGATGCAGATACTAAACTTTTAGGTAATGCTGTTGTCGCTGGTGGAACTATAGCTGCAGGGAGTGTTTTTGTAAATGGTATAGACCTTGGTGATGTGACATTTAGTAGTAATGATGGTACAGGAACACTTGTTCAAGCATTTAATGATATTCAAGATCAAACAGGTGTAAAAGCTTCGATTGAAAATGGTGCATTAAAACTAACAGATAAAGATGGTGGGGATATTAAATTATCTACTACTGCTGCTGGTGGTACTGTAGCAGCTAGTGCTGATACAGATAAAATGGGTATTACAAATGTAAAACTTAATGATCAAGCATCAGCTGCTTTAGCAGAAGTATCTCAAGGTGCTGTAGTGTTAGAGTCTGATAGTTCTATTCAATTAACTTATGCTAATAGTGGTGAAGCATCTATGGGATTTGCTAATATTACTGGTGATACAGTAAGTCTTGCAAATGCTGTATCTTCAGTTAATGTTTCAACTTATGACGGTGCTCAAAAAGCTATTAAACAAGCTGATCATGCACTAAAACAACTTGATGTTATCCGTTCAAACATTGGTTCTACTCAAAATCAACTTGAATCAACTGTTAGAAATATCTCTGTAACTCAAGTAAATGTTTCAGCTGCTGAATCTCAAATCCGTGATGTTGACTTCGCTGAAGAGAGTGCAAACTTCTCAAAACATAACATCTTAGCTCAATCTGGTACTTATGCTATGAGTCAAGCTAATGCTGTTCAACAAAATGTTATGAGATTATTACAATAGTAATCTTCTTTAAACTTTTTAGCTAAAGACATCTTGTCTTTAGCTTTCCCCTCTTTAATTTACTTGTCTTATAAAAAATAATTGTGTTTTGTTGGCATGAATGTTGCTACATAAATGAAAAAAGGTTTTCCATTGAGCATCTATGAAAACAATCTAATTGCCTTTTCGTCTGTTGATAAAGCTTTGGCAGATAAGCTAAAAAGTATAACAACAAATGAAAAATACGAAGTTTTTGTAACCGATATGGAACATTTAAGTGATTTAAGAATAGTTGATAACAGAGACGCTACTGCTATAGATAATTCTATGGATGATATAAACAACAAACTTAAAGAGTTTGAGGAGTTTGATAATTATTATGCTTTATATTTTTTTGGTATTGGTTCTGGTGTTTTTTATAAAGAATTATTAAAAAATTTAAATCATAAACATATATACATCTTTGAACCAGAAATAGAACTTATATATATAGTTTTAAATCTTATAGATTTTTCTGCAGATATTCTTCAAAAAAGATTAGTCATTACACAATCATCTGATGTAAATTTATCTCATGTTAAAAGTATAATTACAAAAGAATCAATTCTTTACCTAAAAAAGTATAACCTAGATATTTATTCAAGTTATTATGATAAATATCCTGAAGAAATCAAAAAATTAAATAGTATCATCATACTGTTATTTAAACATGGATTGCAAGCTAAAGGAAATTCTTTTGAAGATTTTCTTATAGGATTTAGGCATTCTAGTAAAAATATGTTACAAATGTTTAGATATCCTTCACTTAAAAAAGTTTTTGACAGCGTAAATGACAGAAAAGATGCAGTAATTGTATCCACCGGTCCTTCTTTACAAAAGCAACTTCCATTATTGAAAAAGTATCAAGATTACTTTACTATACTTAGTGTAGATGCTAGTTTTCCTATATTGGCTAAAGCTGGAATCAAACCAGATATAGTTCTTTCTATGGAAAGGGTTAGTGAAACCTCAAAATTTTATAAAGACACACCTAGAGAATTTCATAAAGATGTAGTATTTGCAATTGCAACAATATGCCACGAAGATACTTTTAATGCTATTGATACTAAATCTGGTATTTTATGTCCTTATTTAAGAGCTGATAGACACAATATGATAGATGAGTTAAAAGAATGGGGATACCTTGGTGGAGGTCTTAGTTCTGCTAATTATTTACTAGATTTTGCGATCAAAGCAAAGTTTGAAAATATTGTATTTATTGGTCAAGATTTATCTTATGCTAGAGATGGAAGTTCACATTCAAAAGGTCATGTTTATGGAGAAGATGAAATTAAAGATGATAAATCTGAGGGTTATATAGAAGCTTATGGAGGGAAAGGTAAAGTAACTACTATGAGGTGGTGGAACGCTTTTAGAAATGCTTTTATTTTGCAAATATCTGAAGTAAAAAAAGATATGAATATAAATATTTATAATGCTACAGAAGGTGGTGCTAGGATAGATGGAACCGTAGAAATAGCATTTAAGAAATATTGTGAGAATATTTTAAATAAATCAGAAATTAAATCAAAACTTAATTTAGAGTATCCATTGGATGATAACATTAAGAGAAATACAACTAATTATGTAACTAAGTGTACTGAATTACTTAGAGTTGCTAAAAGTTTAAGAAAAAAAGCAGAAAAAACATTTTATTTAGTAGAAGATTTTATAGGTAAAATTAAAAAGATAGAAGATACTAAAGTAGAAAATAATATTAAAAATAAAGAAATAAATGATTTGCTAGATAAAATTAATGAAGTTAGAGATAAATATAATAGACCAATTTTTATTGAAACTTATAGCTCATATTTTATATCTTATTTAAGTCATTTGGATTTTGATTTAGCTGCTATTACTACTATGAGAGAAAATACACCAGAAGCTATTAAATTAAAAAAAATCAACTATATAAAAGTAAACTATGAATGGTTATACAGATTAGCAGGAAGTTTGAAAATTATTATTGAAATTTTTGAAGATTCATTAAAAAAAGCATAGGGATTATTTTATCTTATCTTTTTTCAATTTAATATACTACTCCAAGAAAAAGAAACAACAATTTTGAAATTCTTATTCTAAAGAGCCACTTGCGATGATGTCTATCCATCATCTTACATAAATATTAAGGAGGCTAGAAAAGGTATTGATGAATATATCAATACTTACAATAAAGAGAGATTGCATTCAGCACTGGATTATTTGACACCTGATGAGGCAT
>JAMOQK010000044.1 GCA_027064045.1 Sulfurimonas sp. | reverse complement strand
CTGCAATAATTGTAATTTCAGCTTCTCCACTGCCACTATTGCTAACAGTTAAAGTATCTAAAGTAACCTCTTTAGCTTTTAAAGTGACATTGGAATCACTTCGTCCTACTTCAAATGTTTTTATATCTATGCTGTCTTTTGCTTCTAAATTAATAGTAGTATTTTCTTTATATCTCATAGAGTCAACAGAAATTTTATTAATATTAGTACCACTATTAGTTTTAATATTTATTGGTGAACCATATGTAGCACCAGTGATGCTTCCTATCTTTATATCAACATTATTTTTAAATAAAATCTGCCAAGCACTTGTAATAGTATTTACTTTAAGTGTTTTTGCTGAACTCCGCATACTATTAGATTGTTCAAAAGTTAAAGTTTTTCCCTTTCCAGCATTATTAAAATTAATATCATTATATTCATAATCATTAAGTGTTTTATCGCCATCTATCGTTTCATCTGTGGAACTTGAACTTGGAGTTGCAGATGTTGAAGCTGAAGATGGGGTATTAGTATAATCTATGGATAATGATTTTGTATTTCCAGGTTCTTGCTCACAATCTCCACTTTCACATGTCTGTGTGTTATCTAATACCCATTGAGGTGTTATCACTTCACATGTATAAAGTGTTGTAGAGGGATTATCATAGATATTTGCTTCACCTGTGAATTCTATAGAACCACCACTAGTTGAAGTACACTCAGTTCTTGTGGATACAGCACTTGTAAAGTATCCACACTCATCTGGTATTACATCATCTCCAAGAGCAAAGGTAGTTAACCATAATGCCCAGACAGTCATTAAAATTATTTTAGAAAAATTCATGACATACTCCTTAACATTGTATTTTGTAATAACTGTTAGATAACTCTATCTAACCAAATTTACAGTTATTAGTGCTACATTATCTATCGAATAAGCTTAAAGTATGATTAAAATCAACAAATATCTTTAGTTATTAAGTTTACTTGCTTATGAGAATTAAAATCAAATCTGGTTGGTATAACTTTTACTTCATTTCCACATGCCAAGAATCCTACACTTTCATCTACCATTATAAAGGAGTTTGAGATTGACAAAGGGTTTACCATGCCTGGTGCAAATTTCTCACATGCCATGAAATACTTTCCATCAAACCAACCTGGAACAAGTGTTCTTCTACCAGCTTTTAGTTTATAATCCTCTTTCATCTTAGCACTGATACTATTTATATATTTTGTATCCTCTCCACTAAGACCAAGTATAATACTTCTGCCAAAAAGCTCAAAGTTAAGTGCTGCAGCTAGTGGATTTCCTGGTAGGTTTAAAACCAGAGTATCGCCTATGCGACCAAAAGTTGTCGGTTTACCAGGCTTTATTTCGATTTTATCAAAAAATATTTCATCTCCAAAAGATTTAAAAGCTTCTTTTGTATAGTCAGCATCCCCAACACTAACACCACCACTTGTTACAATTAAATCTGCTCCTAAAGCATTTTGTATATGTTCTTTTAGTGATTCTAAACTATCTTGTGCCGTACCTATAAACTCAACTTCACAACCAAGCTCTTCACATCTTGCCATAAATGTTGGTGTGTTCGTGTTGTATAGTTGATATTCTGTTACATTTTCAAAATGCATTTTAAGCTCACTTCCTGAGCCAAATAGTGCAACTCGTGGTTTTTTATGCACTTTTATATGTGAAATGCCTTGAGAAGCTAAGATTGTGATGTGATGAGCATGTAGTCTTTGACCTTTTGTTAAAAGTTGCTCACCACTTTTTATATCTTCACCACAATCTCTTATATGATTTTTTAACTTGAGTTTTTGTGGTAATACAACTCCATCTTCACACTCTTGAGTGTCTTCTACTGGAACTATACACTCACAACCCTCTGGAATTCTAGCACCTGTCATAATTTTTATACCATATCCACATGCCAAAACTTCATGGGAATTATCACCAGCAAATATAGTATGTTTTACTTTTACGCATTTACCACTATCTTCTAGTTTTACAGCATACCCATCCATTGCTGAATTATCGTATGGTGGTAGATTGTAGGTGGCTACAATATCTTCAGCCAATACATACCCCAAAACTTTTTCGATTGGTAACAAGATAGGTGTTGTTGTTTTTGTTAACTTGTATATAATATCTAATGCTTCTTCAACTTTTACTGCCATTTTTCGCCCCATATTTAAAAAATAAGTTTATTATAATATAATTTCGCCATGAATGAAATGTATAATATGGGTTTATCAATCCACAGTTGGGGTGCAATCATACTTTTATGTGTGATTTTGTTAAATATATTTTTGTTAAATGGTGCAAAAAACTTGCAAAAATATAGAAGATTAATGAGTATATTTTTGATGCCTTTAAGCTCTACAGCCATTGGTATAGCACTCTTTAGTGGGACTATTATGATGGCGGCGAAACATCTTGATTTTACTATAGAAAATATTGTGATGATTATCATAAGTTTGATTTTAATCATATTAGAAGTAAAACGCTCAAAAACTTTGAAATATTTAAATTCTAAGATAGAAAATGCTCTAAAAATTTATAAATTTTATGGTTTAAAGATTTTATATGGTGAAGTTGGGCTTGTTGTTTTTATATCTGTTTGGATGTGGAGTATCGCATAAGTTATGGTTTTTATGTTTGATGAGAGTGCAGGTAAAGATAGTTTTAGCATCAGGGGTGATGGTTTTAAATACCTTATAAAAGTTCGTCGTCATAGCGTTGGTGATGAGATAAATTTTCGCTCGTTTAGTGATACTGCTAAACTTTATAAATACAAAATAACTTCTATCGAAAATCGTTCACTGGTTTTAGAACTTCTTGAAGTAAGCCTTCACGAGGTAAAACCAAAAAAAACTTTGCATCTTGGATGGTGTATCATAGACAGTAAGTCTATAGAAAAAGTTTTACCATCACTTTGTGAAATAGGAGTGGATAAAATCTCTTTTATTTCATGTGATAGAAGTCAAAGAAATTTCAGACTTGATTTTAAGAGGTTTGAAAGGATTTTGCAAACTTCTATGCAACAAAGTGGTAGAAGTAGTTTTATGAAATTTGATAGTTTTAAAAATGTAAAAGAGTTTATAACTGAATTTCCACAGACGAAAATATTTGATTTTTGTGATAAATCTTTAGATGATTATAGTGATATAGACACTGTATTGATAGGGTGCGAGGGTGGATTTTCCCAAGATGAGAGGGAGTTTTTAAAACAAAAAGATGTTTTTTCCCTCGACACCAAGATGGTACTTCGTTCAGAAAGTGCCGTTATGGCTGTTTCTAGTAAAATACTACTTTAATTTAAAAACTACTTTTTTAGAAAATTAGAAATTTTCTCAGCAACACCGTATGTTGTAGATTCGTTTAAAATTATTTGTGCCATTTTATGGTTATCAGTATTAAAAATTAGTGGTCCTATGAAATTTACTACAGAATCTTCTATAGGTGTTTGGATTAGAACAATATTTAATATAATAATATTTGATTTTTCATCTATTTCAAGTAATTTTTGTGTTTTCTTTGGTACTTCAAAGTCATATTCTCTCAGAACAAAAGGGTCTATCAGTGTAAAAGAGATATGTTTAGCATCGAGTGCTTCTACTCTCATAAAAATATCATCAATCTTTTGTAACTCTACTTCTTTTATATTCTCAAATCCCAAAAGGGGCATGCTTACATCAAATTTCATAAAAAACCTTTGTTAAAATTTACGGATTATAGCACTAATAAGCATAAAATATACCTAGTTTAATGAGTGTTATATATCTTTTAGATAAAATAACAACTTATTTATTAATAGGAAAATTTTATATGAAAATTAAATTTAGTTTCACGGTAGTTATATTGATTGTTTTTGTGCTTTTTAGTGGTTGTTCAAAAGAGATGGATGAGTATAATAAACCAGCTTTATATTGGTATGGGAAAATAGTTGAGTCCGTCTCTAATGGAAATTTGGAAAAAGCAGATAATTATTATTCTTCTCTTCAGGGGGAGCATATTGGTTCAGCACTTTTACCTGAAGCTACCATGATTTTAGCTATAGCTCATATGCATTATGAAGAGTACTTGTTAAGTGAGCATTTTTTAAATGAGTATATAAAAAGATATGCAACAGTCAATGAAAAAGAGGAAGCAGAATTTTTAAAGATAAAAGCTAAGTATATGGCATTGCCAAATCCTAGACGCGATCAGGCTTTAATACAAGAAACTATATCTGCTGCAGAGAAGTTTAAAAAGTTATACCCAAACTCTATGTATTATGATGTTGTAGATACTATGCTTACCCGTTTATACCTTGCTCAATCTGTTTTAAATGAGACAATCGCATCTCTTTATGATAGACTTGACAAACCAAAAAGTGCAGCATATTACAGAACTATAAAACCAGAACCTTGGATAAACTGGAGTGAGATAGATAGAGCAAATAGCCCTTGGTATCGTGCTTGGTTTGAGGGTGATGGTACATCTAGTTGGTATGCATTTATGATTCCAGATACACAAAGTGTGGTTTCAAGAAACTCAGTGCAAGATGATACAGCATTACCTCTCAAAAAGGTTATTAAAGAAAATAAAATTGATACTATGACTAAATCTCAAAAACATGAACTTTTACAAGCTCAAGAGTTGAGAGACAGTGGAGTTATAACTCAAGAAGAGTTTGAAACTCTAAAAAAAGAAATATTAAACAGATAGAAGGATAAAGATATATGAAACTAAGTAATTATGCAGAGTTCCCGATAGATTTACCAGTTATAGCAGAAGATGAACTTTTTTTATACCCGTTTATGATTGCTCCAATTTTTTTAGGTGATGAGAAAAATATCGAGGCAGCTACAAGGGCTATAGAGGAAGATTCTTTAGTGATTGTTTGTTCAACCAAACTTTCACGAGAGGGAGAAAGAACTTATGATGCTCTTTATGATGCAGGTGTTGTTGGTTCGATTATGAGAAAAGTTGCTCTTCCTGATGGTAGAGTGAAGATTCTTTTTCAAGGTTTGGCTCGTGCAAAAACTGTTTTTGAAGTTCAGACCATACCTTTGATAGCACATGTTGAGATACTTAAATCAACCAATGAAGACTCACCTGTTATAGATGCAGTTTTAGAAGTGGTTCGTGAAAAAGTAAAAATACTCTCAGGTGTAAGTAACTATTTTCCACCAGATTTGCTTAGGACGATTGAGGAAAATCATGATTATAATCGTATAATTGATTTAATATGCTCAACTGTGAAACTTAAAAAAGAACAAGCTTATAAGATTTTTGTTGAAACTGATACACAAAAAAGATTTTCAAACCTTTTGGACTATCTTATAGAAGAGATAGAAGCAAATAAGCTTCAAAAAGAGATTCGTTCTAAAGTGCATACACATATAGAACAGGTAAATAAAGAGTATTTTTTAAAAGAACAACTTAAAGAGATTCAAAAAGAGTTAGGTGCAGATACAGCTAGAGAAGAGGAGATAGAGGAGTACAAAAAAAAGCTTGAAGCTAAAAAAGACGGTATGGGAGAGGATGCTTACAAAGAGATACATAAACAGATAGAAAGATTTTCCCGTATGCACCCAGATTCTTCAGATGCTTCTATGACTCAAACATATTTGGATTGGGTTTTAGAGATACCTTTTGGGGATAATGCGAAAAAGGCATTAAAAATTTCAGATGTTGAGAGTCAATTAAACGAAGACCATTTCTCTTTAAAAAAACCAAAAGAGCGTATAGTTGAATATTTTGCTGTTAAGGAACTTTTGGAATTAAGAGGGATTGGGCATGAAAACAGTGCAGGGGCGATACTTTGTTTTAGTGGACCTCCAGGTGTCGGTAAAACATCTTTGGCAAATTCCATAGCAACAGCATTAAAAAGACCTCTGGTTCGTATAGCTCTTGGTGGACTTGAAGATGTAAATGAACTCAGAGGACATAGAAGAACTTATGTTGGAGCGATGCCAGGTCGTATAACTCAAGGGCTTATAGATGCTAAAAAGATGAATCCTGTCATAGTTTTAGATGAGATAGACAAAATTTCTCGTTCACAAAGGGGAGATCCAACAGCAGCACTTTTGGAGATATTAGATCCTGAACAAAATTTATCTTTTAGGGATTATTACTTAAACTTCAATATTGATTTAAGTGATGTTATTTTTATAGCAACGGCAAATGATGTTGGTCGTATCCCTGCACCTCTTCGTGATAGGATGGAGTTTATTACTATAACTTCATATACTCCTCAAGAGAAGTTTGAGATAGCCTTGCGATATTTAATTCCTCAAGAGTTAAAAAAACATGGGTTAAAAAAATCAGAAGTTAGTATCTCAAAACCAGCACTTAAAGAGTTAATTCATAGTTACACTCGTGAAGCAGGTGTTAGAAATCTTCGCAGAAGATTAGCTGATATGAGTAGAAAAGTGGCTCGTGAAATACTTGAGCATCCAGAGGTAAATAAAGTCTCTTTAAGTTTAAAAAATCTAAAAGATTATTTTGAAAAAACAGTTTTTGAGATAGAAAAAACAGATAAAAAGCCAGTTATAGGCGTAGTTAATGGTTTGGCTTGGACAGCAGTTGGTGGAGATGTTTTAAAAATAGAATCTATCCGTATAAAAGGCAAAGGTACTATGCAACTTACTGGTAGTCTTGGCGATGTGATGAAAGAGAGTGCTAAGATAGCAATGAGTGTCGTAAAAACTCTTATAGATACCAATAAATTAAAAATCACTTCCGATAATATTCCACTTAGTACAAAAGAGAAAGAAGAAAAAATAAAAGTTGATGTGAGTGAGGTATATAAACGATACGATCTACACATACATGTTCCAGATGGAGCAACTCCCAAAGATGGACCTAGTGCAGGTATTGCTATGGTCAGTGTTATATCTTCAATCCTGAGTTCTAAAAAAATTCGTTCAGAAATTGCTATGACTGGAGAGATTTCACTTAGTGGTGATGTTTTACCTATTGGTGGATTAAAAGAAAAACTGATAGCTGCTCATAAAGCTGGTATGTCCAAAGTTTTAATCCCTGTAAAAAATTATGAGAGAGATTTAGAAGATATTCCAAAAGAGGTTAAAGACTCTTTAGAAATCATTGGTGTTAGTAGAGTTGAAGAGGTTTTAAAAGAGATACTTATTTAAAAGAAGTAGTTTAGTTCGAAACGGTATTCATTATAAGAGATGTCACTTTTATAAGTACCATTAGATTTTAATATGGAGTCATCTCCATCACAAAATCCAAGTCTTATTTTTGCTTGTAGATTTTTACCTATATTTTGTCTCAAATCTATATGCAATACATTGCTATCTGCTTGAACTTCATCTTTTTTGTTGTCAAAATCTTGTATTGCATACTCTGCCATTGCACTAAAACCTTTGATGATATTAGCCTTACTAAAGTCATAACTAATTTTTGCTAGATATGTTTTTGTGTTTGCTCTCCAATTACCTTGACCCATTACACGAGTATATCCACCAGTTGGTAAACCTCTCCATGGTGCTATAATATCAGCTTTATCTGCTACCTGTGAGTAGGCAAGTCTAATTAGCAGTGCTTTTGTTTTTAAGTCTAGTCTTGTGGCTAAAAGATTACTATCTAGTGAGTTCGGATTTTTGTAACCAACAGTACTAGAAGCGCTTAAATTCGCAACACTATAGTTTGCATTTAGGTTATCGAACTGTTGCATATATCTAAGTGATGGAATTAGTTTGAAGGTATCTCCTAGAGGTATTGCATAACCAGCTTCAAGTGTCATCTCTGATATAACATCAGGAACTATGGCATAACTTGCATCCACTTTGAGATTTTTTATAGATTTATTAGATATAGCTACTATGTCGAGTTGATTATTGTCCCCAATTCTAGCTATGGTTAAATTTTTGTTGACTGAAGAATCATCATTTTCTGCCCATTTATTGTTTGGGTTAAAAGCTAAAACATCATGGGAGGTTGTATGGTCTCGAAGTTTTTGTTTTGCTAAGTAAGCCAGTTTTATGGTTGTTTTATCAATATCTTTAGATACAAAGGTGATACCATCAAAACTGTTTGGTATCATTTTACTATCGTTACTTTTGGTAAAAACACTCTCAAATAGCAAACGACCACCACTGATGGAACTTTTGGCTATATTATATTGAAGATAGCTTTGTGCTAAAACAGTCATACCAAAGTTTCTAGTATTGCTTGTATCATATCGGCTTAGAGTATCTTTACCAGATTTTAAGTATTTTATGTCATTTACATCTTCACGAAAAAATGATGGATTTTGAGAAGTGTAAAGTCCTACTGTTGCACTTATGTTATGAAATGGTGCGGTTTTATATATAAAACTACCACCAACTCCCATAGCTCTATTATCTTTAACGGTTGTATTTTTTTTCTCATTTTGCCAATCCCCGTAAAAAGTATTTATTCTGAGTCGTCCATAAAACATCCCATTTAAAAATGCGTCAGATATATTATCTACTTGGGAGGGTAGTTTGTTGTACTTTACTATCATATTGTCTTTTAGTGTGATTTTGTCATTTTTTAGTGTTGCATTTGCTGTTGTAAATAAGCCTAATATAATTACTACTGTTGTACCAGTATTTAATAACTTCATATTCATTCCTGAGATAGTTGTAGCTTGAAATTGTAGCTTAAATGATATAATTTTAAAATTAAAACTGAGGTGTTATATATGGTTAAAGTCAGCGCTATTCAGATGAGTATGGAAGAAGATAGAAAAGCTAATGTTACAAAAGCAAAATTATTAGTGAAAGAGGCTTCTGCTAAAGGAGCTAATATCATACTTTTACCTGAGTTGTTTGAGGGGTTGTATTTTTGTAAAGATATGGATAAAAAATATTTTTCTTGGGCAAAAGAGTTAAATAATAATCCACTTGTAAAAGAGTTTATAGTATTAGCAAAAGAATTAGGAGTGGTATTGTTGGTGAGTTATTTTGAGAGGAGTGGAGATGATTATTTTAACTCTTTGGTTGTGATAGATTCTGATGGTAGAGTGATGGATAATTATAGAAAAACTCACATACCAGATGGAGCGGGATATGAGGAAAAATTTTATTTTAAAACTGGGGATAGTGGTTTTAAAGTTTATGATACGGCATGTGGGAAGATAGGTGTAGGTATCTGTTGGGATCAGTGGTTTTGTGAGACTGCAAGAGTTTTAACACTTATGGGTGCAGAAATTATTTTTTATCCAACAGCAATAGGGAGCGAACCAGAAGTAGATATAGATTCAAAGGAGCATTGGCAAAGGGTTCAAATGGGACATGCTGCGACAAATACAGTGCCTGTTGTTGTGGCAAACAGAGTAGGACTTGAAGTTGGTAAGAGTTGTGAAATTACTTTTTATGGTTCATCATTTATTACAGATTATACAGGTAAGAAGATAGCAGAGGCTTCAAGAGATAAAGAGGAGATAATCTATGGGGAGTTTGATTTGGAAGAAAATGCAAGACAAAGGGAGTATTGGGGACTTTTAAGAGATAGAAAACCAGATAAATATACTACTCTTTGTGCTAGTTGGAACTAAAATTGCTTACATATTAAAAAACTATCGCTAAAAGGTAGGCTATGAATATTGTACTTCGTGATAATCTCATACTTATCACGACTGGTTTTGATACACTTAATTGTTCTTGGATGAAAGAGTTTTTAAACAAACACACTAGGGGTATGCTTTTTTTACCTAAAGCTGTTTTAGTTTTTAAGAATGAGGCTTTAAATGAGGTAAGAGAGGAGTTTCTCTCAAAACTCAGTGAGTATTATGCTGCACAAAATGAGTTTTCACATGAATTTTTTCTTCGTTCAATGTTGAGATATAAAACTCAACCTATAAAGGTAGAATTGAAAAAACTTTTGGAACCTGAAACAGTCAAAGTTAATCTATATGCTTACGATAAAGATACAGTTTTAATCTCCCTTGAGTATCCAAACGCTTGGGTTACTAACTATCTTCGTTCCCAGCTTGAAGTGTATGTTGAGAGGGGTACAGATATATCTTTAGTTATAGATGTTAGTGATTATAAAGCAAAAGCTAGACTAGAAAGAGCTTTAAACAAGCGACATATCCTTCACTACCAAATTCAATATACTTATGATAATCATTTTATGAGTAAACTTTATTCAGATTTTGCCTCTTTTAGTTTTGGAAATCTTTGTGGAGATACTCAAAAAGATGAACAAGTTCAGTTTTATACTATTTTAGAGTGTCCTATTGGGGCAAGTCAGGATGTTCTTAAAAAGAGTTATAAAAAACTTACCAAGGTTTATCATCCAGATAAAGTATTTCATGAAAATCCAAATATGTTAGACCATTACACACAAAAATTCCAACTTCTTCAAGAAGCTTATACAGCTTTGCGTGTGGTTAGTTAGTTTAACCTAAAAACAAAATTTTCTATGAGTTCATCTTTTTTGTTGTTTTTTAGCAACTCTTTAAAGTCATTAGAGCTATAAAGTGCCAGATCTTTTCCCTGTTTGCTAATCAACTCTTTTGAAAAACCCCTTTTTGAAAAAAGTACAACTTGAGTAGGTGTGATATTTAGTTTTTCACATTTTTCAAGTAGTTTTGTCAGCTCTTTTTTGTTTACTTTATGATTTTTCCATTTACACTCAGCGATATAAATTTTTTCATTTTTTGTAATTGTTAAGATGTCTATCTCTACATTTGCATCCCAGTAGCTTCCAGAACTTAATATTTGAGTATCTCTTATATAGTAGTTTAGTAATATCTCTGAGAGTTCTTCAAAAATTAGACTTGTATAACTGTTTTGTCTAATTGCAAAATCTTTAAAAAAGTTATCATAATTATTTTTTATAATATCTTTTTTGTGTGGTGCTATAAAATAAAACCAAAACCTTACAAATGGCTGTGTAAAAAGTACTTTATGTGAGATTCTGTGTCTTGCAATTTCCCTTTTTAACTTCCCTTTTGCATTTAGGCTTTTAGCTGGTTCTTCTCTTGAATATTCTATAGTAACCAACCCTTTTTGTTCTAAGTAGTTTAGAGCAGAACCACCATTGGCATTGTTTAATCCTGCACGATTAAAAGCCGAAAATATTCGTCTGTCTCCAATGGCTAATGCTCTTAAAAGTCTTTTGTTGGCTGGTTGTGAGAGTGTTAATTCCTCCATCTTTTCATTTAAAATATCAAAGTTTTGAAGTATAAGTTCTTCTATGATAAAGGTTATGGATTTTGAAGTGTCAATATCCCAACCAAGACCACCAAAAACAGCAAAATAGTTTATAAGAGTTTCCATGTCATCTGGATAATTTCTAAAATAAAAAGAGCGAAATTGGTTTAAAAGCTTTGGCATGTGGAAATTGTAGCATATTCATTTTCTTATTTCAAGAATAGGTACTTGTATTTGCAAATAAGAGATATAATTGCGAAAATTAAATTATGGAGAAAATAAAAATGGCACAGGTTCCTGAAGATATTGGATGTAAAAATGAAAAATGTATAGCAAAAGATGAGTGTAAAAGACAAGTTATAGCAAAAAATGGTACGGCTCGTGAAATAAAAGAGTTTAGTGGTACTGAAGTTAAAAAGTGTGGGAAATTTATACAAAAATAGATGAGATTTATTTTTTTATTTTTTGTATTGATTTTTAGTGGTTGTAGTATTAAAAATTATAAGACAACTCAAACAAAAATCATTATTATAAAGTCACCAAAACTAAAGTTTGCAGATATTGGTTATGTTAGAAATAGTGATAAAAGTATAGAACTAGAGCTTTTTGTAGCTGGTAAGGTTGTGCAAAAGATAACTATAAATCATCTTGTTTGTACAACTGAAGGGTGCATGAGTAAGAGAAGTTTTAATGGAGATTACCTAAGTTCTGCATACCCTGATGATATACTTCAAAATATTATTTTGGGGCATAAAATTTATGATGGTAAAAACCTTATAAAAACTATTGATGGTTTTGAACAACATATAAAAAACAGGGATGTAGGGATTGTTTATAAAGTAAATCCACATGCCATATATTTTAAAGATAAAAAAAATAAAATCATATTAAAATTTAAGGATATGGATGAGTAATAAGTTTGTAGGTGCGCATTGTTCAGCAAGTGGTGGTGTTTTTAATGCAGTGGCTAATGCCGTAAATATAGGTGCAAGGGCATTTGCTCTTTTTACAAAAAATCAAAAAAGATGGGAAGCAAAACCATTAGATACAAAAACTATAGATAAATTTAAAACTGCACTTGATGAGAGTGGAATTTTACCAAAACATGTACTTCCACATGATAGTTATCTTATAAATCTTGGTCATCCTGATGAGCAAAAACTTATAAAAAGCAGAATGGCTTTTATTGATGAGCTTGAGAGATGTGATCAACTTGGACTTGAGAAATTAAATTTTCATCCAGGAAGTCATTTAAAAGAGATAAGTGAAGATGAGTGTCTTGATAAAATTTCAGAATCTATAAATATAGCGCTTGATAGAACAAAAAATGTAAGTGCTGTTATAGAAAATACTGCAGGACAGGGGAGTAATCTCGGGTATAAGTTTGAGCAATTAGCTCAGATTATAGACAAAGTTGAAGATAAAAGCCGTATTGGTATATGTATAGATACTTGTCATATGTTTGTAGCTGGTTATGATATAAGGACTCGTGAAGCATACGATAAGAGTTGGAAAGAGTTTGAAAAAATTGTAGGATTTAAATATCTTATGGGGATGCACATAAATGATTCTAAAGCACCTTTGGGGAGTAAAAAAGACAGACATCACTCCCTTGGTCAAGGTGAAATTGGTCTTGATGCTTTTAGGTTTATTATGAATGATGAGAGAATGGATGACATCCCTCTTATACTTGAGACCATAGATAATACTATTTGGAAAGATGAGATAGAACTTTTATATTCTTTTGAAAATTAAGCTTAAATCTTGTACTATTGCTATGATAAAATTTCTATAATAGGAAATTATTTATGAAAAAAATAGTTTTATTGTCATTGACTACTGCTTGTGTACTTGTGGCAGGTGGGTATAAAATCCCAGAAACTTCGTTAAATAGTGTAGCTTTAAGCTCAGCTAATATTGCTCATAATCACAGTGCAGATGCGGCATATTACAACCCTGCAAATATGGTTTTTATGGAAGATGAGTCTGTTATGGAAGTAGATTTAACTTATATTGGACTAGAGAAAATCAATTATAAAAGTGCTAATCATGCAATAGATATAGATTCTAAAAGTGAGTCTTTTGTCATACCAACACTTCATTATGTTTCAGGTAAAGCTGGAAAAACGCGTATAGGTCTTAGTGTTGTAACTCCTGGTGGTTTATCAAAAAGATGGGATGACCAACCTGCTAGAAGTAGTGCTGAAGAGTTTACCCTTGAAGTTGTGGAAGTGAATCCAAGTGTTGCAATCCCAATTAATGATAAAGTTGCTTTTGCATTTGGTTTTAGAATGCTTTATTCCAAAGGTATTGTAAAAGCAACACCTTTTAGGTATTACTCAAAAATTAGATAATATAACTATTATGGGTGGTTTAGTTTATGATGAAACACCAGTTCCTCAAAAAACAATAGGTTATGAGCTGCCTGATTCTAATTCTATCGCGGTATCTATGGGTGGTCGTTATGAGGTAAATGAAAAGATAGATGTGGGATTATCGGCACTGTATTCGATGAGAGAGAGTAGAGATGTTAAAAATAGCTCATTAGACGGAACATTTAAAGGTGGAAATGTGCTTATGATTTCTACGGGTATAGGTTATAAATTTTAAGGAATTATTACGAAAACATTAGTGAATTTTTTAGAGACAGAAGATATTGAAAAATCGAATATATTTGAGCATTTAAAATGTAATAATAGAGAGGCTTTAATACTTCAGCATTTAGCAAAGAAGTTTGTAAAAGGGCAGGATGATATTCTTGTGCTTGAGTTATTGCAAGAGCTTTACAGCAGTGATAATTATGAGTATTTAAATCATCTAAATGAGATAAAAATACTTTTAGAACTTGGGTGGTTACATCAACAAAGTTTTACACCTATAAAAATCTCAGAGGTGACATCATTGGAACTTTTAAATACAGCTGTTGGACTTTCTCCTTCGCTTTTAAAACTTCTTCAAGATGGTGCAGTAGATGTTGATTTGCCAGATATAAAACCATATGCAGATCACTTAGAATATTTACAAGATCAGTTTTATAGAATAGAACTTTATCAAAAAATGAGTACTATCCGTCAAAATGTACATGAACACTCTTTGGGTATTGACAGAGTTCAAAATAAACTTCAACTTCTTGAAAAAAGGATACAAGAGAGAGTTAAACAAACCTCAGAAAATCTGGTATTGGATAAATTTTTTAAACAAAAAAAGATGACAACTCTTGAGCAGGTTATTTTTATAGCTTTACTTCGTGAAGAGTACAGTGCTACAGATGCTTCACTAAGAGAGATGAATGCTCTTATAGACTTAATATCTTTAGATGAGTATGAGAGGATTAAGAACCGTTCACTTTTAGAAGATGGTTCAAATCTTCTTAATGAAGGGATTATTGACTATGAAGAGATGCTCAATCCTTTTGGTGGTATATCAAGAGCTTTTTATATAGTAGATGATGTACTTCAAAGTATTATCCATCCACAAAAAAATAAAAAAGTTCGTCGTTTAAAACTTAATGCCTTGATGGAAACACAAGATATTTTCGAACTTGTTGAGAGCCAAACAACGCTAGATGATGTTGTGTTAAATAAAAAAACACAAGAGACTTTAGAAAATTTGATGAGACAGGTCGATAAAGAGGTTGTAAATAGACTTGTTGAGTGGGGTATAAAAGATAAAAAAGCTGGGATAGATGCAAGGATTATTTTTTATGGACCTGCTGGAACCGGTAAAACAATGACAGCTAATTCTCTTGCAAAATCCCTAAAAAGGCAAGTTTTGTCATTTGATTGTTCTAAAATTCTTTCTATGTATGTTGGTGAGAGTGAAAAAAATGTTCGTAAAATTTTTGACACCTTTTATGAACTTAGTCAAAAAACAAAAACAGAGCCAATTTTATTGCTAAATGAAGCTGACCAGTTTTTAAGTTCCCGTTCAAGTGGGATAACTTCAGGTGCAGACCAGATGCACAATCAGATGCAAAACATATTTTTAGAACAGATTGAAAACTTTAGGGGTATGCTCATAGCAACAACAAATCTTCTTGAAAATATAGACAAAGCATTCTCAAGAAGATTTAATTATAAGATAGAATTTAAAAAGCCAGATGAAGCTCAAAGAGTTAGATTATGGGAACTTATGTTACCAGCTCAAGCACCATATAAAGATGATTTTGATTTGAATTTACTTTCAAAATATCCACTTACAGGTGGACAGATAAATCTTATCATAAAAAATACAGCATATAAAGTTGCAGTTAGAGAAAATCCTATTTTTGCTTTAGAAGATTTTATACAAGAGATCAAAAGAGAAAAAGATGCTAATTTTGATAGTGAAAAATCTATGGGCTTTTTAAGTTAAAGAAATGGCAATACTGTTGCGATTTGTGACATTTGGTACTACTTTTTCATCTTCTTTCTTTTTTTTAATACTCTTTTTGATATAGTGCATTAACTGTTTTTTCTAGTGGTTTTTACTACTTGAAAACAAAATATTAAAAAGTTATATTTATTATAAGTATTTCTTTTGAATTTAAAGGTAGGTTATATGGAACATATCAGTACTGTAAATCCGTATTTTGGGGTATTTGTACTTTTTGTTGTAACATTTGGGGCGTTTACTGCGACAACTGTTGCTGCTCGCTGGGCAAGTCATGCATTGGCAAAAAAAGATACTGATAAGATTAAACTTTCAGTTTATGAGTGTGGACCAGAGGTTACAAAGCAACCAAATAGAATCTCTCCACAGTTTTATTTGTTTGCATTACTTTTTTTATTGTTTGATGTAGAGATTATTTTTATGTTTCCTTGGGCAGTAGATTTTAAAGTGCTTGGTTGGTTTGGTTTCGCTGAGATGTTAATGTTCATAGGATTGTTAGCAATCGGTTTCGTATATGCATGGAAAAAAGGAGCGCTCGAATGGCACAACATAAGATAGATTATGCAAAAAGTGGTGGTTTACCAGTTGCATTGACAAGTATAGACAAACTTGCAAACTGGGGTCGTTCAAACTCATTATGGGCTATGACTTATGGTCTTGCTTGTTGTGGTATTGAGATGATGGCAGCTGGTGCATCAAGATATGACTTTGATAGATTTGGTACTATTTTTAGAGCATCTCCGAGGCAATCAGACTTGATGATAGTTGCGGGGACGCTAACAAAAAAACATGCAGAGTTTATAAAAAGACTTTATGATCAGATGGCAGAACCTAGATGGGTTATATCTATGGGAAGTTGTGCAAATACTGGTGGTATGTTTAATACTTATGCAACTGTTCAAGGTGTTGATAGAATTATACCTGTTGATTTGTATGTACCAGGTTGTGCGCCTCGTCCAGAGTCATTTCAGTATGGAATTATGTTATTACAAAAAAAGATTCGTGCAAACAAAGCTGGTAATGCACAAAAACCAAAAAGGTTGATGTAATGAGAGCTTATAAACCTAAAGACAATGTTCAGAAAAAGCCTTACTATACAGATAGATTTCATAAAGTTCCACATGTAGCAAAAGAAGCAGTGGAAAGTGATGAAGTGTTTGCAGCAGATTTAGAAGCTATAAAGGCTAAGTTTGAAGTTCTTGATGCTTATATTCAAGTTGGTCAAATGGTAGTTTTTATCAAACCTCAAGATAACTATGCTGTGTTGGAACTTTTAAGAGATGAGCTTGAATATACTCAACTTTCAGAGATGAGTGCTATTGATTTTTTAGCAGAAAAAAATTCTTTTGAAGTTTTTTATCAGATGCTTAGTATGAATAAAGTAAAAAGAATTCGTATAAAAATGAACATAGCAAAAGGTGATACGGTGAACTCTGTTGAGCCACTTTTTAGAAGTGCTGATTGGGCTGAGAGAGAGATGTATGATATGTTTGGTATCGAAGCAAACGGTCACCCTTTTATGAAAAGAATTCTTATGCCTTATGATTGGCATGATCATCCACTTCTTAAAACTTACCCTCTTCAAGGTGACGAAGCAGCTTCATGGTATGAAGTAGATAAGATTTATGGAAAAGAAGCAAGAGATATAATTGGACCTGAACTTCGTGATACTGCTCAAGTTGACAGATATGATTCTGAGCGATTTGCTCGTTTAGGTTTTGAAGTACCTAAAGGTACAGAGATTACAGGTAATGAGCCAAAAGTAACACAAGAGTATCAAGAAGATGGTGGTGTGTTCTTGATTAAAGAATTTAAAAGAGAATCATCAACTATTATTGATGATCCACAAAGATAAGGTGGTATAAAATATGGCACAAATTAAAAATAGACTAACGCCGTTTTTTGAAAATATAACATTTGATAGAGAAGATAATGAGATGGTGCTTAACTTTGGTCCTCAACACCCTTCTTCTCACGGACAACTTCGCTTAATGCTTCATCTTCAGCAAGAGCAGATTGTAAAAGCTCATCCAGATATTGGTTATCTTCATCGTGGTATGGAGAAGATGGCTGAAAATATGATTTATAACGAGTTTATGCCAACAACAGATCGTATGGATTATATTGCTTCATCTGCAAATAACTACGGTTTTGCTTTGGCAGTTGAAAAACTTGTTGGTTTGGAAGTTCCTCGTCGTGCAAAAGTTATCAGAATGATGATTTTGGAGATTAATCGTCTTATGAGTCACCTTTTTTGGTTGGCAACAACAGCACTTGATATTGGTGCTATGACTGTTTTTCTTTATGCATTTAGAGAGAGAGAATATCTTATGGATATTATGGAAGGGTATTGTGGAGCTAGGCTTACACACTCTGCTATCCGTATTGGTGGTGTACCTTTAGATATTCAAGATACTTTTATATCTCAACTAAAAGATTTCTTAGATAAGCTTCCTCAAAATATTAAAGATTATGAAGATTTGCTAGATACTAACCGTATATGGCTTATGAGAATGGAAGAGGTTGGAACAGTTTCAACTGAGATGGCACTTTCTTGGGCTTGTACAGGACCAATGCTTCGAGCTAGTGGAGTTGCATGGGATATTCGTAAAGAAGAGCCTTATGAACTTTATGATGAAGTTGAGTTTAATGTTCCTTATTCTGATAAAGGTGATAACTTCGCGAGATATCGTATCTATATGCAAGAGATGAGAGAATCTGCAAAAATTCTTTATCAATGTATGGATATGTATGATGAGTGTGTTAAAAACAATCAAACTGAGCTTATGGCTCATGCACCAAGATATGTTTCAGCTCCAAAACTTGATATTATGACTCAAAATTACTCTTTGATGCAACACTTTGTTCTTGTAACTCAAGGTATGAGACCACCAGTTGGAGAAGTTTATGTTGCGACTGAATCACCAAAAGGGGAGCTTGGTTTTTATATAAATTCTCAAGGTGGACCATATCCATACAGACTAAAACTTCGTGCGCCATCATTTTGGCATACAGGAATTTTAACTGACCTTCTACCTGGTCATTACATTCCAGATGTTGTTTCAATTATTGGTACAACAAATATAGTATTTGGGGAGGTTGATAGATAATGAAAAGATACGATTTAAGAAAATTAAAAAACGATTTTGAACCTCGTATGAAAGAGATTTTAACAAATGAACATAAAGCAGGTGAGGTTGCAATCTTTTTGTTTGAGATAGGTGATTTTACCCCTATTCAAAAAAGTGCAGACTTAGTAAAAGAGGTTGGTTGTGAGTTATTAAACTCTTTAAAATTTAACGAAGTCGATTGGACTATCGTTGTTAAAAAATAGGATTTCATTGTGAGTAAAGTCTATTTTTCTACTTGGAGAGGTGAGTTTATCAATAATGTTGACAAACCTCAAGAAGAGTGGGAAGAATCAGCTTATAATCTACCAGCACAGTATGATAATCATCGCACTTCCAAGGCCTTTATAGGTTGGGATGGTGTGTCCCTTTTTGATGAGGATGTTGATGTAATCCGTTTAGCTATGGAATACGCTGCACAATATCAAGAATACTCAGAGGCATGTGGAAGATGTGCGCCTGGAAGATGGGGTGGACGAATTTTATATGATTCTCTTGATAAGATTGCTCGTGGTGAAGGTGAAAAAGCTGATTTGGATCATCTAAAAGAGATTGCAAAAAGTATGCAAATTACTTCAAAATGTGAGATTGGTAAAACTGTACCAAATCCTATACTTGATTTAATGCACCATTTTGAGGATACTTTTTTAGATTGTATAGAGAATAAAAAACCATCTAAACACTATTATGATGAGGTTGGGTATATCGCTAAGATAACTGCTCCTTGTACAGATGCATGTCCTGCACATGTTGATATTCCTGGTTATATTGAGGGTGTTAGAGATTTAAGATTTGATGATTCCTTAAAAGCAACTCGTCAAACTATGCCTTTAGCTCATGTTTGTGGTCGTGTTTGTCCACACCCTTGTGAAGATGCTTGTCGTAGAACAAATCTTGATGAGCCAGTTTCTATCATGGAATTAAAAAGACTTGGTGCTGATTATGAAACTGATCATGGTTTTGGATTTTTTCATCCATTAAATAAGAAAAATCCTATTGACAAAAAAGTTGCAGTTATTGGAGCTGGTCCTGCAGGTTTGACAACGGCTTATTATTTAGCGGCTGAGGGTGTTAAGGTTGATGTTTATGAAGAGCTTCCAGTTCTTGGTGGTGAGGTTGCAGTTGGTGTTCCTGAATATAGAATGCCAATAGGTAAATACAATCAAGATATAGAATGTGTAAAAGATATGGGAGTTAATTTTATAACTAACTCAAAAATCAATGCAGATGATATGAGAAGATTTGAAAAAGAGTATGATGCAACTATGATTGCAACTGGAACTCGTATATCAAAAAAAGTTCGTTGTAACAATGAAAGACCTGAAATAGATGGTTATTGGTCAGCTATTGAGATGTTAGATCAGATTAATCTTTGGGATAAATATGGCATAGGTGAAGCGGTTGATTTAACTGGTAAAACTGTTGTTTGTGTTGGTGGTGGATTTACATCTATGGATGTTGTTCGTTGTGCAATTAGAGCTAATGCTAAAAAAGTTTATATGATTTATCGTCGTGATGAGAAAACTATTATTAGAAATACAACTTATGAAGAGTATCATGAAGCTGTTGAAGAGGGTGTAGAATTTCTTTTTCACTCTGCAGTGAACGCTATGAACGATGAAGATGATGTTTTAAAATCTCTTTTGATTGATAAGTTTGAACTTGTACCAGATCCTAACGGTGGTCGTGATCAATTAGTGAAAATTGATGGTGCATCATATACGATAGAGACAGATTTCCTTATTCCTGCTGTTTCGCAAAGTGCCGATTTAGCACTTCTTCCAGAAGAATGGGAGATAGAGATGACATCTTGGGGTACCATTAAAACAAATGGTAAAGATTATATGACATCTCGTAAAGGTATTTTTGCTTCTGGGGATTGTGAATATGGTCCTATGACCATTGTAAATGCAGTTGGTCAAGCAAAAAGAGCGTCTTCAGTTATAAGTAGATTTATCCAAAATGGTGGTGAAATTACTTTAACAGATAATGAAATTATGGAAGATCATCTACATAGGCTTCGTGTTTATAACAAAAAAGAAAAAGTTACTGGTTGGTTACCTGGATTGGTTCGACAAAACAGTGAAGTTCTTGATGCTGAGGTGAGACGAGATAATAATAAAGAGGTAAATCTTGGTTTCACACAAGATGAAGCCATAGATGAAGCTAACCGTTGTATGCGATGTTATTATATCGCTATGGTTGCAACATGAGAAGGGGGGTATTGAATGGTTAATTTTAAGATTAATGGTATCTCTGTTAAGGCTCAAAAAGGTGAAACTATCCTTCAGGTTGCGCGTCGTGAGGGTATATATATCCCAACTATGTGTTATCTCGCAAAAGCAACTCCAAATGCTTCGTGTAGGATGTGTGTTGTTGAAGCCAAGGGTGTGGACGGTCTTGTTTTAAGTTGTAATACACCTCCAACAGAGGGTGCAGAGATTACTACTGACTCACAAATTCTTTACAAAGAGAGACAAAACATTATGAAGCTTTATAATGTAAATCACCCTTTACAGTGTGGTGTATGTGATAAAAGTGGAGAGTGTGAGTTACAAAATAAAACTTTAGAATTTGGTGTAGAACAACAAAATTTTGCTGTGCGTGATCAAGCTCGTAAGAAGAAAAAGTGGGGTGTTCATACTTATGATCCAGCATTATGTATTCTTTGTGAAAAATGTACAACAGTTTGTAATGAAGTTGTGGGAAATGAGGCTCTGTTTATAAAAGCTGGTGGATATAAATCTCGTATAGAGATAAATCTTGCTAATTGTATCCAATGTGGGGAGTGTATATCTGTTTGTCCTGTTGGAGCTATGGCATCAACTGATTTTAAATATACATCAAACGCTTGGGAACTTACAAAAGTTCCATCAAGTTGCGCGCATTGTTCTAGTGCTTGTTCACTTTACTATGAATCAAAAGGTGGTGAGATTAGAAGAGTTACAAATGAAGCTGATTTTTCTTCACTTTGTGGTGCTGGTAGATTTGGCTTTGATTTTCAAAATAGAGTGCAAACTAAAGATACTTCAGCTTTTGAAAAAGCGGTTGAAGCTTTTAAAAGTGCTAAAAATGTTGTTTTTAACTCTTTTATAACTAATGAAGAAGCGTTTGTTTTAAATGAATTGAAGAAAAAACTTGGATTTAATCTTGTAAATGATGATGCTAGAAAATATCAAGAGTTTATGGATAATTTCGCATCTACTTCAAATAAATCTCTTTATAATGGAGATATAAAAGATTTGTCAAATAGTGATTTTATCATTAGTATTGGTGGATCTATACAGAGTGACAATCCAATGGTTAAGTTTGCTATGGCTCAGGCAGTTGGTTATAAAAAAGCCTTTGTTGCCAGTATTCACCCTATTGAGGAAGCACCTATCTCAAATGTTGTTTCTATGTTTATTAAGAATGAAGTTGGTAGTGAAGAAGCAGCTTTGTCAATGGTTGCAGATATATTTATAGAAGATAAATCATCTCAAAAAGAGTTTTTTGATTCGTTAGATTTTGGTTACTTATGTGGTGAGAGTAATATTTCTGAAGAAGAGTTAGATGAATTAAAACAAAAATATTTAAGAAAAAAGAAGCCGATGCTGGTTATTGGTGAAGATGTCATAAACCATTCACGAGCTAAAAATATAGCTATGATAGTTGGTTTGATACAAAAATACACACCTTTTAAAGTTATAGTTGTTCCACCATCAACAAATACACTGGGTGTATCTTTGATATGTGATTTAGATAAAATAGAAGATGGATTTAGCGTTGGATATAATGTTAAAGCAGATTTTACTTTAAGTGCAAAAGGGGAGGGCGATTTAGATATGCCTTCTCTTAATCAGCAAGAGGGAACATTTGTAAATATAGATAAAAACTTAGTTGTTTTAAATGCAGGTGTAGCATATCATGGATATGAACTTAATGATATAGCATCTTCACTTGGTGTTGAAAGTAAAAATGTTATAGATTATACATCTAAACTCGGCTTTAAAGAGATAGAATTTGATGATTTAGATAATTATTATGATAATGTTGGAAATGCTTATCGTGGATATAAAATCGAATCAGTTAAAAATAACGATAGTGTAAAATTAGATGAAGTTGAAGAGTTGGGTGAGTTTAACGGTAGTGTTGTATATAGCAGAAACCCACTTAGCCAGTTTAGCCCTTTTACTAAAGATTGTAAGCAGATAAAAGTAAAAGATGAACTTGTAGGTTCAGAACAGTTTGCAATGGCATCTAAAATTAAATCGGGAGACAGAGTTAAGTTTATTGTTGATGGAATTGAGTTTGTTAGACACTTTAGAGTGGATAGACATATGAAAGGTACGGTTGCATATAACCCAACTTTCATGCTGGATTCAAAATCTTCAAACTATAGATACAATCAAGTCAAAATAGAGGTTATAAATGAGTAACAATATTACAATTACAATTGATGATAAAGAGATACAAACAAAAGAGGGTGAAACTCTATTAAATGCAGCTCGTGCAAATGATATATTTATCCCTGCAATTTGTTATTTAACAAGATGTAGTCCAACTCTTGCTTGTCGTATATGTTTAGTTGAAGCTGATGGTAAGCAAGTATATGCTTGTAATGCCAAAAGTAAAGATGGTATGAATATCACAACTACAACTGAAAATATTGCAAAAGAACGCCGTGCTATTATGGAAGTGTATGATGTAAATCATCCACTTCAATGTGGTGTTTGTGATCAATCAGGTGAGTGTGAATTACAAAACTATACATTGGAGATGGGTGTAGATATACAACATTATTCAGTAAAAGATGTGGATAGAAGTTCTCATGATTGGGGACATCTTCACTATGATCCTGGTCTTTGTATAGTTTGTGAGAGATGTTCAACTGTATGTAAAGATATGATAGGTGATAACTCACTTAAAACTATCCCTCGTGGAGCTGATGCGCTTGAGGCTGAGTTTAAAGAAACTATGCCAAAAGATGCTTATGCCATGTGGAATAAGCTTAATAAATCAGTTATTGGTCTTACAAATGGAACTGATGTTTTAGACTGTACAAGTTGTGGTGAATGTGCTGCTGTTTGTCCTGTTGGTGCTTTGGTTGATACTCAGTTTATGTATAAGTCAAATGCATGGGAACTTAAACAGATACCTGCAACTTGTGGACATTGTTCTGCAGGATGTCAAATCTCTTATGATGTTAAGCATACAAATATTGCAAATACTGATAAGAAGATTTATAGAGTTATGAATGAATGGAACTATGTTTCACTTTGTGGAGCTGGAAGGTATGGTTTTGATTATGAAAACAGAGTTGAATCCAAGGATGAAGTTGCATTTAATAAAGCATTAGAAGCATTTAAAAAAGCTGATACAATTAAATTTACTTCAACTATTACAAATGAAGAAGCATATATCCTTCAATCATTAAAAGAAAAACTTGGTGTTAAGCTTGTAAATAAAGAAGCAAAAGCATTTCAAACATTCTTAAAAGATTATGGTGAGATAAGTGGAACTTCACTTTATGGAAGTGATTTAAAAGAGGTAATTGCTACTAACTTCATAGTAAGTGTTGGTTCAGCTTTAAAATCTGATAATCCAAATGCAAGATATGCATTAAATAACTCTATGACTGTAAACAAGGGAGCTGGGCTTTATTTTCATCCTGTAGGTGATCCAATCATAGAGGGACTTGCTAAAAGTATTATGACTCTAAAACATGCTCCACTTCAAGAAGAAGTTGTTTTATATTTGATTTTAGATTTGTTTGGAGATAAAGAAAAACTTCCATCTGATATAACAGAATATTTAGCATCTTTTCACTCAACTAAAACTGTAACAGTGACGGAAACTATAAAAGAGAAAGTTACAGAGATAGTTAAAGAGATGAAACTAAATGATGAAACAGGTCAAGAGGAAGAAGTTGAAGTTGAAAAAACTAAGATGGTTCCGAAAAAGGTATCTAAAGAGATAGAGGTTGATGATAATAAGCTTCTTGAAATTTTGGGTGCTGATGATAAGTTTATGGAAAAATTAGAGAAAAATCTTAAGAAAAAAGAGAGTTTTGCTCTTATGGTTGGAGCAGATTTATATACTCATCCAAATTCTAAAAACTTAGCTCGTTTAGTGGCATTAATTGAAAAATATAGTGCTTTTGAGATTACAATGATTCCTCAGTTGACTAATTCACTTGGTGTAGCATTGATTTGTGATTTAGATGATGAAGTTGGCTCATATAGTGTTGGGTATAATACTAAAGGTGATTTCACTTTATCAGCTTTAGGTGATGGTGATTTAGACATGCCAGCGATGAATCAACAAGAGGGAACTCTTACAAGCATTAACAAAAGGGTAAATCCTACAAATGCAGCATTGCCTTATAATGGGTATGAACTAAATGATATTGCTAATGCACTTGGATTGAAAGCAGAAAACACTATAGACTATACTTATAATTTACCTATAGAAAAAGGTTTTAAATCTGAGAGATTTGATGATCTGCCTAATCACTATGAAAATGATGGAACTGAAGTGAGAGGTTATTTACTTGAAAATATCTCTATTTCGGTATCAGGTGATGAAAGTGTGGAAAAATTTAGTGATGAAAAACTTGAAGGGAGTATCGTGTATCTTGCAAACCCTGTAAGACAATTTACTCCTTTTACTCATAAAACTACAAATCTTGATGAGGTTGGTGGTGTTTATATGAGTGAAGAGTTTTTATCTAAATCAGAACTAAATGAGGGGGATAGAGTGAAAATTAAAACTAAAGATGGTGAGCTTGTTACAACCATAGTAAGTGATAATAAAATCACAGGTGATATAGCAATTTTACCAACATTTGATTCTAAAATAAATTCAGAGGCTGTCATTAGTAGTTATCGCTTTGCAACAGCTTCGATAGAAAGGGTGTAAATATGGAAATGGCATATTTAATAGAAACAATTATAAAAATTGTTATAGTAATGCTTGTGTTTTCTGCATTAGCAGGGATAGGTACTTATTTTGAGAGAAAAATCCTTGCTTTTATGCAAAGAAGACTTGGACCTATGAATGTTGGACCTTATGGGGTTTTACAATTTGGTGCAGATGCTATTAAACTTTTTACAAAAGAAGATATTGTTCCAACAAATGTTGTAGCACCTGTCTTTAAAATAGCTCCTGTTATCACTGCTGCAACTGCTTTTATAGCAGCAGCAGCTATCCCTTTCTTACCTTCTTTTACAATATTTGGATATGAAGTACATCCAATTATTGCAGATATAAATATAGGTATTTTATATATCTTAGGTATTATGGGCGTTGGTCTTTATGGACCACTTCTTGGTGGTATGGCATCTGCAAATAAATTTGCATTGCTATCGGCTGCGAGGGGTGCTGCAGTTTTTATCTCTTATGAGGTTGTAACTGGTTTATCGATTTTAGCTCCAATTATGATGGTTGGTTCACTTTCTTTGATTGACTTTAACGAATATCAAGCAGGTGGGATAACTTCTTGGATGGTTTGGACTCAGCCAGTAGCATTTATCCTGTTTTGGATAGCGGCATTTGCTGAAACAGGTAGAACACCGTTTCACCTTATAGCAAATGATCATGAGATTATTGATGGTTTTGGTACTGAATATAGTGGTATGAGATGGGGTCTTTTCTTTATCGGTGAGTATGCAAATATGTTCTTTATCTCATTTATGATTCCTATCCTTTTCTTGGGTGGATATGGAGATGGTAGTTTCTTGGGTGCTTTAGCATTGTTAGGTAAAATGTCATTTTTCTTTTTCTTTTTCCTATGGACAAGAGCTGCATGGCCAGATGTTAGACCAGATCAGTTGATGATGTTATGTTGGAAAATCTTAATGCCAGTAGCGGTACTAAATATCTTAGTCACTGCTATAGTGATGATGTAAGGGGTGATGATGAAAGATGAACAGTTTAACAATAGAAATGTCAGTAATGAATATTTCTTAGTAGATATTGAAGATTATCCGACAGAGCCATGGGATAAATTTAAAAGAGTAGTTAAAAGAACTTTTAGACTTGAACTTTTTGTTGGTCTTTGGGTTGTTATGAGAGAGTTTTTTAAATTTGAGATCCATACTGTTAGTTATCCAGAAGAGAAGATGCCAATAGGTCCTAGGTATCGTGCTATCCATGAGATGAAAAGATTGTGGGAGAGTGATACTGAGAGATGTATAGGTTGTGGTCTTTGTGAAAAGATATGTGTTGCTAATTGTATAAGAATTGAAACAAAAAGAGATGAAAACTCTCGTAAAGAGGTTAGTGAATATTCTATCAATCTTGGTCGTTGTATCTATTGTGGTTTTTGTGCTGAGGTTTGTCCTGAACTTGCAATTACTCATGGTGGACGCTATGAAAATGCAAGTGAGCAAAGGGAACACTTTACAATGTATGAAGATATGTTGACACCATTAGATACGATGAAAGTTGGTAATCAGCTAGAGTTCGAAGGTTTTGGTGCTATTACACCACATGAAGATGAGCGTGTTAAAAAAACACCTCTAGCATATTAAGGAGATTGAGTATGTTTGAAGCGATTGCTTTTTATCTGTTTGCTTTTTTAACGATTGTAATGTTTTTCATAACTGTTACAACAGCACAGGCGTTATATGCACTAACATCGTTAGCAGCAGGGATGATTTTTATATCAGCGTTTTTCTTTATCCTTGGGGCTGACTTTTTAGGTGCTGTGCAAATTGTTGTTTATTCTGGTGCTGTTATGGCTCTTTATGCTTTTGGTATGATGTTTTTTGATACCACAAGAGATGTTAAAGAGAAGAAAGGAAATAGTCTGATTATATTTGGACTTAGTACCTTAGCAGCTTTTTTAGTTGTAGTTATTTTTGTAGCTCCTATGGTTACAGACAATATTACAGCTTTTTATCCAATTATAGAAGGTGTAGGTAATACACAAGAAGTTGGTGTTGTATTGTTTACAAAATATCTTATACCGTTTGAGGTTGCTGCAGTGATGTTGCTTGTTGCTATGGTAGCGGGTATCGTTTTAGCTGGTAAGAAGATGGATCTGTCTCTTACTGAGATGAGTGATGCTGAGATTAGAGATATGAGAGAAGAAAAAAATAAGAAGGTGCTTTCATGATGGAAATAGGACTAAATCATTATCTTGTACTATCAGCTATCCTATTTGCTATAGGTTTGATTGGTGTTATGAGACGAAAAAATCTTTTAATGTTGTTTTTCGCCACTGAGATACTTCTTAACTCTGTTAATATCTCTTTTGCTGCGATTTCACACTATTATGGTGATTTAACTGGGCAGATGTTTGCATTCTTTGTAATTGCAATAGCTGCTAGTGAAGTTGCTGTTGGTCTTGGTTTGTTAATTGTATGGCATAAAAGTCATAACAATATTGACCTTGAACAAATGTCAACGATGAGGGGGTAGAGATATGGAATTATTTTTATATGTGGCATTGTTTTCACCACTGGTTGGTTCTCTTTTTGCAGCACTTTTTACTGCTAAACCTAAGACAATCATCACTGGTATCATTCCAAGTACACTACTTGTTGTATCTTTTTTAAGTAGTAGTGTTTTACTAGGTCATGTGTTATCAACTGGCGAGAGTGTTCATGTTGAGTTGATGACATGGATATCAACAGGTCATCTTCATATACCATTTGGATTTGTTGTAGATCAAGTATCAGTAACTATGATGATGGTTGTAACTATCGTTTCATCTGTTGTTCATGTATATGCTATTGGTTATATGGATCACGATAAAGGTTTTAACAGATTTTTTGCATGGTTATCTGCGTTTGTGTTTTCAATGCTTATCCTTGTTATGAGTGACAACTATGCTGGTCTATTTATAGGTTGGGAAGGTGTTGGTCTTTGTTCATGGGGATTGATTGGTTTTTGGTTTCATAAAGAGAGTGCTAGTTGGGCAGCTAATGAAGCATTTATTATGAACCGTATTGCTGACCTTGGTATGTTAATTGGTATCTTTTTAGTTTATTGGAATACTGGTACATTACAATACGATGGTGCTTTTGAAGCTTTTAAAACTTTAGATAATTCAACACTTACTATGATTGGTATCTTTCTTTTTATTGGTGCTATGGGTAAATCAGCACAGTTTCCACTTCATACTTGGCTTGCTGATGCGATGGAAGGTCCAACTCCGGTTTCTGCACTTATTCATGCTGCGACTATGGTAACAGCTGGTGTTTATTTAGTTGTTCGTTCAAATGAGTTATATAGTTTAATTCCTGATGTTGGATTGTTTATTGCTTCTCTTGGTACATTTGTAGCAATGTTTGCAGCATCTATGGCACTTGTTAATCGTGATATTAAAAGAGTTATCGCTTACTCTACACTTTCACAGCTAGGTTACATGTTTGCTGCTGCTGGTTTAGGTGCTTATTGGGTTGCATTGTTTCACTTAATGGCTCACGCTTTCTTTAAAGCATTGTTATTCCTTGGTGCTGGTAATGTTATGCATGCGATGGATAGCGAACTTGATCCATTTAAAATGGGTGGACTTGGTAAGGTTATGAAGGGTTCTATGATTATGATGACTTTAGCATCTGTTGCTTTAGCTGGTCTTTTCCCTCTTGCTGGATTCTTCTCAAAAGATGTTATCTTAGAAGCTGCATTTGCTGAACACCATTTTATTATCTATACGGTACTTCTGTTAACTGCTGGTTTAACTGCATTTTATTCATTTAGAATTATTGCACTTATTTTCCATGGTGAAGAGAGATATAAATTATTTGGTTTCCATCCGCATGAAGCGTATAAATTTATGCTTGTTGCTATGAGTCCTCTACTTATCCTTGCTGTTATTGCAGGTGCATTTAGAACAACTTTCTTTAGTATGGTTGAAGAGATTTTAAGTGCTACAGAGTATCATATACATTCTCATGTAACATTCTGGATGATGACTATAGGTACTCAACTATTTGTTATACTTGCTATCGCTTATGCTTATAAAAAATATATGAGTAGAGATATTAAACTTCCAGATGGAACAAGTGATATGGAAAATAGTTTTAAATATAAACTGTTGATTAATCAGTATTATATTCCTTATTTTTATGAAAACTATCTTGTTAAACCATATAGAGGACTTTCAAAAGTGTTCTGGAAAGAGATAGATCAAAAAGTTGTTGATGCTTCTGTTGATGGTATAGCAAAAGTTATATATACAACAGGTGATACAACAAGAGCAATGCAGAGTGGTAATCTATCTACAATGCTTAAATGGATGGTTACTGGAATAGTAGTTCTGTTATCATTAGCTGTGGTTTTTGGACTAGCAGCAAGACATTCTGATGGACTTAGAGTAGTTCTATCAGGTTTAGGAGTTTAGTAGATGTTAGATCATATTTTATCGATTTTAATTTTCTTTCCAGCATTGGCAGCAGTGTTTGGATTTGCAATTCATAAAGATAGTATTAGAAGTTATGGTGTGTCTGTTGCATTTATAGAGTTTGTATTTGCAATGATTCTTTGGTTTTCTTTTGATTCGACTGCTTCTGGTATGCAGTTTATGGAAAATCTCCCATTAGTTCCAGCATTTGGAATCAACTATACTATAGGGATAGATGGTATCTCTTTGTTTATTGTTATATTGGCAGCATTTTTTACTATGATTGGTATAGCTTCACTTACCGATACAAAAGATGTGAAAAACATGATAATTACACTTTTATTTTTACAGATGACAATGGCTGGTGTATTTGTTGCGCTTGATGCGATTTTATTTTATGTATTTTGGGAACTTTCACTTGTGCCGATGCTTTACCTTATCGGTGCATGGGGTGGACCTTTAAGAGTTTATGCTTCTGTTAAATTCTTTTTATATACATTTGCAGGTTCACTTGTTATGTTGGTTGGTATGTTATTTATGGCATATTTTTATTATCAAGCGACAGGTGTGTGGAGTTTTGCGATACTTGATTGGTATAGACTTGTTTTACCAGAGAGTTTTCAGCTTTGGTTGTTCTTGGCATTTTTTATGGGTTTTGCTATCAAGGTTCCTATGTTTCCATTTCATACATGGTTACCGTATGCCCACGGTCAAGCACCAACTATTGGTTCTGTAATATTAGCGGCAATTTTACTTAAAATGGGTACATATGCGTTTATCCGTTTTTCATTGCCACTTTTCCCAGATGCTTCTGTGTACTTTATGTATCCTGTAGCTGTATTAGCTATTATAATGATTATATATACAGCGATGGTTGCTTATGCTCAAGAAGATGTTAAGCAGGTTGTTGCTTATTCATCAGTTTCACATATGGGTGTTATAATTCTTGGTACATTTGCTTTAAATGTTGAAGGTATTAGTGGTTCTATCTTCTTAATGATAGCTCATGGTGTTGTCTCAGGTGCATTGTTCTTGCTTGTTGGTGTGATTTATGATAGAAGACACACTAAAATGATGGATCAATTTGGTGGCTTGGCTCATGTTATGCCTAGATATGCAACTATTTTTGGTATCATGATGATGGCCTCTGTTGGACTTCCACTTACTATCAACTTTGTTGGTGAGTTTTTAAGTTTATTAGGATTTTATCAACAATCACATATCTTAACACTGCTAGCTGGTACAGCTATTATTGTTGGTGCTATCTATATGTTAGCAGCTTATAAAAAAATGTTTTTTGGTGAAGTTACAATAGAAGAAAATAAAAATCTTCCAGATGTAAATAAAAGGGAACTTATTGCATTGATTCCATTGGTGGTTATCACTGTTTGGTTAGGTGTTTATCCAAAAGTATTACTTAATCCAATTAACAATTCTGTTGAATCAGTTGTTCAACTGATGCATGATAAATCTATTACAGACGAAGCAAAATCTAGAATACCAACTTTAGATAAAGTTGAAGTTACTAGAACTTCTGCAGAGGAGGCACACTAATGTTAGCGCCAGTAAATATTTCTTTAGAGTCATTAAACTTGATGACTCTCGCACCGATGCTTATCCCAATTGCTGGGGCATTGTTAATTTTAATTGTTGATCTGTTTAAAAGTAATTCAGATAAGTCACTTTATGTAATGTTAAGTCTTCTTTTTCTAGTAATGGATTTTGGTTCTTTACTTGAATCTGCTGGTATATTTAGTCAAGATGGCATAGTTACAGGTGCATTTGATGTTATGCTTGTTGATGGTTTAGCTATTATTTCTCAGTTTATAATAGTGGGTGCTTCAATGTTATTTATCCCATTATCATTAACACATAAGCGTTTCCATGAGTTTAGTTATCCAGAATTTTTTGCACTTTTCTTATTTATGATTGGTGGATTCCAATTTATGGTTGCAACTGATAATCTAATTCTTGTGTTTGTTGGGCTTGAAACTGCATCTTTAGCGTTATATACGCTAATTGCTATGCATAACCGTGCTAAATCTTTTGAAGCTGCTGTTAAGTACTTTACAATGGGTGCTTTAGCTGCTGGTTTCTTTAGTTTTGGTTCTATGGTACTTTATGCTTTAACTGGAAGTATTGAAATCAATCAGATAGCATCTGTTTTAGCTGCAAATCATTATGCAGATATTGGTTATGTATTGATTGGTGTTGTTTTCTTACTCGGAGCGCTTGGATTTAAACTATCTCTTGTACCATTTCATACTTGGGCGCCAGATGTTTATGAGGGTGCGAGTGCGTCTATGGCAGGTTATATGTCAATCGTACCAAAAATAGCTACTTTTATAGTTGCTATGAGATTTTTTGAATTTTTAATCCATAGTGGTGTTGTTTGGTTAGAAGTGATACTTTATATTGTTGTTGTTCTTACAATGACTTTGGCAAATATGTGGGCATTAGTACAAACAGATGTTAAAAGAATGTTGGCATATAGTTCTATTTCTCATGCTGGTTTTGTTATGGCAGCTATACTTATAGGAACTACTCAGTCAAATACTGCTTTGCTTTTATATTGGATATTGTTTAGTTTTACTAATCTTGGTTCATTTAGTATGCTATGGATTTCTCGTCAAAAACACCTTCCAGATTATCAAACAAGTGACCATAGTTATGATAAATTTGCAGGTATGATAAAAACAGCACCAGTTGCTGCTACTATTATGGCTTTATTTATGTTAAGTCTTGCAGGTGTACCACCTTTTGCACTATTTTGGGGTAAACTTTATATGATATCTTCAGCTGTTTCAGGTGGATATACTATATTGGCACTTATTATGGCACTTAACTCGGCTATAGCTGGTTATTACTACTTAAAACTTATAGTATATATGTTTATGAAAGAGCCGATTATGGGTAATGATGGACATATGTATGTATCAAATGCAACACTGGCTTTAAAATCTATCATTGGTTTTGCTGCTGTGGGAACTATATTTGCTTTTGTAGCTGTAAATCCACTTTTAGAGTTTATAACAGCATTTGTATATAATAGTGGGTACTAGATAAAAAAAAGGGGTAAAGGTTGTTAAGAGATATATTCTTTGCCCTTTTGATTATTTTTGGTATTCCAAATCTTTACGCACTAGAAGTTTCTCTTACTGGTGCGCAAGAGAATTTTCAATCTTATTCTACACTTCATCTTAAAGATTCAAAAGAGTTTTTGTGTCAAGAGATTAAATCTGATTTAGATGTTGTTGAAAAAATCATTTGTGCTTTTAGCGAACAACCTACAAAGAAATTTAAAACAATAGAAAATGATTTTTTCAGTATCACTTCTCAGGTTAAAAACAAAACTTTTTTTATAGTTATAAAAGCATATTATAAGATGAAACTTTACCCTATGATTTTTAATTTATCACAAGAAGATACGATTTTTAAAGCAGATGCAAAACTATCTAAACATTGGTTGATTATAGGTTATAAAGAAAATATACCATATATAAAAAAAGAAAAAAAATCAGATGTAGCTATAAACTTTCCTTTTACACTAAGTAGTGATAAATTGCCTTTTGTAGGTGGTTTAGATATGGATGGTAAACCTGTATATATTAAAAAAGTTAAAGATGTTGCTAACTATATAAAAATTAAGAAATATTATAGTGAAAAAAAATATGAAGAGTGTTTAGATCTTATTAATGAAGTTGTGCAAAACTATCCTGATTCACTTTTTAGAGCAGAGTTGCTTTTTTATAAGATAAAAGTATATATGAGCCTTAAAGATTATGACAATACTATAGATGTGGCAAAGATATATCTAAAAGAGTTTTCCTCAGATGAAAATATAGCAGAAGTTTTATCATTGGTTGCACGGGCATATGCCATGGTTGGTATGAGTGTAGATGCAGATTATTTTTTCGATAGGCTATATAGTGAACATGGAGATTCTGTTTATGCTCAGTGGGGTTATATTTATAATGGTGAGATGCTTGAGTCTTCAGGTGGTATAAAAGAAGCTTTGAAATTGTATAAAAAGGCACTTGTACAAACTGATGACATTGAAGTTGCATCTACTGCTGCATATGATCTTGCAAAATACTATATAGAAAATACTAATGCGAAGGAGGCTGCAAAATATATTATAAAGATAATTAAAGCTAAACCTGACTTTCTAATGAATGATTTAGTTACCTCTATGGATATGATGTATAGTTTTGCTGATGGAGGGGATTATGCAACAGCTGCCGCAATGGCTAAAGCTATTTTAGATCAGATAGATATAAATCATGATGAATATGAAAATTTATTAAAAGATAGAGGTATATGGTTATCTAAAACTGATAAAAAAGAGGAAGCTTTAAAAGCTTTAAATAAATATCTAAATACTTTTAAATATGGTACTTTTGAAGATGAAGTAAAAGAAGCAAAAGATTCTTTATTCTTTGATGTTGGTGATGAAAATCTAACAACTAAATTAAATCATTATGATGAATTAATCAAAAAATATAAAAATGATATGATTGGGGATAAGGCACTATATGAAAAGGCAAATTTACTTCTAAAAAATAAAAAATATAATGAAGTATTGGATTTAAAAGATGCACTTGCCTCTTTGGATGAAGGTTTGTATCCTAAATCTAAAGAGCTAGTTAAAGAGGCAGCTATTGGTGCTATGAAAGAGTCTTTAAAACTACGAGAGTGTAGAGATGTTTTAAGTATATCTACAAACTATAAAATTTCTTTATCTGCTAAGTGGGATAATGGTATTTATGAATGTTCCATGAAAGGAGCTGATTTCTTATTAGCTAAAAAAATAGCTTTAAGACATTTAAAATCAAAAGATTTAGATGAAAGAAAAAAATGGCTTTACAGGTATATAAAAGTTGATTTTGCAACTGGTAACTATAGTGAGGTACTTCAAGCTTCAAAAGAGTTAATATCACTTATAGAAGATGATAAAAAATCTAAATATTTTGATGTTTATAGAGTGCTTTTTGATACATATCAAAGACTTGAAAAAAATGATAAAATGATAGATGCTATTGTTAAAATCCAAGAAGTATATGGTATTAGTTATAAAGACATAGATAGATATGTAGCAGTTATAAATATAGGAAGTCAGCTAAAAGACAATAATTTAATTATTAAATATGCTCAAGAAGTTATGAAAATACAAAAAGAATCATTATCTTATGCACAAAGTCCATTTGTAGAATTTACTCTCTATCAAGCATATATAGATAAAGGAAATGATACTAAAGCTTTAGAGGTTATAAAATCTTTAGATAATATTAAGTTGACACCAACCCAAAGAGCAAGACAAAAATATCTTCTAGGTGCAGTATATTCTAAATTATGGCAAGAGGAAAATGCTCAAAAAGCTTATGATGAAGCGATAAAAGCAGATCCGTCTTCTGCTTGGGCAAAACTAGCCAAAGATGCTAAAAATCTTTAGGAGGAGATGTTAATTTTTGAAAGATCCACATGCCATGGCATGTGGAATAAGAGATTATTCTATCTCTGCGTCGATAACATCATCGTCATCTTTTTTAGCTTTAGTATCAGCTTGTCCTGCTTCACCAGCTTGTTCTTTTTTGTACATCTCTTCTGCCATTTTGTGAGCAGCTTCAGTTAATGCTTTTACTTTTTCTTCAATTTGCTCTTTAGTAGAATTTTCATCTTTTAGAGTTTCTTTTAGGTCAGTTACTGCAGCTTCAATTTTCGCTTTTTCTTCAGCTTCAAGTTTATCACCCATTTCTTCTACTGATTTTTCAGTTTGAGCTATAAGAGCATCTGATTGGTTTCTTAAATCAACCATAGCTTTTCTTTCTTCATCTTCAGCTTTGTGTGCTTCTGCATCTTGTACCATTTTTTCAATCTCTTCTTCACTTAGTCCTGAAGAACCACTGATTGTGATAGATTGAGATTTACCTGTACCTTTATCAGTTGAGCTAACAGTTAAGATACCATTTGCATCAATATCAAAAGTAACTTCGATTTGTGGCACACCTCTTGGAGCTGGTGGAATATCACCTAACTCAAAAAGACCTAAAGATTTATTGTCTTTTGCAAATTCTCTTTCACCTTGAACAACTGATATGCTTACAGCTGGTTGGTTGTCTTCTGCAGTTGAGAAAATTTGAGATTTTTTAACTGGTATTGTTGTACCTTTTTCAATGATTTTAGTAGCAACACCACCTAAAGTCTCAATTCCAAGTGAAAGTGGAGTAACATCAAGAAGTAGAACATCTTTAACATCACCTCTTAAAACACCACCTTGAATAGCAGCACCAGCAGCAACAACTTCATCAGGGTTTACACCTTTGTTAAGCTCTTTCCCACCAAAGAATTTACTTACTGCTTCTTGAACAGCAGGAACACGAGTTGAACCACCAACCATGATAATCTCTTTGATTTCGTTATTATCAAGATCTGCTTCTTTCATAGCTGTTTTGATATGTTCCATAGTCTCATCTATAAGATTAGCAATCATACCCTCAAATTTTGCACGAGTTAGTTTTACAACTAAGTGTTGAGGTCCTGCTTCTGTCATAGTGATAAATGGTAGGTTTATCTCAGTTTCAGTTGCACTACTTAACTCTTTTTTAGCATTTTCAGCTGCATCTTTTAATCTTTGAAGAGCCATCTTGTCGTTTTTAAGCTCAATACCGTGAGTTGATTTAAACTCATCATTTAAGAAGTCAACGATTTTGTTATCAAAGTCATCACCACCTAAAAATGCATTACCATCAGTTGAAAGAACTTCAAAAGTACCATCACTAATCTCTAGTGTAGTAACATCAAAAGTACCACCACCAAGGTCATAAACAAGTACATTTTCTTCACTTTTAGACTCTAGTCCATAAGCAAGTGCAGAAGCAGTTGGCTCATTGATAATTCTTAGTACATTTAATCCTGCGATAGTACCTGCATCTTTTGTAGCTTTTCTTTGGCTATCATTAAAGTATGCTGGAACTGTGATAACTGCATCAGTTACTTTACCACCAAGGTAGCTCTCTGCATCTTCTTTTAGTTTGCTAAGGATTTTAGCACTTATCTCTTGAGGAGTGTAAATTTTTCCAGCTACATCAACAGCAGCACTACCATCTTTATCTACTATATTATAAGTTACTTTATCGTGTGCTTCTTTTGCATTTTCTTCATTCATCATAAGACCCATGATTCTTTTGATAGATGAGATTGTTTTCTCAGGGTTTGTGATAGCTTGTCTTTTTGCTGGATCACCAACTAAAACTTCACCTTTATCAGTAAATGCTACAACTGATGGAGTTGTGTTTTTACCCTCTGCATTTGGGATGATTTTAGCTTCACCACCTTCATAAACTGCTACACAAGAGTTTGTTGTTCCTAAATCTATTCCTATTACTTTACTCATATTATTTTCCTTTGATTTTGTATTTTTATATAATGTATTTTTTAAAACAGTGAAATTCTACAATGTTTTAAAATTTTATTCTGCCACCTAAGTGGCACTGACTAATTTGCAACTATAACCATAGCCTCACGAAGTGGTCTATTTTTATATTTGTATCCAGTTTGGAAAGTTTGAACTATTTGTCCACTTTCAACATCTTTACTATCAACGCTTTGCACTGCATTATGAATATTTGGGTCAAAAGCTTCATCATGGTTTACTTTTGTAACACCATGTTTTTCTAAAGAGGTTAAAAGTTGTTTATGTGTAAGTTCCACCCCTTCTTTTAGTTTATCAAAAAGTTCAGCTTTGTCGGCATCTGTGTTGATAGAGTTTAAAGCACCATCAAGAGCATCTATAACAGGTATCATATCTTTTGCAAATTTTTCATTTGCATATTCAACTGCTGTGTATTTTTCCCTTTCAAGTCTCTTTTTCACATTTTCAAAATCTGCATGAACTCGTGCATACTTATCTTTTAGTTCAGCCATTTCAGCTTGTAAAAGATTAAATTCATTTTCAACCGCTTCTGCTTCAGCCTCAGCTTCATCTGTATTTATCTCTATATTTCCCTCTTCATTTAGTAGAGGTTCTTCTTGTAATTCTTTATTGTTTCGTTTAGACATAGTTATTAAATCACTCCTTTTTCTAAAAAGATGTTGTTATTATACATATTGAGTGTAACAATGTCAAGAGTTAAATGTTTTTATTTAATAACCTTTAGCCTTATTGTATCAAGTTTAAACTTTTGAATATTAAAGGATAATTTGAGTATTATTAGAAATATAAAAGTTTTGGAGTAGATGATGAAGTTTTTAGGATGGTTAGTCGGTATTTTGATTGGTTTAGTTGTAGTGGTATATGTTTTTGCCTTTACATCTTTTGGAAATAGTATATTAAGTCCTATAATTGAAGGAAAAATAAAAGAGCAAACGAAGTTAGATAGTAAGCTTGAGGTTTTTTCCCTTAGTATGAGTGACTTTAATATAGTGTTGCATTTAAATAAAGAAAATACAGTATATATAAAAGGTACATACTCTCTTTTCTCTCAAGCTTTTGATGTGAATTATGATGTAAAATTTAAAAATCTTACCACACTTAAACCTGTAACAAATTTGCTATTGCATGGAGATTTTTATACAAATGGTAAAGTTAAAGGAGATATGGCTTTTATAGAAGTTGATGGTATAAGTGATGTTGCAAAAAGTAACACAACTTACCATGTTGAACTTACTGAGTTAAATCCAACTTCTATTATTGCTAAGATTGATACACTTAAATTATCTAAACTTCTTTATATGTTAAATCAAAGTGCTTACGCATCTTCAGATATAAATCTTGATATAAACTTTAAAGATATAACTCCACATGCCATGGATGGAGATATTAAGCTTCGAACTAAAAATGGCAGATTAAATACTAAGATAATGAAAAGTGATTTTAATGTTAGTATCCCTCAAACTGCTTTTAGTATGAACCTTGATGCAAAACTAAAAGGGGATGATGTTGATTATATTTATTTGCTTAGTTCAAATCTTGCAAAATTAAGTTCATCAGGGAAAGTTACCCCTCAACCTTTAAAAATGGATATAAAATATGGTGTTGATGTAAAAGAGTTGGCAGTTTTAAAACCTATAACAAATGTAGATGTAAAAGGAGATTTAAAACTAAAAGGTACTCTAAAAGGTAAAGAGGGTGACTTGGTAAATAGAGTTAGTATGAATGGAAAGTTGGATAATAAACATCTAACTAAAGTTTATAAGTTTAAATCTCTTATGCCAAAGTTTAAATATGCACTCTCGATGGTAAATAATATAAAAACAAAAAAAATAGATACAGCGATGAAACTAAGGACATCATTAGCAAATTTGGATGTAAAAAAAGCTACTTTTAAATTATCTGATAGTTCTTTGGTGAGTGATTATGTTGTAAAAGTGCCATCTTTAGATAAACTTTACTTTGTAACTGAGAGACATATGAGAGGTGGTATCACTGCCAACGGAGAGATAAAAAAAGCAAAAGATTTGGATTTTACAGCTCATTCAAATATAGCTGGTGGAAAACTTGATGCAAAACTTCATAATGATGATTTTCATGCAGATTTGACATCTGTGCAAACTTTAGATATTTTACATATGTTGATTTACCCTGAGATTTTTAAATCACATTTAAATGCAAAAGTTGATTATAACTTGGTTCATAAAAAAGGTAAACTTGATGGTCATTTAGTTGATGGAAAATTTACAAAAAATCAGGTATTTGCACTTATAAAACAGTATGCTAAGATTGATATGTGTGCTGAAGTATTTAAAGGTGATGTTGGAGCAGATATAAACAAAGAAAATATTTTAGCTTCACTTGATTTAAAATCAAATACTTCTTCTATAAAAACAAAAAATACTCATTTAAATACAAAAACCAAAAAGATAAAATCTAAGATAGATATAGAGGCAAACCACAACCCTATCACTGTAAAATTAAGTGGTGATGTAAACTCTCCTAAGGTTGAGGTTGATGCGACTGCACTTATGAAAAAAGAGGCTAAAAAAGCGATTTCAAAAGAGTTGAAAAAACAATTAGGTAAAGAAGCAGGTGGTCTTTTAAAAGGGCTATTTTAGTCCTGCGTCTGCTAATGTCAAACAAAAAAGTACCTCTTTTTTGTTTGAGTGTATCGTTTGTATGGCTTGAGTGAGTGTAGTTCCTGTTGTGATGATGTCATCTACTAAGATAATCTCTTTTTCATAAAACTCTTTTATCTCAAAATTTCTTGGATTTAACACTCTGAACTCTCTACTTTTTCCTGAATAAGATATGGAGTTTTTTGCTCTTAATTTGTTAAAAAGTGGTTTGATGTTTTTACTTTTTAGTGCTTTGTTTAGTGTGGCAGTGTGGGAGTAGCCACTTTTGATATTGTC
>JAMOQK010000043.1 GCA_027064045.1 Sulfurimonas sp. | reverse complement strand
GTGTTTCTTCTGCTTTTTTAGTGGTATCTTTGTGCTTTGAAACTTCTTCTTTTTTAGGAGTATCACTCTTTACTTTTACAGACACTTTTTTTTCTGGTTTTGAAGATGCAACTGGAACATCACCATTCATAATAAAATTCGCCAATCCCTCAGCTTCTTCCATAGTAACTACACTCTGTGCAGATTTAACTTCAATACCAATAATTTTTGCTTTTTCTAAAACATCTTTAGAAGCTATCCCTAGCTCTTTTGCAATCTCGTGTACTCTAACTTTTTCTGTCATCAGTGATGATCTCCTTTAGTCTGGATGTAAATTTATCTTTTTCGCCACTTCTACATTGACGCATAACAGCTTTTAGAGCTTTTTTCTCTTGAGCAAGACAATTTTTACATATATAAAAACTTCTACCGTACCCACTAAAAAGTTCAAGATTACCATTTAGACACTGAAGCCTAAACAGATTATCTTGAGTATCTCTTTCTCTACAAGAGACACACATTCTAACAGGTTTATAAAATTTTTTCGCCATTATATCTAAAAGTTGCTTTAATTAATAGAGATTATCTCTCTATTATCAATCCATTGTTATCAAAATCTAAAATTTTCACTTCAAAATCTGAAAATTTCTGTTTTAATTTATTGGCAATCATAGCTGCATCCTCATCGTAAACCATATTAAAAAATGTACTTCCACTTCCTGAGAGCGTACTCATCAAAGCACCACTTTCATAAGCAATTTTTTGAACACTAAAAAGTTCTGGCAAAACTTTCATCCTTGCTTTTTGATGAAATCTATCTTGTGCTGATAGTTTTAACATCTCCCAATCTTCATTAAAAAAAGCCGCAACGGTAAGCGCACTATGTGAAAGATTGTAAATAGCATTCTCTTTTGAGTAAGATTTTGGCAAAAGTGTTCTTGCTCGTGAAGTATTCATCTGTTTATTTGGTATAACCACAACTGCTTTAAGATAATTTGGAAGATGTTTTTTTTGTGAAAAAACTTTATTTTTCTCAATCGTTGCAGCATTAAAACCACCCATAACCGCTGGAGTGATATTATCTGGATGTGATTCATAAGTTAGAGCATGATTTAAAATTCGTCTCTTGCTGACTCTAATCCCTGCTGCTTCATGTGCCGTTGTAATTGCACTTACAATAACAGCTGAAGAACTACCAAGCCCTCTTGACATTGGAATTTGATTGTAAAAAGTAAATTTAAAATTTTGTCTTTTTTTCGTTAAACGATTATAATGGTCATTAAAAATAGATACAAAAAGATTATTACCTTTCAATCTTGGGTTGTTTTCACCCTCACCTTTTATACTTACACTAAAAAACTTAGATGGATGAAATTCCACACGGTTACGAAGTTCCACTGCCAAACCTAATGAGTCAAAACCTGGTCCAAGATTAGCACTTGTAGCTGGTACACTTATTGTCATACTTTTCCTAATTTTACACAGCACCTATGCCATATATCGGCACTGTAATATTACTAAACTCACTATAATCAAGTACATCAGGAAGTATAAAATTTACTTCTGGCACCATTTCTAATTTTTGAGTTTTTATTTCTGAGTCAATTTTAACAAAACATAGCTTTCCAATCGCTTTTATAGGCTTATTATTGTTAAATTTAAATGCATCTGTTGCATATAGTGGTATATTTTTTAAAATACTAAGTGATTTTAAAAAAATATATGCAACTTTTATAGCCATAAAGCTACCAGGTCCATTTGCATAAAAAAGCTTTTTAACATTATATTGTTCAAACAATTCTTTATATACCTCTGGCAAAATATCTGAACTTTTTTCTTCTCTTGTTATAGTCTTAATAAGTTTTAAATCCTCATAAACACCTATTTGTATAGGTGAAGACAATGCTATTAAGAGTAAATCTACACTTTTAGGCATACGCTTTTTCTAATTCCATAGTTTTTTCACCAACTAACTCTATCACTTCATAATTATCTGCATTTTTAAGTAATTTAAGTGTAAGTTTATGATTTAAATCATGACTTCCAGCCATAGCTTCATAATTTCCCACAAAATTCATCCCAATAAGGCTCATATCACCTATGGCATCTAAGATTTTATGTCTTACAAACTCATCTGTAAACCTTAATCCCTCTGGATTTAAAACTTTTTTATCATCTAAAACAATCGCATTTTCAAGTGAGCCACCAAGTGCTAAACCTTTTGAACGGAGATACTGAACCTCATGTAAGAAACCAAAAGTTCTAGCTCTTGCTATCTCATTTTTATAATTTTCTTTAGTAAATTCTAAAATATAATCTTGATTTTGTATCACTGGATGTGGAAATCTTATCGTAAAATCATATCTCAAATCTGGTGATGGAGATAATTTTACATACTTATCTCCCTCTTGAACTACAACCTCTTTTTTTATTCTCATAACTTTTTTTGCTACATCAAGTTCTTTTATTCCAGCTTCATCCAAAAGCATACAAAAACTGGCACTACTACCATCCATTACAGGTATCTCATCTGCATCCACTATGATTTTTAGATTGTCAATCCCATAGGCATATACGGCTGAAAGCATATGTTCAATAGTAGAGATAACATATCCATCCCTACCAATAACCGTAGCCATCTTAGTATCAACCACATTTTCTGGTTTCAAAGGTATTGCCATATCAATATCATTCCGATAAAAGATAATACCACTGTTTGAATCTAAAGGTTCTAATCTTAAATTTACAGGAGAACCCTTATGTAAACCTATACCAACTAATTCAACAGCTTTTTGTATAGTTGTTTGATACATCTTTTATCCTTAGTTTTTATCTATTATCTCTTTAGCACTTTTGATAATATTATTTATATTTAATTTCATCCAAGTTCTATCCATCCACTCTTGAGGGCGAACTTCTATACCTTGCACAAGTACCCCGAAATGTAAATGATCACCCATAGCATAACCTGTTTTTCCTGTGTTTGCTATGGTCTCCTTTTTATTTACCTCATCACCACTGCTTACACTTATACTTGAACAGTGTCCATAAAGTGTATATAGTCCCAAACCATGGTCAATAATAGGCATATTTCCATATAAACCATTATAATCTGCAAATACAACTGTTCCACTATTTTGTGTTTTAATAGCAGCCATAGCGTTACTAGCCAAATCAAGTCCTAAATGGTATGATTGACTAATATATTGTCCATTATAATAGTATTTTCTATGATCTCCAAACGAAGCAACAACTTGTGCATTTTTCAGAGGATACATTTTATTTATCTTGAAATCACTTATCATCTCATCTGAAACTTTTGAAGTTATTTTATGGATAAGTTCTTCATTTTTTGCTCGTACATCTTCATTTATAATTTTAAATTGTTCTATAGGGTCATCTACACCTTGAGTTTGAGCAAAATCACCTGCAAGTTGAGCAATTTTTCCTTTTAAAAACCTATCACTAATATTTATTTTTGATACTTTATAAGTTCTTTGTTTTAAATATAAAGGTACATATGCCTTAGCTACATTTCCTGCATAATCTGTTGCTATAACAGTTGCTCTAAAATTATTTTCTTTGATTGGCCAAGCTAAAAGAGAGATATAATAGCCATCTTTATAAAATGGTTCAACTTTAAACTTTTTACCAAAACTAGTTTTAATATATAAATCTTTTAGATTTTCATCATCCGCCTTAAATATAACCAACGCAGAACCACCCCTTGATATTTTGTATGAATTGACAATAGTATTAAGATTTGGTCTTTTTTTATCTATTTTGATTAAAAACTCTTTTGTTGCAACATTACCATTAAGTAGATTCCATTTACTATCATCCACTGCTTCAACCACTATTTTTACAACTTTATCTTTCATAGCATAAGCACTTCTTGGTGGTGCGATATTTAATGTAATAGACTCTTGAGGGGTAAGCAACTGTTCATAGTATAAAGTTGTACTACCACTTTTAGCTTTTAGAACCACTTTATATGATTTTATACCACTATCATCATTCATCTCTAGTTGAAGTGGTTTTTTTAAATTCCAATAGCCACTGTTTTTCAATACAACACTAGGAAGTTTTCTCTCAAACATTGAGGAGTTATAAACATACAAAGCTCCTCCAATAATAAGTATCAACGCAAACAATATTCCAAATGAAGAACTACCTTTTTTTCTTTTCAAACCATATTTCCTTTATCTTTTATAATTAGAGAGGTTTTTTCAACATATTCTAAACCAAAAGCCTCTTTTGTAATCTCTTTAGCATCTTCCAAAGTAGCTCCACTAGATTTTAAATCATCATCAGTTATATAAAACACTGCTTCTTTAGCATTATCTGTTAAAAGCATATTTTTAAGCATTAAAGATTTCAATCTTATTTTTGCTAAGGTTGTTCTTTTAATTATAAATTTATTACAAGTTTTATAATCAGCTCCACATGCCATAAGTTCACTAGCCGTAGCAAATATCGTACCATCAGCATCACTATTTATGAAACCATCGTACTCCAACAAAAGAGAAGCATATAAAGCAGTTGCCATCTTTTGATTTAAAACAATTGCATTAATTTTAAAAACATTATACAAATCTAAATCAGCACTATCTAATTTTACTTTTACATCTGAAGAGGTTGGAGTATGTAGTCTTATCTTATCAACCCAAGGTAAAAAAGAAAACTTTCTATCTACAACACCCTTTTCAAAAACAAATGAAACTTTTTTATGCAATCTAAGCACATATGTATATAAAGCACTACCAACAGGAATTAGCACCTCATCATCCACAACAATAGCTACATGTTTAGCATTTTCTATCTCTTTTAAATCTATCAAAAAATCTTTCTTTTTTAGAATTATATACTATTTTTTATTCATCTTGTAAACATAAGCCAACACTTCAGCCACAGCACCAAAAAGCTCTTCTGGAATAGGTTTTTCAACCTCAACCTGAGCATATAAACTTCTAGCAAGTGGTGGGTTTTGAACTATATGTACACCATTTTCCCGTGCAATTTTTTTAATCTTTTGAGCTATAGTATTCATCCCTTTTGCCACAACCATAGGCGCTCTTGATTTTTGTTCATCATACTTTAGAGCCACTGCATAGTGGGTTGGATTTGTTATTACCACATCAGCATTTGGAACTTCTGCCATCATCCTTTTTTTTGATGCTTCCATTTGAATTTGACGGATTTTTGATTTTATAAGTGGATCTCCTTCCATATTTTTCATCTCATCTTTTATCTCTTGTTTTGACATTTTAAGTCCATCAAAATACTGTTTTCTGACAATTATCAAATCTATAATAGCAAATATAAATATGATAAAAAGCATCACAAAAGCTATAATCATCGCCTTATCTCTAAGCCACTCTAGCTGGTCACCCAAACTAAAAAGTGCAACTGTTGGAAGTTCCATAATAAACAAAAAGAAAAATACAAAACCAACTCCAAGCGTTGTAAATGATTTAAAAGTAACTTTCACACCCTCTATCATTTTTTTCATAGAAAAAAGATTTTTAGTACCTTTAATAGGGTCAATCTTCTTAAAATCTGGCATAATAGCCTTAGCTGTAAACAAAAATCCAAACTGAGAAACAGCGGCAACAATCCCAGCTATAGCAACAGAAGCGGCCAAAGGCATTATAATCAATAAAAATTCTTTAATAGTTACAATAGCAATATCTATAGCAAAAAGCTTATTTAGAGGTGTACCAACAAGTGAAAAATAATATTTGAACAAAGCTAAAACATGATTAGCCATAAAAGGAAAAAGCATTAAAAGTGATAAAATAGCGACAAAAAGAGTTATAACACCTGAAACATCTTGAGATTTGGGAACATTTCCCTCCTCTCTGGCATCCTCAATCTTCTTGGGGGTGGGTTCTTCTGTTTTTTCAGCATCATCAGCCATTATTTAGTACAATTACCTTTTAATTTATCTTCATAGACAAATCTATCCAATTTGCCTGATGGATAAGTGAACCTGAACTTATAGCATCTACACCTGTTTTTGCATAACTTTCTATGGTATCTAATGATATATTTCCACTCGCTTCTAAAAGTATATGGGGGTAGTTTTCATCTCTATATATCACAACCTCTTTAACTTGTTGTGGTGTCATATTGTCACACATCACAATGTCACTTGAACATGCCATGGCATGTGAGGCTATTTCAAATGTTTCAGCTTCTACCTCTATCTTAGCAGTAAAAGGTATCTTTTTTCTAGCTTGTTCAATATAATTTTTTAAATCTTTTATAGTTTTTAAGTGTGTATCTTTTATCATCAAGCTATCGTCTAGTCCCATTCTGTGATTAACTGCACCACCAACTCTTGTAGCATATTTTTCAAACACTCTTAAAAGTGGTCTTGTTTTTCTTGTATCAAGTAGTTTTGTGCCATAAGATTCTATAATCTTTACATATTTTCTTGTAAGTGTAGCGATGGAACTTGCATGAAGTAAAATATCGAGTATAGTTCTCTCACAACTAAGCATGGCATGTGAGTTACCTTTGAGTATGGCAATTATATCTGTCTTTTTAAACTCATCTCCGTCATGTTTTCCCCAAACAATTTCCAAACCCTGCATTTGTGCTAAAACATCTACATATTTTTGTCCAGCTACCACACCATCACATTTTGCTATGATGTCAGCTTTTACCTCGACACTATCTTCCACTAACGAGTATAAATCACCCCTACCAATATCCTCAGCCAAAGCCTCTTTTATAAAATCTTTTATCATAATGCCATCATTCTTTCTAGTGCTATTTTTGCCCATTTTTGAGTTTTTTCATCTACTTGTATCTCATTTATAGGCTCACCCTCATCTATCGCTTTTAGTGTTTCATACACATCTTGCAGAGTGGTTTCATTCATAGTTGGACACTCTGGTTTTGTGGAGCTTAATACATATGTATTTTTAGGACGAAGCCTATTTACCATGTTAAATTCTGTTCCAACTGCCACTTTTTGCTCAGGGTCTAAACCTTTTATGTATTTAATAAGTTGTGAAGTTGAACCAACAAAGTCACTCGCATCACAGATAGCAGGGTCACATTCTGGATGAACTGCTATGATAATATCTGGATATTTTTTTCTAAAAAACTCTATATCTTCAACACTAAAAAGTTGATGAACAGAACAAAATCCATCATAACAGATGATGTCAGCTTCAGCGATATTATCACTCAAGCCAATCACCCCAGATTTCAGTCCCATCTCATTTGCTATGTTTTGCCCCAAACATCTATCTGGAACAAACAAAATCTTTTTACCCTCTTTTAGTGCAGTTGTGATGATGGTTTTTGCATTTGAACTTGTACAAACCATACCACCCATCTCACCAACTCTGGCTTTTACCTCTGCATCTGAATTGATATAAGTTATGGGCAAAATATTTTCATTAGTTATCCCAACGCTATTTAAAACTTTAACAGCTTCATCATACTCAGCACCATTTATCATACTTGCCATTGCACAAGAAGCAATTTTAGGCATAACTACTCTCTTGTTAGGAGATAAAACTTTTACACTTTGTCCCATAAAACCAACACCACAAAAAAGCACAAACTCGGCATCATCATCTCTGGTTTTTGTAGCAAGTTCAAGTGAATCACCTGTTATATCACCCACTTCAAAAACTTCATCTCTTTGATAAAAATGAGCCACAACAGTTACACTAAGTTTAGATTTTAGTTCATCTATTTTTTGTTTTAATTCTTCGTTTGTATATTGCAAAAAGCTATCCTATATTTATCTGAGTGTTATTATATCAAAAAATTTTATATGTTTATTATTATATTAGTAGTAAAATTGCATCAAAATATTTTCAAGGTAAATAATGGATTTTTTATTTAATACAAATGCACAGTTTTTTATACTCGCTTACTTGATCGGTGGTATCCCTTTTGGTCTTTTACTCGCTAAAAAATTTGCTGGTGTTGATGTTAAAGCAAGTGGTAGTGGTAGCATAGGTGCTACAAATGTTTTAAGAGTTGTCAAAAAGACTAATCCAGCTTTAGCCAAAAAACTAGGAGCTACCACTTTAGCACTTGATGCTCTAAAAGGTATTGTTTTATTAACAATCGCATATTTTATAGGTTTAAGTGAAGCTACCCTTTGGGGGATTGCTGTTTTAGCAGTAGTTGGACATTGTTTTTCACCTTATCTAAACTTTGAAGGTGGCAAAGGGATAGCAACTGGTATGGGTGTGATGATGTTTATGTTACCACTAGAAACGCTTATAGCACTTATTGTTTGGGGAGTATTGGCAAAAACTTTGAAAATCTCTTCAGTTTCTTCTTTGACGGGAGTAGCTTCACTTTTGGTTTCTAGTTTTTACATCCATCCAAATATGGCTCACGCACCTGTAGTTTTTATAGTATTTATACTTTACTACAAACATATACCTAATATCATTCGCCTTTTTAAAGGTGAAGAAAAAAGAGTTGTTTAGTGAAAATCCATATAGAAAATCTAAAATTCAAGTGTATCATTGGAATTTTAGATTTTGAAAGAGTTTCTCCACAAGATGTTATCATAAATCTAACTATAGACTATATTTATACAAAAGATTTTATAAACTATGCTGATGTGGTTGAGATGATTAAAAAAGATATGCTTGAAAATAAATTTTTACTTCTCGAAGATGCACTAAGCCAAATTTCCACAAAACTTAAAGAAAATTTTTCACTCATAGATACACTAAATCTAAAAATCACGAAACCATCCATTTTACCCGATAGCACCGTAAGTGTGAGCAATATTTACAACTTCTAATCTTAATCAGAAGTTAATTTTTTTTTAAAGAAAATTGAAAAAAACTTTAAGTTAACCTAAAATTATGGTATCATTCCACCTTAAATAAATTATAAATATAGGAACATTAATGCGCATTCTTATCATTGAAGATGAAGTAACATTAAACAAAATGCTTGCTGAGGGACTAAAAGAATATGGTTACCAAAGCGATGTAGTTGAAACTCTTAAAGATGGAGAGTATTATTTAGACATTCGTAACTACGATTTAGTACTTATGGATTGGATGCTTCCAGATGGAAATTCTGTTGATATTATTGGTGATATTAAATCAAATACTCCAAAAACTGTTGTAGTTGTACTTTCAGCTAGAGATGATAACGATAGCGAAATCGAAGCACTAAGAAGTGGTGCTGATGATTATATAAGAAAACCGTTTGACTTTGATGTTTTAGTAGCTCGTCTTGAAGCTCGTTTGCGTTTTGGTGGAAGCAACATCATTGAAATCGAGGATTTAACAATCAATCCTGAAGAGGAAAAAATCACTTATAAAGAGCAAGACATAGAACTAAAAGGTAAACCTTTTGAAGTTTTAACTCACCTAGCTCGTCATCGTGACCAAATCGTTTCAAAAGAACAACTTCTTGATGCTATTTGGGAAGAGCCTGAACTTGTAACTCCAAATGTTATTGAAGTTGCTATCAACCAAATTAGACAAAAAATGGACAAACCATTATGTATCACAACTATCGAGACAGTTCGCCGTCGTGGTTACAGATTTTGTTTTCCAAAAGAGATTAACTAATTTTTAAAAGCACTTTTTTAAGTGCTTTTTACCCTTCACATTACAACATAACCATATCTTTCACTCACAAAATTTCATAATACTTAGTTATAATATGATTTACATTATATTAAGGCAAAAAAATGTTTTTACAAAGAAGTATTAGAAAAAGTTTTCTAATCCAACTTATTTTCGCATTGGCTGTGTTAATCTTTTTATTTTCATCTATTTTATATTTTTATATTGAAGAATCTATCTATGATGAAAAAAAACAAGAACTAATTTTATATGCAAAAAATATTGCCAACAACAAATCTATTGTCCAAATGGATAATGTACCAGATACATTTTTAAGTTTAAGTGTTGAAGTTATAAAGCTTAAACAAAACTATACAGACATGGATGTATATAAAACAACAAAAAATAAAAAAACTTTTCTAACACTGATATACCCATTTCAAATAGACACCAATAGCTATCTAAAAATCATAAGAGAAGTAACTCATACTCAATTATTATTAGAAAAGATTTTAAACTATATTTTCATCATAAATATTGCTGGTTTTTTACTAGTTATTCTTTATGCAATAGGTCTTTCAAAAATGTTAGTTGCACCTGTAAAAACTTTAACTTCTAAGCTCTCAAATATGAATGAACATCTTATTCAACCCATAAGAGTAGAAGAACTTCCAGAAGAGTTTGAACCACTAGGAACTACTATAAACCACCTTATAAGCAGAATACAAAATTTTGTGAAATACCAAAAGGAACTATTTATTGG
>JAMOQK010000042.1 GCA_027064045.1 Sulfurimonas sp. | reverse complement strand
ATTTAGTAGTTATGGGCGATATAACAGCTTACTATGAGATAGAAAAGAGCATACTCGAAAACAATCTTTATGGTATAGATATAAATGAGGATGCAGTAGAGATAGCTAAACTTTCATTATGGCTTCGCACAGCCACAAAAGGTCGTGAACTTACAAAACTAGCTGATAAAATAGTGTGTGCAAACTCACTGTTAGATGAGCCATTTGGGGATGTTAAGTTTAATGTAGTGATTGGAAATCCACCGTATGTGAATGCTAGAAATATGGGCAAAGACCAAAGAGAGGCTATTTCACAAAAATACCCATTGTTGAGTGGAGCATATGATTTGTATTTACCATTTTTATTATTAGGTGATAGTTTATTGGAAAAAGATGGTTTATATGGGTGGATTATTCCAAATAAAATTTTAATATCTGATTATGCAAAAAAATCTTTAGAGTATTTAGCTGAAAAATCTTTGAGTAAAATTATAAATATTTCACAGCTTTCTATTTTTGATAATGTGGGTGTTTATCCTGTTATCGTATTTGGAAATAAAAATAAAAAGATATTTTATAAGGAGTATGCGATTAGTAAAATTAGTGATTTAGAAGATATTACTAAGCATGAAAAAAAGAAAAATATTTTTAAAAGATATAAAACATTTAAAGATTATAATATCTTGATAAACTCTGGAACGACGGGTTTTGAAGCTCAAAAAATAAAACCATTGATAAATGAGAATAAAGATGGAATAAAATTTATAGTAAGTGGGACTATTGATCCCTATATATTATTTAAGAAGCCAGTTCCTTATATGAAAAGTGTTTATAAAAATCCATTTATTAAGTTTGATGATAAGATTATTGCAAAATCAAAATTTGATTTTTGGAATAAAAGTAAGATTGTCATAGCTGGAATGACAAAAAGAATAGAGGCATATTATTTAGATCAACCTTTAGCTTTAGGTGTAGGAATTTATGGAGTTTATGATTTTGCAGATTTTAATCCAAAATATTTATTGGCATTATTAAATTCAAAATTTTTAACCTACTATTTGAATGTTGAATTTAAAGATAAACATTTAGCTGGTGGGTATTTGGCTATAAATAAATCAACTATAGAGCAGTTACCTTTACCACAACTCCCACATGCCAAGATACACCAAAAAAATATCAATTACCTATTAACTATGCCAAAAAAAACAAAGTATGATAAAACTACAAAGTATGCCGTAGCTTCTTATGAGGGTAGGGAGATTTATATGAGTGAGTTTTTGATGGCAAAAGAGCTTGGGTATATAGAGAAGTTTCAAGGGCATGGTGAGTTAAAAGAGTATATGAAATTAGTGCCACTTCTTTTTGCATCTAATAGTTTTGATAGTATTTATAAAAATATTAATGATGAAAAAATGATTTATGCCATAGATGAAAATAACCGAAAAATATTTCATATAGTAGATAAAAATGACTATTTGGTTTCTGTATTTGTGGTTTCAGAAGTTAATTTTAAAAAGCAGTTAGGTAGAAGATTTAAATGTGTTAAAAATCCAAATGGTGGGACGGCCACCTCCCACATCCTGAGTCCAGCGAGACCTTTCTGGCGTCATTTGAATCTTATAGAACGATTGTACCACACATTGAGTAAAAATTCAAAAGATTATGAAGAGCTGTTGAGTGGTTATGCAGATGAGATGCTTAAATTAAATAAAGAGTTACAACATAAAAAAACTCTATTTTTAGATGAGCTAAAACTAGATAAAATCCCTAAAAAACTGCAAGATTTTTATAAACTTGATTTTGATGAGTTTGTAAAAGAGTATAAAAAAGCTAAAAAATTAAAGTTTAAAGATAAACTAGAGGAGAGAGATTTTAAGCAAGAGTGGCAAAGGATGTTTGAAAGTGATAAAGAAGAAATTTTACAACTTAAAGGTAAAATTTTAAAAACAGATAGAAAGATAGATACTTTAGTCTATGAGTTATACAACTTAGATAAAGATGAAATTAAAACAATAGAGGAAAATATATGACATTATACCCAGCGATAGACTTAAAAGACGGAAAAGCAGTACGCCTTACAAAGGGGCTTATGGATAGTGCAAAGATTTACAGTGATGAACCTTGGCAGTTGGTTAAAACATTTGAAGAGATGGGAGCTGAGTGGGTGCATTTGGTGGATTTAAACGGTGCATTTGCCGGTGAGCCTAAAAACTTAGAGCAAATTGTAAAAATTCGCAAAAATTGTAATGTTAAGTTAGAACTTGGTGGTGGTATTCGTGATGAAGAAACCATTAAAAAGATGCTTGAGATAGGGATAGATAGGATTATATTGGGAAGTATAGCTGTAAAAAATGCTCAGTTTGTAAAAGATATGGCAAAAAAATATCCAATAGTAGTGGGAATTGATGCGATAGATGGATATGTGGCTGTTGAGGGTTGGGGTGAAGTCTCAACAATGAAAGCCACTGATTTGGCTAAAGAGTTTGCTAATGCTGGTGTTGAAGCTATAATTTGTACAGATGTTGGTAAAGATGGAACACTTAGTGGAGTTAATGTTGAATTTACATTAGATATAGCAAGAGCTAGTGGTATCAGCACCATTGCTAGTGGTGGTGTAAAGGATGAAGATGACATCAATGCTCTTGTTGAAACTAAAGAGATAGATGGTGTTATTATTGGAAAAGCTTACTATGAAGGAACATTAAACCTTCCTAAGATGTTTAAAATAACACTTTAATAGTAAAACAAATAAAATTTTGCTATTATTGTAAATAAATTTATAAAATATATATAAAAAGGATTTCAATTGAAATTACTTGTTGTTGATGACAGTTCTACTATGCGTCGTATTATTAAAAATACTTTGGCTCGTCTTGGATATAAAGATGTATTAGAAGGTGCAGATGGTGTTGAGGGTTGGAATGCTATTGATGCCAATCCAGATGTTGAGATGCTTATTACTGACTGGAATATGCCAGAGATGAATGGTCTTGAGCTTGTTAAAAAAGTTCGTGCAGATGATAGGTTCAAAGACTTACCAATTATTATGGTAACCACAGAGGGTGGTAAAGCTGAGGTTATAACTGCATTAAAAGCTGGTGTTAATAACTATATTGTAAAACCGTTTACTCCGCAAGTATTAAAAGAAAAACTTGGTGCTGTGATGGGTGTTTCTTAGTAATGCAGGAATACTACTACGAGTTAGTAGTTAAAGTTTCATCTCATCATTCTCTTTTTTCAGACTTTTTGGCAGATACTTTACCTGTTGGTTTTGAAGAGAATGATGATGGCTTCATCATACGGAGTGAAGATGAACTTGACACGATTACTTGGGGACTTGAACAATTTTGTGAGGCTTTACAAAAAGCTTTAAAAGAGGATATTGAACTTGAATGTTCTATATCTAAACTAAAAAACAGTGATTGGGTTGGTCTTTATCAAAAAAGTATAGAACCTCTTGCTATAGATAAATTTTATATTCATCCAACTTGGGATGAACCAAATCCACAACTTATAAATATAGTAATAGACCCAGCATTAGCCTTTGGTACTGGTCATCATCCTACAACTGCTTCATCTCTTAGAGCAATATCTAAATATGTAAAAAAGGGTAGCAGGGTCATTGATGTTGGATGTGGAAGTGGGATCCTTGGCATTGGTGCTATGAAGCTAGGTGCTAAAGTTGATGCTTGTGATACTGATATAGTCTCAGTTGAAAACTCTATAAAAAATGCAGAGTTAAACTCTTTGGAATTTAACAATATTTGGGAAGGTTCTATAACTAAAACAGATAAAAAATATGATGTGGTTGTAGCAAATATTGTGGCAGATGTTTTAACATTTATAGCAAAAGATTTAAAAAATGCACTAGATGAAAATGGCATACTGATTTTATCTGGTATTTTAGATAAGTATGAAACAAAAGTTTTAAATTTTTACAAAGATTGTGAAATAGTTCAAAGAATAGTTCAAGATGAGTGGGTGACACTGATTTTAAAAATGAAGGTATAAAGATAAAAGATGCAAAATCAAAATAACAACAACAATAACAATAAAAATGATAATTTTTTCAATAAAAATCCATTAGTTACATTTGCAATATTTTCAGTCGTGATAATATTGCTTTTTAAAGTATTTGTAGGTGAAAATTCAGATATGGGCGTTGGTCAATCGTCAAATATAAGTCAAAGAGCGAAACAGATTAGCTATTCTGAGCTAAAAAATTTAGTTAAATCTAAAGAGATTAGTAAAGTAAGTATAGGTCAAACATATATAAAAGCGATTGGAAGTGATGGACATACTATATATACTACAAGAATAGTTAAAGGTGATACTCAGCTTGTAAAAGATTTGGATAAAGAGGGTATAGAGTATGCTGGTTTTAGCGAGACAAACTGGTTTACGGAGATGTTTGGTTGGATGTTTCCATTTTTAATCATTATCGGTATTTGGATGTTTTTTGCTGGTCGTATGCAAAAAAGTATGGGTGGGGGTATCCTTGGTATGGGTAACTCTAAAAAGATGGTAAACTCTGAGAAACCAGATACCAAATTTGATGATGTGGCTGGTGTAGAAGAGGCAAAAGAGGAAGTTCAAGAGATAGTTGATTTTTTGAAATATCCTGCTAGATATGTTGAAATAGGTGCTAAAATTCCAAAAGGTGTTTTGTTAGTTGGAAGCCCAGGTACTGGTAAAACTCTTCTAGCAAAAGCTGTTGCAGGTGAAGCTGATGTGCCATTCTTTTCCGTAAGTGGAAGTAGTTTTATAGAGATGTTTGTTGGTGTTGGGGCTGCTCGTGTTCGTGACCTATTTGAACAAGCTAAAAAAGATGCTCCTAGTATAATCTTTATAGATGAGATAGACGCAATAGGAAAAAGTCGTGCAGCTGGTGGCATGATGGGTGGAAATGATGAGAGGGAACAAACTCTAAATCAACTTCTTGCTGAGATGGATGGTTTTGGGACAGATACTCCTGTTATCATTTTAGCAGCGACTAATAGACCTGAAGTTCTTGATCAAGCATTACTTCGTCCTGGGCGATTTGATAGACAAGTTTTAGTTGACAAACCAGATTTTGAAGGTCGTGTTAAAATCCTAAAAGTTCATATGAAAAATGTAAAAATGGATAAAGATATAGAGATTGAAGAGATAGCACGATTAACAGCAGGACTTGCAGGAGCAGATTTGGCAAATGTAGTTAATGAAGCAGCACTTTTAGCTGGTAGAAAAAGTCAAGCAACCGTAAAACAAAAAGATTTATTTGAGTCTGTTGAGAGAGCTATCGCAGGTCTTGCGAAAAAATCTCGCCGTATAAATCCTAAAGAGAAAAAAATAGTAGCATATCATGAGAGTGGACATGCACTTTTAGCTGAGACTACAAAAGGTGCTAAAAAAGTATCTAAAGTTTCAATCGTTCCTCGTGGTTTAGCTGCACTTGGTTATACTCTGAATAAACCAGAAGAAGATAAGTTTATGATGCAACAACATGAACTTTGGGCTGAAGTGGATACACTTCTTGGTGGTCGTGCAGCTGAACAAGTGTTCATAGGGGAAATTTCTACAGGTGCTGGAAATGACCTTGAGAGAGCTACAGATATTATAAAATCTATGGTACAAAGTTATGGTATGAGTGATGTTGCTGGGCTTATGGTGTTAGAAAAAAGCAGACAATCATTCATCGGTGGTGGACAACAAGCTACTAGGGAATATGGTGATAGAATGGCAGAAGAGATGGATGAGTTTATTAAATCATCTTTAACTAAACATTATGAAGATGTTGTGGCTCGTCTTGAGGAGTATAAAGATGCCATAGAAGATATGGTGGCATTACTTTATAAAAAAGAAAATATCACTGGCGAGGAAGTTAGGGATATTATCATAAACTTTGAAGAAGCCAATGGTATTGAATCTAAAGTTGAGATTGTAGATAATGAGATAGAACAAGAGCTTAAAGAAGATGCTCAAATGGCTAAAAAAGCTTCAAAAGAAGATAAAGAAAATGAAGAGTAATCTTTTCCCAATAGCCAAAGAGGGGTTCATCTATATTTTTTATAGTGTATTGGCGTATTTTATTTTTAGTTTTTTAGATTGTGATTTATTTGCATTTCTTTCTTTATTAATTAGTGTTGGTTTGATTTTTGTATATAGAAATCCAGAAAGAGAGTTAAGCTTATTTGGAGAAAATAGTGTTGTAAGTCCTGTGGATGGGGTTGTCTTGTCTATTGAAGAAAGTGATGATGAATACGCTTATAAAGTAGAGATAGAGAGTGACTATAAAGATGTATCTATACTTAGAGTTCCCATGACATCAACATTAAAAAAGATTGATTTAAAAAGAGGTGCAAGGCTTTCAAAAAATAATTCTTTAGCACCAAAGATAAATGAAAAAGTAGATTTGATATATGAAGATAAAAACTCCAATAGGTTAAAAATATCGCATATGTTAAAACAATCTTTTAGTAGTATAAAACTAAGTGTTAAAGAGTCTCAACATCTTCCTCAGGGTATGAGATATGGTGTTATGGTTAGTGGTGTTACTACTATCTATATACCACAAAATTTTAGGCTCAGTGTTAGTGTTGGAAATGAAGTTAAGGCATCTGAATCACTCATAGGTTATCTATCGTAACTACTTGTGAGGGTGTTGTTTTTCAAAAAGTAGTTTATCATTATCTATTTTAAAGTTAAAAAATTCAGAATTAAAACCATTGTCTCCAACTTTTTCTAACTGTATAACTGCACCTTTATTATTTTTTACTTGAAGATATAATAAACCAAGAGCATATCTTGCTTCTATCATATTTTTATCTTTCATTTTAGCTAACTCTAGTAAAGCTATTGCATTTTCATGATGACCTGCTGCTGTTGAAGCTACAGCCCCTAAAAACAGAGTGCGTGCATCTCTAATCTTGTTTTCATCTATAAGTTGATTGAAGAGTGTGTATGACTCTTCAAATGCTTTATCATATAAAGATGCTAGTGCAAGTGAGCTTATGAGTTCACTTGTTGATTCCTGCGTTGATTCAAGTTTCCTTTTTAATTGTTGACGAAGAAAATATAATTTTCCTGTGATTAAATTTTCTTTTATATATAAGTATCTGGTTATATATGGACCAAAATATAGGTCATTAAAATGAAATTTTTGGTGTTTTAAGTACTTAATAACTTCTTTTGCATAGTCTTTTGATTTTGTATCATAAAAAATGGCATCCATATTCATAAGGTGTGGTAAAATCTCTTTTGGTAGTAAGATAGTTAGTTTTTGAGAGAATTTTTTAGCTTTTTTTGGTCGGTTTAATTTTAGAGCTATAATGGTATCTAAAGCCAAATAAAGAGGTCTTGGTTTGTAGTCATTATTTAGCCACTCAGCAGTAGCGATAATGTTGTTTTGGGAAAAATGTAGAAGAGTTGTATATAGATCTATCTCCTCAGTTTTTTGTTCTTCTAAAAGTGAATCTTTATATATAGAGAGTAATTTTTTGTTTTGTTTATGTATGAGTTGTGATGTCATGATAGCATATACCCCAGAGAGATAATTTTTTGCATCAAGATAATATGATTTTAAAAAATGTTTATGGGCATTTACCATATCGCCAAGTTGGGCATAGGTTAATGCTAAATTGTATTGCAAGATAGAGTGTTTTGGTTGTATTTTTGCTAATTTTTGCAACTCTGTATTTGCTTCTCTAATTCTAAATCTTAAAGCTTTTTTGATTGCATTTGTTATGCCTAAATTTACATTAGATGATGAAGCACTCTTTTTGAGATATTTTTTAGCAGAATTAATATCATCTATGGACATATTTGCATTGCCTTTTCTTATGTAGCTAATGGTTTGGTCTGCATTAAAGATTTTATATGGTGAAAAATAAAATATTTTTTGATAGTTGAGCATTTTGCTGTCATAAATTTTATTTCTATATTGTTCTTGTGCTTGAAAAGGCTCAAATAATGAGTCTTTGAGATTTACTTTTATGGGATAAGGTTTATAAACCTCTTCCCCGTACATGTCTGTTATATTGTCTATCTTTTTAGCACCCTCTGCAACACGACCAGATTTTAGATAAACAAATCCGAGTGCTAGTTGAGATTTTAATGGTTCTATATTGTGTAAAATAGCTTCTTCAAAATATCTTGCAGCTAGTGTTAAATCACCAACATTAGCATAAAGAAGACCTATGCTAAAAGAATCTTTTTTTGAAATTTTTTTTTCCATAGCTTCTATTGCATCATAGTTGTTGTCAAATAATGCACTTATCTTTGCAGTTAGATGTTTTTGAACTTGTGGATATTCTTTTGATGTTGGATTTTTCAATGCACTTAATGCTTCATAATAGTTTTTTTTGTAATAATTTATTAGTGTGTAGTAATATGAATATAGTGGAGAGTTGACCTCTGTCGGTAGATAAGCGTAAGCTAAATCTATATAATATTTGAAGCTTTTATTATCGTGTAGATGTAGTGAACATACTGCTGCATTTATAGCACTTACACATCTTTTTTCATCATTTTTGATAGCTTTTTGAAAAGTTGTAAGTGCTGTTTGGTATTGCTTATCTTTTAGTTGAGCTACTCCTAAGTTGTAGTTTGAAATTGCTTCACTGTAGAGTGCAATTTTTTCATATAAAAAAAGAGCTTCCTCTTTTGAGCCACTAGAGTAAAGATAGTTGGCTTTTGCAATTATGTTTTCTAATTTACTTCGTTTAATTGGTTTAATATTTTTTTCTTGAAGTTTTTTTTCTATGTTGTTTATATTTACAGGAGCTTTAGTTTTTGAAGATTTTAGGATTAAAAGCACTACTATTAAGATGATAAGAACAATGGCAATGGCTAATCCACCAAAGATAATAATTTTCTTTTTCTTAGCATCTTCATCAATTATATCTGATTTATTATCCTCAGATGTATCATCATGAAGTGTTGCAACATCACTATCTTCAATGATTATAATATCTTCTGTTGCATCTGCCATTATTTACCTTAGTATATTTTTATTTTTTAAGCAAAAAAAGTACCATAAAACTTTAAAAGTCATAAAACCAATCGGAAGATTTTTTAGAAAATGGATTTTGTTGATAAAACTCCTCTTCATCAAGCTTAAATCTAAAGTTTTTTATATATTTTTGTATGGTTTTATAAGCTTCGTTAATCTCTCTAAATCTTTCTTCATCACCATCTGGCATATCTGGGTGATAAAGTTTTGATAGTTTTTGGTATCTATTTTTAATTTCATCAACACTCATTCTTGAGACTATATTTAAGCTGTCAAGCGCTTTTTGAAAATCTTCGTAATTCATTTTAAGTTTTACATCCCTAAATAAGGGTGTAAAACTTCAGGGATTTTTATATCTCCATTTTCTTGTTGGAAGTTTTCCATGATTGCTACCATGGTACGACCAACTGCCAAAGATGAGCCGTTTAGAGTGTTAACTAGATTGTTTTTTTTACCATCTTTGTATCTTATCTTTGCCCTTCTTGCTTGGAAATCTCTTGTATTTGAGATAGAACTTATCTCACGGTAGCAGTTTTGCCCCGGTAGCCATACTTCTATATCTACTGTCTTAGCTGCACCAAAACCTAAATCACCTGTACATAAAGTTACAAGTCTATGTGGTAGTTTAAGTGCAGTTAAAATATCAGAAGCACATGATACCATCTCATCAAACATCTTATCGCTCTCTTGAGGTTTTGTTATAGATACAAGTTCCACTTTGTGAAACTGGTGTTGTCTTATCATACCTCTTGTGTCTCTTCCTGCCGCTCCTGCTTCTTTTCTAAAACATGAAGTATATCCAGTCATCTTAATTGGTAGTTTATCTTCAGGTATTATCTCATCTTGAAAAAGGTTTGTCAGTGGTACTTCTGCTGTTGGTATGAGATATAAATCAAGCCCTTGCATCTTGTATAAATCATCAGCAAATTTTGGAAGTTGTCCTGTACCTTCTAATGCCCTTTTGTTTACAAGATGTGGAACACTTACTTCTGTGTATCCTCTTTGTGCGTTGAAATTTAGCATAAAGTTGATTAAAGCTCTTTCAAGTTTAGCACCCATGCCATAAGAGACACTAAAGCGGCTACCTGCAAGTTTAACACCATCTTCAAAATCTATCCAACCATTTTGCTCTGCTAATTCCCAGTGTTCTTTAGGCTCAAAGTCAAATGATGGGGGTGTAAGAACTTTTTTTATCTCCACATTATCATCTTCATCCTCTCCATCTGGTACATCATCATCAGGGATATTTGGTATAGCCATAGCTATGTTTTCTAACTCCTCTTGTTTTATCCTTTGAATATCAAGTGCTTCAGCTATTACAATCTTATTTGCATCAACTCTAGCTTTAAGTTCACTTATATCTTTTCCCTCTCTTTTATAAATACCAAACTCTTTACTCATTGCATTTTGATGAGCTTGAAGTGTTTCAAAATTTACTTTTGCTTGTTTTAACTCTTCATTTTTTTCTTTTAGTTGTTCAAGTAAAGCAAGGTCAACGCCTTTTCTTATAAGTTTTGCACTCACACTTTCAAAATCTTTTTGTAGTAGTTTTAAATCAATCATTTTTTTCCTTTATACTAGTAAATCTTTAGCTATTTTAAATTGGTTTGCTGTCATTAGGTGTAGTTTTGGGTGTAGCTGTTTTAGCTCATCAAAGAGATTTTTGCTAAGTTCAAATCCAACTTTGTACTCTTCATCTACCCCTTTGGCATGTGCAATTCTTAGTGCTTCTATCCAGTTGTTTGGTACATTTATGCCTGGTACATGAGCGGCTAAAAACTGTGCAGTACGAAGTTTAGTTATGGGAAAGATACCTAAAATAAGTTCTGCTTCTTTGTTCTCAGAACAACACTCTTTGTTTGCCTCTTCTTTTAGACTAAGTAGTTGCTTTGCATTTTCTAAACTGTAAACTGGTTGAGTGATAATCCCACATGCCCCATGTTTAATCTTTTTTTGCATCTTTTTTTGCAATGTTTTTGGGTTTTTTGCATACGAATTTATAACTGTAAAAGGGTAGATAGTCTTTGGGTTTTGAGCAAATGGCTTTCCTGCATAATCCATCCCTGAGTTATAAGCTGAAATGATGTCTAGTAAAAGTGAAGAGTCTGCCTCAAAAACACCTTTGGCATGTGGCTGGTCAGAGAGAGTTGCTGGGTCTCCAGTGAGTGCTAAAATAGCTCTTATATCTATCTCATTTGCACCAAGCAGGTCAGATTGAAGAGCGATTTTATTTCTATCTCTCATGCTCATTGTGGCAATAACAGGCTTGTTAAATCTCTCTTGAAGCATCTTAGCACCAAAGAGTGAATTGTACTTTAGTTTTGCCAAAGGGTTGTCTGTTGTTGTAAAACCATCTACAAGTTTATCAAGCCCTAGATTTTCTATCTTATCTATAGTGGGTTTAAAAACAGGTGAGTGTGTAGGTGTGGTTTCAAGTGTTATATAATCACCATTTTGTAATTTATCTATGAGTTTATCAAACAAAAATCTTCCTAATTCGCTATAATTTCGCAATTATAACAAAAGAGAGAGTATTTAATGCTAAAACTTGCAGTATTTGATTTTGATTCTACACTTATGGATGGTGAAACTATAGATTTTTTTGCCGAGGAGTTGGGAATTGGTAAAGAGGTTGCTTTTATAACTGAAGAAGCTATGAGTGGAAGACTCGATTTTTTTGAATCATTGCAGAGTAGGGTGGCACTTTTAAAAGGGCTTGATTTTTCAGTAGTTGAAAAAATAAGTCAAAATCTTCCATATATGAAAGGTGCAAAGGAAACTATAACTGCGCTTAAAAAGATGGGGATGAGTGTTGTTTGTTTTAGTGGTGGTTTTAGAACTGCTACATCTTATGCTAAAGATATTTTGGGTTATGATGCAGATTTTTCAAATGTATTGCATCAAAAAGATGGCAAACTCACTGGGCTTGTTGGTGGAGATATGATGTTTAACTTCTCAAAAGGTGATATGCTTGTAAGATTACAAGATATTTTAGGGGTAAGCAAGGCAGAAACTTTGGTTTGTGGAGATGGTGCAAATGATTTGAGTATGTTTGCACATGCCGATACAAGAGTAGCTTTTTGTGCAAGGGAGATTTTGCAAAAAGAGGCAAATATAATTATAAATGAAAAAGATTTAACGAAGATATTGGAGAAAATATAATGTTAGAAAATACAGTGTGGAGACAATACCACAAAGAAAATGATTTTAGAGAAGTTTTAGCTAAATATACAGCTATAGATGCTATCAATATGATAGAAGACGATAAAGAGTTATATGGTATATTAAAAGCAAAACTTACTAAAAAAGAGTTGAAACTTTTGGCGATGGATAGTGCAGAGATAGATGATGAAACACTAAAAGTTGAATTTTCTTATGATGATGAAGCATTGAAAAAAGCAAAATTTAAACTTTATAAGAAATTAAAACAGGATAAAACTCGTTTAAGTTTTAGAGCTTCTGCTTTTAGCGAAGAATAATTTTAAAACTTACCCTTCTTGATTTTTCTTTATCTTCAACTCCGTTTTGGATTGTTTTTTTAGAAAAACTAAGGCCACTTCCTTTTAAAATTTTTATAAGCCATATTTGTACAGGCTTTTTTTGTTTTTTGAAGATATAACTCAGGGTAGAATATGAACGATTAAATGAGAGTTTTTCATTGTTTAAGTATCTGTTTGTAAGGTTTGTTATTCCCCATTCACTTGAGGTGTGTCCATTTATCTCTAGTGTTTTGATATATGCTTGATTTGCTTTTAAAAATGGTATTAATTTAGTCGAAAATTTAGTTAAAAAACTTTTTTGTTTATCTGTTAGTTTGTATTTTCCAACTTTAAAATATAAAGACTTTGCTTTAAGATTTATGGTTAAATCCTCCTTTATACTTAATAGATTTTCATCTATTTCTGGTTTGAAAAGTTTTATGAGGGCATTGTAAAAATCAGTGGTTTTTGTAGATTTTTGAGCCATTGAACCATCTTTGTTTAGTTTTAATATCCACATATTTGATTCTTGGGAGTTTTTGTTTGTGTTTATACCTGCGACGGCTACTTGTGAGTTATGAAGTATGCTGAGTGCGTTAAAAGTGTCAAAGTTTTCATCTCCGTAATGTTCTTGATTTAGAAGTTCAAGTTGGCTGTCTAGTATCATAACAAGACCATCCGTATCATAAACATCACGCACATAACCAACTCCCATTATGCTACCATCTGAAAACTCTTTTATGTCATGGAGTGTGCTAGAATATGTAGTGCTTATCTCTTTAGCAAGGAGTATATTTTTTTGTAAATCAAATTTTATAAGTTTTACTTGTTCATTTCCTATCTCATTTCTTTGAGAGAGGGAGAGTAAAAAGTTGTTGTCTTTAAGCCTTATAATTTTATATGGTGTAAGAAAAAGCCCTTTTTTGTAGTGTTTTAACCAGATTTTATCACCATTTTGAGTAATTCTCATGAGTGTTATATCTTTGTCGTTTTGGCTGGATGTTGTGCTTACTATGATAATAGAACCATCTTTTGCTTCTACTGCATCTATCCCTCTGTCATCATATTTTGTACCATATTTTCTGCTCCAGAGTTTTTGACCATTTTTAGAAAATCTTGTTATATAGATGTCGTTTAGTCCTAAGCCTGTTTCAAAAAGTGGGTCATGTTTATCTCTTGATGTTACAGAAGAACCAACTGCTAAAACTCCACCATCACTTAAAAGTACGAGATTATTCATCTTATCGTAGTTTTTTGTGCCAAATATTTTAGTGAAAATAATATTGCCACTTGAGGATAATTTTACTATAAGTAGGTCTCCATCAAGAGTGTATCCACCTATAAAATAACCATTGGATGGTGTTTTTACAACTGCAACAGCTTCATTAAATCTTGATAGTTTTGTACTTTTTGAAAGGACTGTTTTTGCAGATTTGTCAACTTTAATAAGTTGCATTTGAGAACCATAACTATTTGATATGCTATCAAGATAATCAAATGCATTTGTATATGTTCCATTGGATGTAGATCGTGTTTGTTTGTAGTTTCTAGTAAAACCAACAGCACTTATACCTCTGTCGTAATCTTGAGTAATATCTAATAAGGCTTCATTAAAAGGCTTTTCTATAATTATAGAAAAATCTGATTCTTTTGCTAAAAGAGATGAGGTTAAAATAAGTATGTAGATAACTATATATTTCATTTGTACACTTTTTATTTTATCCTAAAGCAAAAAATATTCCTTAATATAGAAACTGTTTAAATCTCTCTATCAACAGCTATAATATTTGTTTTAGCGTCATGTAAAGTTTTTTGAGTTTTTTCAGCCAGTTTTCTAACTTCATCTGCAACCACGGCAAAACCTCTACCATGCTCACCAGCCCTTGCAGCTTCTATGGCTGCATTTAGTGCGAGTAAGTTTGTTTGGTCTGCAATGTCTGCTAAGGTGTCTAAAACTTTAAAAATATCTTGAGACTGGTTTTGTAATGATTCTAAGTTTTTATCAAATTCAAAATCTTTTTTATCTGATAACTCATCTTGAACTTGTTTTTTATTTAATTCTTTTTGTTGCTCATCTATAAGTTGTAATTTTTCTTCTAAAGTATCGGATAAAGTTTGATAATCATTTTGTAGTTTATCTACTTTTTCTTGTAATGTTTCTTTTTCTTGTGTCAGGGCTTTGTTTGTTTGTGCTAGTTGTTTTGTTTGTTCTTCATTATCCACATGCCAAGATTGCTGTTGTTCTTTTAAAGAGTTTAGCTCATTCATGAGGGAACTATTTTGTATCTTTAAGGCATCTGCAATATTTTGTGTTGAACTGTCTAGTTGTGTATCTGTTTTATTTCTAAATATAAAGTAGCCAACAAGAAGACCTGAAATTATTCCAATAATACCAAGTAAAGTGCTATATGTATATGATGTTTTTTGTATGATTTTATCTTTGTATATAATTTTGTCTTTATAAACTGGTTTGTCTTTATATATAATTTTGTCCTTGTATATTATTTTATCTTTATAAATGAGTTTGTCTTTATATATCACTTTTTCTTTTATCTTAGTTTTAGTGTTTTTAATAAGTTTTAAATCATCCTTAGTCATTTTAAGATAAAGTTTTTTTATCTTTTGTATCGTTTTTTTATCTATTTTTTTGTTTTGTTTTTCTAAATTTTTAATAACTTTTAGCATTTTCTGTTCGATTGTTTTTAAACTTTTATCGTTTGTGTCATTTAAAGATAAAAGGGTTAGTATGTTCCCATGGGTAGATAAAACTAGGTAGTAAAGTGAAACTTTTTCTTCTGGGGTAAGTTTTGAAGAAATACTGTCAATCTCTTTATTTAATTGCTGGTAATTTTTATTAAAATCCAAAGCAGATGTTGCGAATACGGTCGTAGTTAAAAATATAAGTGCATATAAAATCTTTTTCATAAGTGTATTTTATCATTTTTGGTATAAAATACACTTATGAAAAAAAGATATAAGATTTTAGTAACAAATGATGATGGATATGAAGCTAATGGGCTTCTTAGTTTAGTTGAAACTCTAAGGAATATTGAGGGTGTTGATGTGACTGTGGTTGCTCCTGCAAATGAGAAGTCGGCATGTGGACATTCTCTTACCCTTGTTAGACCTTTGCGTTTTGTAAGTGTTGGGGATGATTTTTATAAACTTGATGATGGAACTCCTAGTGACTGTGTTTATCTATCTCTTAGTACGATGTATGAAGATGAGAAGCCAGATCTGCTTGTAAGTGGGATAAATCGTGGTTCAAACATGGGTGAAGATATAACTTATTCAGGGACTGCTGCTGGGGCTATGGAAGCAGTTTTGCATGATGTTCCTGCTATTGCTATAAGTCAGGTGATGGACTTTACAAATCCGACTGGAGATTTTTCTTTGGCATGTGAGACTATAAAAGATATAGTTTTAAAGATAAAAAACAACTCTTTTCCACTACCATCAAGAGAGTTTTTAAACATAAACATACCAAGTGAAAAAACAACTGCTAAAATGGTGGTAACTTATGCTGGATATAGATTTTATGCAAATGATTCCCATGTTCACAGAAATCCAAGGGGTGAAGAACATTATTGGTTAGGTTTACACCCTTTGAACTTTTCTCCTCGTGAGGGTGTTGAGGGGATGAGTGATTATGAAGCGATAGAAGCTGGATATATTTCCATAACCCCAATACAGCTCGATTTAAGTGCTTATAAAAGTATAAAAAGGCTAGATAGTTGGCTAGATACGACAGAGTAAAACTTCTTTTAGGAGATGACTTTAGCAAACTTCAAAATGCAAAAATCATACTGTTAGGTGTTGGTGGAGTTGGTGGAATCTGTCTTGATTGTTTAGTCCGTAGTGGTGTGAAAGATATAACTATTGTTGATTTTGATAGATTTGATGAGAGTAATCAAAATCGGCAACTTTATTCTGAACTTCATTTGGGCGAGATGAAAGTTGAAGCATTAAAAGAACATTACCCACATGCCAAGATCATAAACAAAAGAGTTGATGAAGAGTGGATTTGGGAGTTTGATTTTGAGAGATATGATGTGGTGCTTGATGCCATAGATGACACAAAAGCTAAACTGGCTCTTGCTCAAAAATGTTATAAAAAACTTATCTCATCTTTTGGAAGTGCAAAAAGAGTTGATGCTTCACAAGTAAAAGTAGATGATATTTGGAAAAGTTATGGCGATAGATTTGGTGCTAAAATAAGATACGAATTGAAAAAACGGGGTTTTAAGAAAAAATACAAAGTTATATTTTCTTCAGAAGAAGCACTTACAAAAGAGAGTGGTAGTTTTATGGGAGTAACTGCTTCTTTTGGTTTGATGATGTGTAGTGAAACTTTGAAGAAAATCAGAGGCTAAATATGCAAAAGATTTTTATACTTTTTCTCTTTTTTGGCATGTGGGGTTTGTGTGCTGATGATCTTGTGGAGTATGATTATGAATTGGATGTTTATTATACAAATGTTTCTGCTTATATTGATTTAGATAAAAATAATGAGATAGTTGATGGAACTTCTTATTCTGAAGAGGAGATATATTCATCCCTTCTTTTAAACTCTTTTAAGCCAAATATATTTTTGATTGAGGCAGCCATCCATCCTATGGGGATAGCTGGTTTGTATTTTAGACAAAATAATGAAGATATGTATGATAGAAGTAAAATACATGGTTTTAACTGGATAAAACCACTTACAGCTGGATTTGAAGAGCCTTACTCTATCTCATTTTTTATAGGACGGATGTTAGTTTTTAAAAACAAAGAACAAGAACACATAGGTAAAAACAGAGCATTTATAGGTACTTTGGTTACACTTGGAAATTTTACTATAAAAGACAATAGAGCATATCATGATGCTTGGAGTGTTTTAGAGTTTAAACTAAAAGGAACAAGAGATAAAAAAGATAGAGATTTGGACTGGAGTTTTAGGGTTGGTGCATGTGTTCATGATAATCATGATTTTGCAAATACTCTTTATATCGGAGCTAGAAGAAGTAGCATAGATTATAAAAAAAGTGAGTGGTCATTTGTTCATAACAGTGCATTTTCTGTTATGTTGGCTACAAGTGCTGATAGTTTTAAACTCAGTGATGCAAAGGTGATGTTAGAGAAAAAATGGCCACTTCGTAGTTGGGGTGAGAAGGTTAGTTTTGGTCTTGGTATTGGGTATTTGTACTCTGGTGATGATAAATACAGGGGAAAGCTTAGTGATGAGGGGATAGATAATCATCAACTGATTTTTCGTCCAAATTTAACATGGTAGTAAAGGTAAGAATTGTTTGATTTTTTAGATAGTGATTGGTTTAATATAGGCTTAGAAGTTGTTTTTGTTTTGATGCTTTCTTATGATGTAAAAGAGTATATACAGACGAGAAATAAAAAGTATATAACAAATATAGTTTTAACTTTGGGCTTTGCTGTTTGGGCATTATATCCTTACTATAATAGTTATGTTGGTTGGGAAGATGAGCAAAAAAAAGAACTTCTTAGTCATTGTAATGATATGAACGATACAAAGTTGTGTAAGTGTTTGGATGATACAACTTTTAAAACATACACCTATGATGAGTATATAACTTTAGACAAAAATTCAACTAAATATAGTGAGTTTTTAAAGGATGCAAAAGAGGAATGTGAAGATGATAGCTGGTTTTAAAAGTGAAATATATTGTGAAGGTGTCATTGGTGATGGTTGTGGAGGTGGAAGAATCTTTATAGTTGAAAATGAAACTCTTATAGCTTATGAGCCACAAACTAAAGATAAGATAGAGTTGTTAAATGGTATCAGTATGCCAAAGAGTATAAAAAAAACGGGATGTCTGATAACTATTGAGTGTAAAGATGAGGTTATAGAGTTTGATTTATCTGCTTTAAAAAAGAGAGAAAATGTAAAGGTTAAATTGGCTTAAGATATAGTTTAAAAAAAGTTTGGCTATAATCATAGAAACAAAAAATAAAAGAGAATATATTATGCAAAAAGTTCAACCTATGACATTGTTTGGATATAACAAACTCCAAGCAGAAGTGAAAGATTTAAAAGAGGTTAAAAGACCAGGTATTGTTAAGGCGATAGAAGAAGCCTTGGAGCATGGTGATTTAAAAGAAAACGCAGAATATCATGCGGCAAAAGAGGCTCAAAAAAATATTGATAATCGTTTGGCAGAGTTAGTGGATATTTTAGGAAATTCACAAATAGTAGATCCGAGTGAGCTTGAACATGCACGGGTTAGTTTTGGTTCAACTGTACTTATGACAGATATGGATAGTGATGAGGAATTTACATATACCATAGTTGGTGGTTGTGAATCAAATCCAGATAAGGGGCTTATCTCTTTTAATTCACCATTAGCGAAGCAACTTCTAGGTAAAAAAGAGGGTGATGAGGTAAAGGTTAAGTTACCAAGTGGTAAAAAAGAGTTTGAGATAGATGAAGTAAAATATGAGGAGATTGTTTTTGACTGCGATTAATGTTGGTATTATTGGAGCGAGTGGTTATACAGGGCTTGAACTTGTAAAAATTCTTATAAAACATCCAAGATTTAAGTTAAATTATGTAGCAAATTCCGAAGGTGGAACAACTATAGAAGAACTACATCCATCTTTAAAAGGTGTTTGTGATTTAGAGGTTAAAAAAGTTGCCATTGAAGATGTTGTTTTTCATTGTGAGCTTGTTTTTTTAGCACTTCCACATAAAACTGCTATGGCATTTGTAAAGCCACTAAGAGCTAAGGGTGTTAAAGTAGTTGATTTGTCTGCTGATTATAGATTACCACTTGAGATTTATGAAGAGTTTTATTGCCCACATACAGATAAAGAAAACTTGAAAAATGTTGTCTATGGTCTTCCTGAGCTTTTTAGAGATGATTTAAAAGGTGCTTCACTTGTTGCAAATCCTGGGTGTTTTCCAACTTCGGCACTTTTGGGGATATTACCTTTTATGGATAAAAGGGTAAAAAATACTCCTATTATTATTGATGCAAAAACTGGTGTGAGTGGAGCTGGTAAAAAACTTAGTGAAGTCACACATTTTGTAAATGTAAATGATAACCTTTTTTCATACAATCCACTGATGCACAGACATGCACCTGAAATAGCTAATAAACTTGGAGTTGAGTTTGATGAGGTGACTTTTGTACCACATTTAGTGCCTATCACTCGTGGGATGTTGTCCTCTATCTATGTTCAAGTTAATGGAACTTTTGATGGGTATGCTTTGGCATGTGAGTTTTACAAAGATTCTCCACATGTAAGAGTTAGTAAAAATCCAGTAGATGTGAAAAATGTTGCAGGTACAAATTTTTGTGATATTTTTGTAAAACAAAAAGGTAATATACTTTTTATTTCAAGCGCTATAGATAACCTTATGAGGGGAGCATCTAGCCAAGCAGTTGTAAATGCAAACTTGATGATGGGACTTGATGAGACAGCAGGAATTGTAAATATAGCTTATGTTCCATAGTGATATAGAGATAAAAGAGGGTGCATTTATTGTTTCAGATGCACACTATTGCCACTTTCGTCCACAATTTTTAGATTTTATAAAAACTATCCATTCAAAAAAACTTCAACCAGCTCAACTTATATTTTTAGGCGATATTTTTGATATACTTTTTTATCAAATCCCATATTCGCAAGAGATAAATCATGAGGTTATACAGCTTATAAACGAAATTTCACGAGAGATAGAAGTTGTATATCTCGAGGGAAATCATGATTTTAATCTAAAACAAATATTTCCACATGCCAAAGTATTTCCTATTTCAAAGCAACCTGTGGCATGTGGATTTGATGGCAAAAAGATACTTTTAGCTCATGGAGATTTTGGAAGTGTATTACAATATAGAATATACACTGCCATCATAAGAAACCCTTTTACATTGTATTTTTTAAGGGGTGTTGATTTTATTTTAAATCATTTAGTTGTACAAAAGTTAGATGCTTATCTAAGTAAAAAAGAGGATTGCAAAGAGTTTGTTGGTTTTAGAGAGTTTGTCTCAAAAAGATTGGAAAATAAGTATGAATGTGATTATTTTATAGAGGGGCATTTTCATCAAAATAAAACACTGGTTTTTGATAAGTTTAAATATATAAATTTGGGAGCTTTTGCTTGCAATCAAAGATATTTTAGTGTAAAATCTTCAAAAGATATAGAACTATTGGAAGAAAAATTTTTCTCTGAGGAGGTAAAAATATGAATGACAACTCGCTCAAAGTTGGTTCAAATGAGATGGAACTCGTTGATTTTCGTATATTAAAAGAAGAAGATGGTGGTGTTTATGAGGGGATATATGGTGTAAATGTCTCTAAAGTTCGTGAGATTATTCGTGTACCAAATCTAACAGAATTACCTGGAACACCAGAGTTTATAGAGGGTATTTTTGATTTAAGAGAGGTTGTGATACCTGTTGTAAATTTAGCAAAATGGATGGGCGTTAAAGAACCAGAAGGTGCTGAAAAAAATGGACGGGTTATTATTACAGAATTTAACAATGTTCTTATAGGTTTTATAGTTCATGATGCTAAGAGAATTAGACGGATAAGCTGGAGTGATATAGAACCTGCTACTTTTGTAAGTGGTACTGGTAGTTTGGATGGTAGCAAAATTACAGGTGTAACTAAAATAGAAGGCGATAATGTTCTTCTTATATTAGACTTGGAGAGTGTTGTTCAAGATTTGGGACTTTATAAGCCAGATGTTGAAAATATTCCTCAAGGAGTAGATGATTTTTCTGGTCTGACTATGGTTTTGGATGATAGTTCAACTGCTAGAAAGATTGTAAAAGATGCACTAGAAAAGATGGGATTTCGTGTTGTTGAGGCTATAGATGGTCAAGATGCATTAGAAAAGTTAGAAGAACTTTATAAAACATATAATGATAATCTTAAAGAAGAACTTAAAATTATAGTTTCTGATGTTGAGATGCCTAGGATGGATGGTTTTCATTTTGCAGCTAAATGTAAAGAGGATGAGAGATTTAAAACGATACCAATAGTATTTAACTCATCTATTAGTGATCATTTTAGTGAGATGAGAGGTAAAGAAGCAGGTGCAGAAGCTTATATGGTTAAGTTTGAAGCAAGCTCATTTTATGAAGAGGTGTCACGAGTTGTTCGTGCGCACATGAAGTAGGAGTATAAATATGGATGAATTTCAGGAAATATTACAGGATTTTTTAGTTGAATCATTTGAACTGGTTGAGAAGTTAGATGAAGATTTGGTTGAGTTAGAATCAAATCCTGAAGACTTAGAGCTTTTAAATGGTATTTTTCGTGTTGCACATACTGTTAAAGGAGCTTCTTCATTTTTAAATTTTGATGTTTTAACTCACTTAACACACCATATGGAAGATGTTTTAAATAAAGCCAGACATGGTGAACTTGTAATCACCCCAGATGTCATGGATGTTGTTTTAGAATCTATTGACCTTATGAAAGCATTGTTAAATGTTATTAGAGATACAAGTACAGATGCTGGTATAGATGTGTCAGCATGTGTTTCAAGACTTGATAAGATAAGTGGTGGAACAGGTGAAGTTGCAACACCTGTAAATGAAGCTACTCCTGCTCAAGAGGAAGCTCCTGCTCAAGAAGAGGTGTCTGCCCCTAAAGAGGAGTCAGACGAGGAAGAACTTGATTATGATAATATGAGTGATGAGGATGTTGAAGCTGAGATAGCGAGACTTTTGGCTGAGAGACAAGCTGAAGATAAAGCTAAAAGAGAAGCAAAAATAGCAGCTGGTGAAAAAGTTCCAGAAGCTCCACCAGAACCTGATTCTCAAAAGAAAGAGGAGCCAAAATCTGAGCCTGTAACTACTCCTGTAGCAGTTACACCAACTCCAAAGCCAACTAAAACACAACAAAAACCTAAAGGTGAAGCAAAAGCGGCTGCACCAGCTAAGAGAACACCTGCTACCGTTGAGCAGACTATCCGTGTTGATGTTAAAAGGCTTGATCACCTTATGAACCTTATTGGTGAACTTGTTCTTGCTAAAAATAGACTTATAAAAATCAATGATGATGTGGAAGAGCGATACGAAGGTGAAGAGTTTTTAGAGGAGTTAAATCAGGTAGTTTCTATCGTCTCTCTTGTTACGACTGACCTTCAAATAGCAGTTATGAAAACTCGTATGCTTCCTATTGGAAAAGTGTTTAACAAGTTTCCTAGAATGATTCGTGATTTAAGTCGTGAACTAAACAAAAAAATAGAACTTGAAATCTCAGGGGAAGATACAGAACTAGATAAGTCAATCGTTGAAGAGATTGGTGATCCTCTTGTTCATATTATCCGTAATTCATGTGACCATGGTATTGAAATACCAGAAGATCGTGTGGCTTTAGGCAAACCAGAAACTGGTACGATAAAACTAAAAGCTTTCAATGAAGGAAATGCTATCATAATCCAAGTTGATGATGATGGTAAGGGACTTGACCCAGATATGTTAAAAGATAAATGTCTGGAAAAAAATCTTATAACTGAAAAAGAAGCCGATATTATGAGCGATAAAGAGGCTTTTGGGCTTATCTTTAAACCTGGTTTCTCAACAGCAGCATCAGTTACAAATGTATCTGGTCGTGGTGTTGGTATGGATGTTGTAAAAACAAATATTGAAAAAGTAAATGGTATTATAGATATAGATTCTCAACTTGGTGCTGGTACATCTTTAAAACTTAAAATTCCTTTAACTCTTGCGATTATTCAAGCTTTATTGGTTGGTGTTCAAGAGGAACATTATGCTATCCCACTAGCTTCCGTTCTTGAGACTGTTAGAATCTCTACTGATGAGATATATACAGTTGAGGGTAGAAGTGTTATGAGACTTCGTAATGATGTTTTATCTTTAGTTCATATTGGAGATATATTTGAAGTTGAACGCATCCTAGATTCTAGTGAACATGCTTATGTTGTTGTGCTTGGTCTTGGAACACAAAAACTTGGTTTAATTGTTGATACTTTAGTGGGACAAGAGGAGATAGTTATTAAATCTCTTGGCGATTACCTAAAAGGTATAGAGGGTATTGCAGGTGCAACTATTAGAGGTGATGGTGGTGTAACACTTATCGTTGATGTTGTAGCACTTATGGAGATAGCAAAAGGTGTTAAAGCTTCTGTTTCTGCTGAAAGTAACACAACGGCACTTCTTACAAAAGAAAAAACAAAAGCTAGTGATTATAAAATCATGATAGTTGATGACTCAAAAACAGATAGAATGATTATGAGAAAAGCTCTTGAGAGTTTAGGTGTAACACTTGTTGAAGCAAGTGATGGTCAAGAGGCATTAAATATCCTAAAACAAGGTGATCATAATTTTGATGCGATGCTTATAGATATAGAGATGCCTAGAATGGATGGTTATTCCTTGGCAACGGAGATTAAAAAATACAATAGATACAAAAATCTTCCTCTAATAGCTGTTACATCTCGTACTAGTAAATCAGATCGTATGAGAGGTGTTGAATCTGGAATGGTTGAGTACATCACTAAACCATATTCTGCTGACTACTTATCTAGTGTAGTCCAAAGAAATGTTAACTTTAAATCGGAGTTCTTATAATGAGTGATAAATTAAAAGAGATTATTAACAAACAAAGTAATCAACAAAGTGAAACACTTGATCAGTCAGATAATATAGTTCAGTTAGTTGGATTTATCATTGGTGAAGAGGAATATGCTGTTCCAATTTTGAGTATTCAAGAGATTATAAAGCCTATTGAATGGACAAGAGTTCCTCAAACTCCAGCTTATGTAGTTGGTGTTTTCAATCTTCGTGGTTCAGTTATTCCGTTGATTGATCTTCGTATAAAGTTTGGTTTGACGCCTAAAAAACACAGTGACGAAACTCGCTTTTTTGTTCTAAAACAGGGTGATGAAGTTGCTGGATTTGTTATAGACAGATTAACAATGGCGATTAGAATTAAAAAAGAGGATATAGGACCAGCACCAGATACTATGGTTGGTGATGAAAGTATGATTGATGGTGTTGGTAAACAAGAAGATAAAATTTTAACTATACTAAAAGTTAATAAATTATTAGAGAGAGATTTCTAAAATATCTTAGCATGATGGAACCTCTTTTAAATATTAGTTCTTTTGATGATAAACTCTCCTTTGAATTTAGGGGAGAGTTTAATCTTTATACAATTTCATCTTATGAAAAACAAGTTTTAAATGTAGATTTTAAGTTTGTCAAAAAGGTTGAGGTAAATCTATATAAAAGTAAACTTTTTGATACTGCTGCAGCACTTTTTATAGAAGATTTAAAAAAGAAAATGACTTCAAAAGGAATAAAAGTAGATATACTTTGTTCTAACAAAGATACACTTGGAACTTTAAAATTAGTTCAAAATCAAAATCCACATTTATTACCCATCCCCAAAATAGAAAAACAAAGTTTTGTTTACTCCGTAGGTAAATCAGCATATTCAAACTATTTGGGTTTTATCTCTTTTATGGCTTTTATGGGTAAACTTTTTGCTACAAAAATGATATATCTAAAAAAATTAAAAAATATAAGATATAAAGAGATAGCTTTTGAGATAAATGAGAGTGCTGTAAGAGCTTTAGGTATCGTGGCATTAACCAGTTTTTTGATTGGTCTTGTGGTGGCTTATCAATCAGCTTTTCAACTCAAAATTTATGGGGCAAATATTTTTATAGTAGATATGCTTGGTATCTCTATTTTTCGAGAGTTAGCACCCTTGATTACAGCTATTGTTATAGCAGGTAGAAGTGGTTCTGCATTTGCAGCGCAAATTGGAGCGATGAAGATAACTCAAGAGTTAGATGCTATGAAAACTATGGGATTTGATCCATATGTTTTTTTAGTATTACCTAGAATTATTGCGCTTATGATAGCTATGCCCATCTTGATATTTGTATCAGATATGATGGGGATAATTGGTGGTATGGTTGTCTCAAATATTAGTTTACATATAAGTGTTAATATGTTTTTAGATAGGTTTGGCGAGGTTGTAGCTGCGAAACATTTTTTTGTAGGTATAGTTAAAGGACCTTTTTTTGCATTTTTGATAGCTTCTATAGGTATTTATAGGGGTATGATGGTAAAAGATGATACTCAAAGTATAGGTTTTAATACAACTAAAAGTGTTGTTGAATCTATCTTTGCAGTTATAGTGTGTGATGCAGTTTTTTCTATTGCTTTTACAAATTTGGGGATATGATGAATCCATTTATAGAAGTTGATGGGGTTAAAACTATTTTTGGTGAGAGAGTGGTTCATGATGGATTAAACTTAACCATAAATGAGGGTGAGATTTATGGACTTTTAGGTCCTAGTGGATGTGGTAAAACAACTTTGCTTCGTGAGATGGTTATGCTTCAAGAGTTTTCTGGTGGAATTATCAAAGTTTTAGGGCATGACTTAAACACCATAAAACATAATGAAGCTCAAAAATTAAGACAGGAATGGGGTGTTTTGTTTCAAGCTGGAGCTTTGTTCTCATCACTTACTTTGGCTCAAAATATCGAACTTCCGTTAAAAGAATATACAAATCTTTCAAAAAAAATGATAGATGAAATAGTAGCTTTTAAAATAAATCTGGTTGGTTTAAAATCATCAGATGCCATCCTTTATCCATCTCAAATTAGTGGAGGGATGAAAAAAAAAGCTGGACTTGCCAGAGCTTTAGCTATGGATCCTAAACTTGTTTTTTTAGATGAACCAACAAGTGGACTTGATCCTATTTCAGCTAGAGATTTTGATGATTTGATTTTGAATTTGAGAGAGTTGTTGGGATTGACAATTATTATGGTTTCACATGATTTGCAGTCTATTTATGATACACTCGACCGTGTAGCGATTATAGATGAAAAAAAAATTGCTTACGAGGGAACTTTGGATAATATTTCCTCAGTAAAAAGTAAATTTATACAAACTTTTTTTGGAGATAAATTTGAATAATAAAGTAAATTATACATTTATTGGATTTTTAGTTCTATTTGGAATTTTATTGATGTTTGGTTTTACCTATTGGTTGCTTAAACCTACAGCTGAAAATGAAACTACAAAATATTATATACATTTTAATGAGTCTGTTCTTGGATTAAATATAGATTCACCTGTGAAATACAGAGGTATAACAGTTGGTAAAGTTACTGAACTTAGAATAAATCCAAAAAATACAGAGCAAGTTGAAGTTTTAGTAACCATTTTAAAATCAACTCCAATCAAGTCCGATACTGTGGCAAAACTTACATCTCAAGGTATTACAGGGCTGAGTTATATAAATCTTAGTTTGGGAGATAATGGTGCGCCACCATTAGTAGTAAAAGCTGGTGAAAAATATCCTGTTATAAAAACTCAACCATCATTTTTTGATAGGTTTGAAAAGTCTTTAGGAACAGTTTCAACAAAACTATCAAAAACACTCAGCGCAACTGAAAAACTTTTAAATGATGAAAACCAAAAACAGATAGCACTTCTTCTCTCAAGAAGTGCTGTTTTTATGGATAAAATGCAACAAGTATTGGATAACGAAACTATAAAACATTTTCAAAGTTCAATGGCTAATCTGGACAGTGCAACTAAAAAGATGGATATTATGATGCCTAAAATAGAAAATCTTGTAAATAAAAGTGTTTCGTGGGAAGATAAAATTTCCAACTCTTTTGCTTCTATTATGAATAGTTATCTTGGTATTAGAAGTTCTATGGATGAGATAAAAAGAGCTGTGGCAAGTGGAGAATTTAATTTTAAAGATATAGCTGGTAATGTTGTACCTACACTCAACAATACACTCTTAGAGATGCAACAACTTATGATTAGGCTAGATGGTACTCTAAATCAGTACAATAGAAGTCCTAGTGACATACTTTATAAGCATGAAGCTATCAAAAAAGGTCCAGGAGAAAAATAGATATGAAGTATATTTTAGTATTATTAATTATTGTTTTTTTATCTGGGTGTACCACAGTTGTACCCCCAGTCACTGAATACAGAATTGTAACATCTAAACCAAATTTTGTTAAAAATGATGGCGTTTGCAGAGATAAATCACTGAAAGTTGCACAACCGTTTAGCCAAAGTAGTTTGATGTCAAAAGATATGAACTATGCACAGGGTGAGACAAAACAATATGCTTATTCACAAGCACAGTGGTCTGAGTCACCAAATATTTTTGTAGGAGCAGAACTTTTAAATCATATTAGAGCAACAAAACTTTTTAAAAGTGTTTTAAATTCAAAATCAAGAACTAAAAGTGATTTGATTTTAGAGATAAATATAGAAGATTTTATGCAGTATTTTAATGAAGATTCTACAAAATCTTATTGTAGTGTTGTGATTGAATTAACACTTTTAGATAGTAAAAATTCAAAGGTGATTGCAACACAAAATTTCAAAGCTAGAGTAGATGCCAAAACTCTTGATGCAAATGGTGGAGTTGAAGCATTGAGTAAGGCTCTTGAAAAAGTGATAGCTCAGAGTGTAAAATGGATTGGTGGAGTTTGCAAATGATAAGTGAAAATGAGTATAAAAAAAGAAGAAAAAGATTAGCTAAAAAACTATCTTCAAATTCAGTTGCTGTTCTTTTTAGCAGTGGTTATAAAACTCGTTCCAATGACACACAATATCCATTTAGGCAAAATAGTAATTTTTACTATATGACTGGTTTTAAAGAGGATAAGTCTGCTTTGCTGATTGTGAAGAAAAAAGATGATATAAAAGTTATCCTATTTGTAGCTAAAAAAGATAAAAAACAGGAACTTTGGAATGGAAAAAGGCTAGGGGAGAAAAAGGCTAAAAAAAGATTTTTAGTTGATGAAGTCTTAGTTATGGATGATTTTGAAGTACAATTAAAAAAGTATTTACAAGCTACAAAAGAATTGTATTTTGATTTTTTGCTTGATTATTCAAAAGTTAAGATATTAAAAAGATATGCTAAAACTTTATCTACTCATAAAAATATAGCACCACTTATACAAAAGATGAGACTTGTAAAGTCACATGCCGAGATAGAGCTGATAAGAAAAGCTATAAACATTACAAAAGAAGCTCATACCTCTTTGATGGAGATGCCAAAATCTGGAAAAAACGAGTATGAACTTCTTGCTGAGTTAGAGTATGTTTTTAAGAAAAATGGAGCTTATAGTGATGCTTATACTTCCATCGTGGCATGTGCAAATAATGCAAATACCCTTCATTATATAGAAAACAACAAACCATTAAAAGATACAGAATTGATTTTAGTTGATGCTGGTTGTGAATATGAATATTATGCAAGTGACATCACAAGAACTATTGCTGTTAGTCAGTTTAATAAATCTCAAAAAGAGCTTTATGATTTAGTTTTAGCTACTCAGCTTGAAGTGATGGAGATGATAAAGCCACATGCCAAGAGGAGTGATTTACAAAAAAGAGCAGTTGAATTATTAACTGTTGGTATGCTCAGGCTTGGCATATTAAAAGGTAGTGTAAAAAAGCTTATTAAAAAAGAAAAATATAAAAAATATTATCCACATGGCATAGGTCATTGGATGGGGTTGGATGTGCATGATGAATGTCCATATAAAGATACTGATGGTAACGAGTTGGAATTTAAAGAGGGAATGGTTTTAACAATAGAGCCTGGACTTTATATAGATAAAAATGATAAAAATGTACCTAAAAAATATCGAGGGATAGGGATACGGATAGAGGATGATATTTTGATAACTAAAGGTGGTTATGAAAATCTATCTAAAGCTATCGCAAAATAAATTTTTAAGTTTAAAAAAGTATAGTTACAAGATTTTAGTTGTAACTGTAAGACCAACCAGTAAGTTTATCTACTTTAGCTTCGTAAAATTTTTCAGAATCTCCTAAAAAGTCGATAACATGCATAATAGTATATGGTATGCTTTTTTGATCTTGTGACTTAACTAGTAGTAGTGGCATAGGGGTATCTTGTGTACTCATGGAAAATCCAACAGGCATAAGTTGACTCATAACCTCTTGTGGATTTGTGATTTTGTAGTCATCTAAAAACTTGTCCAAAATTGCATCTTTAATATCTTTATCAAATTTATCTTGAGTATTTAAAAAAATGCTAAATTGTATTGGAGTGTCCTTAAAGTGGCTTGGGGCAGGGGCTGCCATGATGATATACTCAACATTTTTTAGATGCTTTTGTATCTCATCAATGGTAAAATATGTATCTGTTTGTATAGGTTTGGCAATCACTGTTTAAAAAACCTTACTTTTTATCTTCTTCATCTTTTACAGCATAAGGAGTTACAGGCTCACCAGTCTTTTCCTCAATCTCAGCTCTTTGCTCTGCCATCTTCATTCGTATCTCATCCATAGCAGTTTCTGGAACATCATCATCTTTTAACCATTTTACTTCATCAACATGTCCACCATAATCTTCACCTAGCTTTTCAACTTTTTGTGCGAACTCTTCTAAGTCTTTACAATCTTCGACTCTATCATCAAGAATATCTCTAAGTCTTATAAACCAGTTGTCATTTTCGTCTATTTTAATAGTCGCTTCAAAAGTTACAGCCATCTTTATACCCTGTCTTTTGCAGCATCAAATTCTTTAGCAAATGCAACCATATCTTCTCGTTTTTTCAAGTCACCATTGTAAACAACTTTATCAACATCAATATCATCTTCGTTTAATGCTTTTGGTACAACATCACGGTTGTTTATAACTTCCATATGTTCATCAAGTTCATCTTCTGAGTATGCCATTTGCATATCTGCAGCTATAACATGTGGGATAGCTTCTATAACTCTTAGTTTTGTTAACTCTTCAGATACACTATTACCCTCTATTGTAATGATAACTTTACCTTTTGCGTCGTGTAGATGATAGTCACATTCTGGAGTGTTTTTTAAACTCTCAACTACTTCTTCAACATATTCTGGTAAACACTGCACTACTATACTTGATATATTCATATTTCTTATCCTTTTTTTATTGTATATTCTATCATATAATCTTTAATACTTTAGTCTGTCTTTGTAATTTTTACTCAATTAACTCTATTTGATTTTATAGTAATTGATTACTTTGTCATCACTAGCAACAAAAAATTCATTTTCATTTATGAAAATTATGTTTGTTAGTGTCATTTTATTATCACCAAATACACCTATATCTGTTTTTGTTGATGTGTTGAAAACAGTTACATTATTGTTTTCATCACTTGCATAACCAGCTAGTTTGCCACTTGGAGATAAACCAACACTATAGATTAAAAAGTTTGTGGTTTTATAATAAGCACTACCATCTTTTAGGTTATATATAACAGCTCTTCTGTCTTGACCTGCAGTGGCAATGATACCATTTTTATAATCAACTTGAAAAACATTATCAAGATTTTCTCCTGTTAGTGTTTTTAAGAGTTTTCCATTTTTTGTATTTAGTATATGTAAATCACCACTTTCATCACAAATAACCACTTCAGTTTTTTTCTCATTTAGAGCTAGGTTTGAAAATTTTGAACCAGATGCCTGAATTGTCCAATTTTGTTTTTTTGTTTTGATATTATAAGAGATAATATCATTGCTTAAAAGTCCTAGAACAATATTGTTCTTATCTATAAATTTTGCTTTTGCAATATATAGTTTATCTTCTATTGTTATAACAGGGATTAGTTTGTCATTTTTATAGATATAAACACTTCTGTAGCCATGTTCTGCTTGAGATAAGATAAGTATCTCATCACCTAATACATCTACTGAATATATTTTTGCTGTTATTACATCACCCATAAAATCAGTTATATTTGGAACTTTTATTTGCTTAATGATTTTTTTTGTTTTTATGTCAAAAATATCAACTATACTCACTTTTGTAGAAGCATATAACTTGCCATTTTTAATCACTAAATCTATAATCGCACCATCGGCTTTGTATTGTTTTATCGGTTTTTGTGGTGTTGCACTAAAAAGTGAACTGGTTATAAGTAGTGATAAAACTATCTTAGTCAGAATTTTCATTTTTTACCTTTATTATATTTATAGCATTGGTTGGACATCTGCTGATGCAAAACCCACATGCCGTACATTTGTCTTGGTCGATAGTTGGCATAAACATAGCTTTAAAGTCTATAGCATCTTCTAAACAAGGATCTTTACAAGAAAAGCACATGACACCTTGCCAACTTAAACAACTTTTTTTATCAATCACAATGTTGGCTTTTATAAGTTTTTTGTTTTCTAAAGCTAAAACACCACTTTCACAAGCTGTTGCACAATCATCACAATATGTGCAACCATTTGTTGATAAATCAAGAGTTGGTGTTTTGTCTTCACCTATAACTATAATCTGCTCTTGACAAGAAGTGGCACACAAACCATTGCAGTTCTGACACTCTCTATCAAAGTCATCTTCATTATTATAATATGGTGGTCTAATAACAACAGCTTTCTTTCCCTTTGCCACATCTTTGATAGATGTAGAGAGAAAGCTAAAAAGCTCTCTTCTCTGCATAGATTATTTACTATTCTCGTAAGTATTGATACCTTCCATAAGTTTGGTACCATTCCAACTAGATCTGTGAGCACCATCTTTACTTGTATAATCAGGAGTAAAGTTGTTTGCTACTGGTAACTTAGCATCAGACTGAGGAGCATGACATTGTGTACAGTTATATCTAGCACCAACTAATTTATGCTCTTTTTCAATATCAATATGAGATAAAGTTTCACTAGAAGTGTTTTCACCTTTTATCGCATAAGATTTAGGTCTAAAGTTAGTCATATGTGAAGCTGGATATGGTGTAGCACCTACACTCGCAGCAACAGCTGGTGCATGACAAGCTATACATTGGTTGTCACCAATTTTAATAGGTATCATACCTGTTACATCGTGTGGAATCATCGGTGGAGCATCTTGGAATGCTCTTTCGATTTTATATCCACTACCAGCAACACTTTTACCATAGCTAGTTTTAGCTGGAGCTACTGCTTCATTATTTAGAGTCGTTTTTCTAAGACCAAGTGACTCTTCACTGATTGTTGGCTTTACTACTTCTGATTTTGCTGGTGTTGCATCATTACCACAACCAACGAAAAGAACTGCAGCAGTAGCTAAGCCAATTGTTAATTTGCTTATTATTTTCATTTTACTCTCCCGTTTTTTTATTTTTTGCCATATTTCTTATGGAAAACCCAAGGGCATCATCATCACACACTTCTATACATCTAGCACAGTTTGTACACTCGCCAGAAAGTACCGGTAAAGATTCTTTACCAATCATATGCAAAACATGATTCTCAGGGCAAACTTTTTTACATTTCATACATAAAGTACAATTTTCTTCATAATGTTGTACTCTAATTAAACTAAACTTGCCTAATAGTGAATAAAATCCACCAAGTGGGCAGATATGTCCACACCACCCATTTTTTAGTACAAATAAATCAAAAAGAAAAATGATAAGCATTGCTGCCCAACCAAAACCTAAGCCAAATACAATTCCTCTATGAACCATAGATATTGGTGAAACAAATTCAAATGCTGTGACACCCATTAATGCTGAAATGATTAAGCTAAGTGCTAAAACCCAGTACCTAATTTTTCTCGATGCTGGTTGTTTTATGCCTTGAATTTTATTTATTCCCAATTTTTCTCTTGAAAAATTAGCTAAATCAGTAACCATGTTAACTGGACATACCCAGCTACAAAATGCACGACCACCAATTAAGAAATAAAATACAACTACAACAGTTACACCTACAAGTAGGTTTGTTGCCATAATAGCACCTGCTGCTAACATTTGCATGGCAGCAAAAGGATCACTCATGGGTATAACACCCAAAATCACTGATGAGCTAAGGTTTCCTTGAAGCATTTTCCATCCCCAAGCATTAGCACCAAAATACAAAACTAACAAACTTATCTGTGTAACTCTTCGAAAGAAAAGATAACGGTAATTATTCCATAGAGTTTTCATTAATATAATCCCTCCAATAAATCGCCATTTAGTTTATCCGAAGCTTTTCGCTTACTCAATTCAGTTGTTGTTTTGATTTCTTTGGCATTTTTAAGCCTCTGTTCATCTTTTTTATCCCAACCTTTTATGTAGTAATCTCCTGCTCTACCCATTGCTACCTCGCGAGGCAATATGTGTATAGCTGGTTTTTCAGTTACACAAGCTTTTTCACAAAGTCCACAACCAGTACAAGCATCACTGTGTACTATAGGTTTCATGAAAGCATGTTTACCAGTTCTTTTATTTTGTTGATACTCAATAGTTATAGCTTCGCCTAAAATTGGACAAGCTCTATAACAAGCATCACACTGTATTCCCCAAAAGGCAATACAACTTTCTTCATCAACAACAGCTAATCCCATATCAGCTATGTTTATATCTAGTTTCCCATCTGTTGTTACGCTAGATTCATCCAAGGCACCAGTAGGACATACTGGCACACAAGGTATATCTGGACACATGTAACAAGGCATATCTCTAGGAACAAAATATGGAGTCCCTAAAGGTTTATGGTCACCTGGCTTAGCGAGTAAAAGTGTATCGTATGGACATGCTTCAACACAGAGTCCACACTTGATACAAGTTTTCAAAAAATCATCCTCTTTTATAGCTCCAGGTGGTCTAAGGAGTAGCTCAGCTGCTGTAACTTCATCAACATAAGCACTCCATACAAAACCACCAAGTGTTGCTAAACCAACACTTCGTGCCATACCAAGGATAAATTTTCTTCTATCGCTTAATGGTTGTTTTTTCTTTTTATTTTCAGGTCTGTTTTCGCTCAAAACGATACTTCCCTTATCTTTTATTTAATTTAATTTATGCTTTGTAAATTTTTACAGCACATTTTTTATAGTCAGTCTGTTTTGACTGAGGACAAGTTGCATCTAAACAAACTTTGTTGATAAATACTTTTTCATCGAACCAAGGAACAAACACTAGAGAACGAGGAGGTCTATTTCTACCACGAGTCTCAACATGTGCTTTTACTTTACCACGACGAGATTCAACCCAACAAAGATCACCTTGTTTAAGTCCTTTATCTTTAGCAGTTTGTGGATGCATATAACATAATGCTTCTGGAACTGCACGATAAAGTTCAGGTACACGCATAGTCATAGTTCCTGAGTGCCAGTGTTCAAGTACACGACCTGTACATAACCAAGTATCATACTCAGCATCTGGAATTTCAGGTGGTTGCATGTAAGGACGAGCAAAGATTTTTGCTTTATCTTTTAAAGATTTTTTCTTACTTTTTTTATCCATACCCATTAAAGTACCTTGTTTAAGTGCTTTAGCTAGAGTACCATAGAAAGCGTGAGTTGAACCACGACCATTTTTCGCAGCAGCTTTAGCAGCATACGGATCGTATTTAACATTAAATCTCCATTGAGTTTCTTTACCATCAACAACTGGCCATTTAAGTCCACGAACTTTATGATAAGTAACGAAGTCAGCTAAATCGTGACCATGACCACGACCAAATGATGCATACTCTTCAAATAGGTATTGGTGAATCATAAAACCGTAACCTTTGAAAACTTTACCATCTGAACCTACAACATTTCTGCTATCACCATTACACTCAGAGTTATCATAACCTTTTTGAGGGAATGAATCCATATCTATTTTATATTTCTTAGCTCTTTCATTTGCATAAAGGATTTCAAACATAGTAGTATCTTTACTATATCCCATTTTCTCAGCTGCCGCGCGTACATCAGCAAGTTTTTTACCATTTCTAAGAGTGTAAGGACCCCATAGGTCGTTTACAGTAAATCTTTTAGAAAGTTCAACCCATTGCCAAGTATCACTCATTGCATGACCTACTGGTAGAACTTGTTGTCTCCAGTGTTGTGTACGACGCTCAGCATTACCATAAGCACCCCATTTTTCATAAATCATTGCACTTGGAAGAACAAGGTCAGAAACCATTGCAGAGATACCTGGGTAACCATCACTTGTTACAATAAAGTTATCCATAGTTCTTGCTGCTTTAACCCAGTGTTTAGCTGAAGCTGAATCTTGGTAAGCATTACATACATTTACCCATGCAAATTTAACAACACCATCTTCAATATCACGGTGAATTTTCATAATGTGTTGGTTACCTACTGGATTTAATGTACCATAAGGAATATGCCAACCTTTTTCAGTGATTTTTCTGTGTTTAGGTGATTTTACCATCATATCAGCAGGAAGTCTGTGACAAAATGTTCCAACTTCACGAGCAGTACCACAAGCTGATGGTTGACCAGTTAGTGAGAATGCACCAGAACCTGGAAGTGCTTGTTTGTTAAGCATAAAGTGAACATTGTAAGATAAAGTATTTACCCATGTACCACGAGTATGTTGGTTCATACCCATTGTCCAGAAAGATACAACTTTTCTACCTTTTTCTATATAAAGACTAGCCAAGTATTTAAGTTTTTTCTTAAATTCTTCAATATCTTCATCTGGATCACCCTTAGCAACTTCTGCTACATAATCAACAGTATATGGTGCTAGGAATTTTTTGTATTCTTCAAAAGTGATTTCCCAGTGTTTAAGACCAGCAGGTTTATTAACCATATCATCACCAGCTTTATAACCATAAGGCTCAAGTGCAGGTGCTTCAGCTTCAGAAACTCTATGTACCATTTCATGGTTAATTGTTTCCATCTCTTTAGCTGAGTATTTACCAGCAGAACCATCAGGTCTTACAGGAGTTAAAGATTTTTCACCTTTTCTTCTCATACCATAACCCATATTTACCGGACTTGCAGCAAATACAATGTTTTTCTTTAAGAAATCCCAGTCAATTGCTTCAGGATGATTATAAACAATCTCATGAGCAACATAGTTCCAGATAGCAAGGTCACTACTTGGAGTAAAAATAATCTCCATATCTGCTAAATCTGAAGTTCTATGTCTATAAGTAGAGATATTTACAACTTTTACACGATCTGGATCTGAAAGTTTTCTATCAGTTACACGAGACCATAAAATTGGGTGCATCTCTGCCATATTTGAACCCCAAGATACAACAGTATCAGTAAGCTCAATATCATCATAACAACCAGCAGGTTCATCAATACCAAAAGTTTGGTAGAAACCAACAACAGCAGATGCCATACAGTGACGAGCATTTGGATCGATTGCATTTGAACGGAAACCAGCTTTCATCATTTTTTGAGCTGCATAACCTTCCATAACTGTATATTGACCAGATGCAAATACTCCTACACCCTCAGGACCTGATTTTTTAAGTGCATATTTGATGTGAGATTCCATCTCATCAAAAGCTCTTTTCCAAGATACAGGAGCAAATTTACCATGTTTGTCAAACTTACCGTTTGCATCAACTCTTAATAAAGGTTGAGTAAGTCTATCTGCACCATACATAATCTTAGCATTAAAATAACCTTTAATACAGTTAAGACCTCTATTTACTGGAGCTGCAGGATCCCCTTTAACAGCAACGATTTTACCATTTTTTGTAGCCATCATGATACCACAACCAGTACCACAGAAACGACAAGCTGCCTTGTCCCATCTCCAGCCGCTTTCAGCTGAAACTGCTGCTGCTTCTAGCTCTGCTGGTACACTCATACCAACTGCTGCTGCTGCAGATGCTGCCGCTGAACTTTTAAGAAATTCTCTTCTTGAAAGTGACATATTTTCTCCTATTAGATAATTTGGTGAAATTTAACACTAATAAACGGTGTTAAACCTCTAATTTGTTAAGGTGTCCATTAACAGATATATATTACTTATTTAAAACTTTATTAGAATTGATTTATAGTGAAAATGATAAAAATTGTTTCAGAATAGCTTATTTATGTAGATATGTGAGAAGATATGTAACACTAAAAAATGGTATGAAAAATGCTTTTGATCTGTTATGCAATTCATTGAAACATTAAAACTTAAAAGTAAGCTTTTTTTTCTTTTTATACTTATAGCTATTGGTCTGTTTGTTATTGGTATTATGGGTATTATAAATATGAATGCTATGAAAAAAAATATAGATTCATTATATTTTGGTTCTTTAGTTCCAGTTATAGAGCTAAATGAAATCTTACAAACTTATCATGGTAAATTAACAACTACACTTTACAGGGCTAAAAGTTTGGATTTGAGCAAAGACAATATTGAATTAAATATTGAAGATTCACTTAAAAATATCAATAAACTTTGGAAAAGCTATGAATCACATTTTAAAAGGGATGAAGAGTTAGAGTATCTTGATTATGCCTCTATGGAGATGAAATCAACAAATAAGTATTTTTATGAGATTTTAAAAGCTTCTCAAAATGGTAAAAATTTTCAGGAACTTTCAATGGATGTTTTGGAAAGTAAAGTTTCGCATATACATAATATTCTTAAAAAATTAATAGATTATGAGATTGATGTGGCAAAGTTTGAAAGAAAAATGTTTTTAACTAAATATAATATGATTTTTGAAAATCTAGGAATAATTTTAACTTTTATAATCCTAGCTATAATGTTTATCTCACATTATGTTTTTAAAAGTATTCAAAATGATCAGACTCAACTTGAGGTAGCAACAAAGAAATTAAAACAGGCAAATAAAAAACTTGAAAGTGCTTCTTATACTGATATGCTAACAACTTTATATAATAGAAGATATTTTAATATTGTTTATAATAGAGAGTTAAAAAGGGCTAAAAGAGATAAAAAATTTATAACATTTATGATGTTGGATATAGACTTTTTTAAACAATATAATGATACATATGGTCATATAGAAGGTGATAATGCTTTAAAAACAGTTGCAAAAACTTTAAAAGACACATTAAAAAGACCTAGTGATTTTGTTTTTAGATTAGGTGGGGAAGAGTTTGGTGTATTACTTAGTGGAACGGATGAGTCTGATAGTGCAAAATTAGCACAGGAGATTTGTGATGCCGTAAGAGATAGTAAAATACCACACGAAAAAAGTAGTGTTCATGAGTTTTTAACTATTTCTGTTGGTGTTGTATGTTGTGTAGCTGATGATGCTCTTGATGATAATCTTTTGATTAGCAATGCTGATAACATGTTATATAAAGCTAAAGATGAGGGAAGAGATAGATATGTTGCTAATGTTTAAATCTAAATTTTTCTTCAGTGAGTAGAGTTCTTAGTTTCTCTTTCATCTCCCCTTGAAATTCCATCCATCCATCTTTAAGAGTTCCACCACAGCCAATCTTCTTTTTCAGTTTTTTCAGCAGTGTTGTTGTATCACTCTTTGGCATGTGGAATTGACCAACTAAAGTGACAGTTTTACCCCGCCTTTTTTCTTTTTTGAAAACTAAAAAATGCTGGGATGGTTCTAAAATGTTGCTAGATAGAGTGCTTTTGCGAGGTGATTGAACTTCTGCCCAATCATCCTCAATGTTTGCACCTATAAAAATATCTAACTTTTTACCTCTACTCATGGTGTATGATTTTTTGTGCAAGAACACTCATATTTTCATGATCATAATGTGAACTTTTAACTGCTTTTAGTACATCATCTGAACTAACTTTTGTTCTATCGTAAACGATAACTATCATCTCATCACCAATCTCTAAAAATGTTTTTTCACCATACTCCGTGTATCTAGTAGCACCTATGCTGATGATAGCTTCTTTTGGATAGTCACATGCTTGAATATACTCAAAAATAGGTTCTAGTGGACCAAAATCTTCTTGTGTGTTTATTTGATTTATCATCCAATCAATTAGTTTTTCATGAAAATAGCTATAGCCAGTTAGTTCAACATCTTCACCATAAGCATGAATTTCACCATCTCTTCTTAAAAAACTGCAAATTGAGTAGTTGTCCATATTTGATGTTTCTAAAAAAGTTTTAACTGGAAAAATAGTATTTGAAAAACCTTTAGACTCATGTCCCCAGTTCTTTTTATCACTAATTTTTTCAGCACCTTCAACTCTTATAGAACAATCATTATATGCTCCAAAATATTTTGGTTTAATGTTACTTAGTCTTCCCATAGTATATTCTAAATCACAAATTAGTGCCACTTCTGGTTCAGCTTGAACTTTAACATCATCTTTTGGAAGTTTAATGTTGTCAGCACCTAAAGGATATGTTGAGAGTATCTCTTTTGCATGAAGTTCAGCTTTGTTTACAGGGTTTTGTACTTTTGGTAAAAAAAATGGGAACATCCCTTTTGGTGCAGCTTCATCTGCTGTTATAACATCTTTAAAATCTTCAGCTTCACCAGCTTGATCTAAATGAAGTGCAAAATTACCTGCTATTCCCAGTCCTAAAAATTTTTTATACTTAGCCATTGTTTTTCCTTTACTTTATAGTTTTCCTTGCTCTTTTGCTTGGGCAAACTCTTCATAACTTCCATGAAAGTCAACATAGCTTCCATCTTCTTGAATTTCTATAATGCGAGTGGCAAAAGCATCAAGAAGCTCCCTATCGTGGGATACACAAATAACATTACCTTTAAACTCATGCAGTGCCTCACCAAGTGCAACGATAGCCTCTAGGTCAAGGTGGTTTGATGGTTCGTCAAGCACTAAAAAGTTTCCACCCTCTAGCATCATTTTACTTAACATCATTCTGTGTTTTTCACCACCAGAGATGCTTACAACAGATTTTTCCTGTTGTTCACCATTAAAAAGCATACGACCAAGACAGTTTCTTATCTCTGCTATCTCTCTTTTTGGATCAAACGCTCTAAGCCAGTCATAAAGAGTACCATCTCCCTCTATAATGTCAGCTGTATCTTGTGGAAAATAAGAGTTCTCAATAGTTGCTCCCCAATGAACTTCTCCACTTGTTGGTTTTATCTCTTCCATAATGATTTTAAGAAGAGTTGTTTTACCAACACCATTGCCACCAATGAGTGCCACTTTTTCATCTGGATTAAACTTTAAGTTTATATCTTTTAAAACTTCATTATCTCCATAAGAGTGGTTTATACCAACAATATTTAGTGCTTCATCACCCATAACTCTCTTAGCTTTAAAAACTATACTCGGATCTCTTCTTGAACTTGGTTTTATATCTTCTATCTGGAGTTTATCTAGTTGTTTTTGTCTTGAAGTTGCTTGTTTTGCTTTTGAGGCATTTGCACTAAATCTTCTGACAAAAGCTTCTAGTTGTTCTTTCTCTTTTTGTTTTTTAGCGTTATCTAACTCCATTTGTTTTGCCATAACATTAGCCGCGATATACCAGTCATCATAGTTTCCAGTAAACTCACGAATTTTTTGGTAATCAACATCAAGTATATTTGTAACAACAGCATTTAAAAAGTGTCTATCGTGAGAGATAACAACCATAGTTCCTTCATGTCTTTTAAGTTCATGTTCCAACCAGCTAATAGTCTCAATATCAAGGTTATTGGTAGGCTCATCTAAAAACAACACATCTGGTTTTGGGTATAAAACCTGTGCCAATAAAACTTTAAACTTATCAGCATTATCAAGTGTACTCATAAGGTTATTGTGTTTCTCAGCAGGTATTCCAACATTTTCTAAGATTTTAGCTATATTTACATCATATTCATAAGTTGGATCTTCCTCTACACAAACAACTTCTAAATCTGCTAGACGATTATTTACCGCATCATCTTCAAAGTCACCAGTTGCATAAAGCTTCTCTTTCTCTTTTATCGCATCATAGAGTCTTTTGTTTCCATAAAGAACAGCATCCATGATGGTATAATCTTCAAAAGCAAATTGATTTTGTCCTAAAACACCAACTTTGTTGGCTTTTGGGATAACGACTTCCCCTTCATATTCATTTATTTGACCACTAAGGATTTTTAAAAAAGTTGTTTTACCCGCACCATTTGCACCTATAAGACCATATCTTTTGTGTCGATCGAGTTTTAAGTTTATATCTTGAAATAAAATTCTATTTCCAAAACGCATAATTAGATTGTTTACTGTTACCATTGATTACTCTCGTTTAGGTGCGTAAAGTTCGCACCTGTAAATTTTCACGATTGTAGCTAAGATTTGTTTAAAATCTAATTATTTTTTATACTCATTAATCATATCATTCAATAGAGCAAAAAGTGTATTACTGCTATCTTCCATAGTTTTTAAGTTTTGTATGATTTTATTTTCGTTTTCAAGTCTTAAATCTTTATACTTAAAGAATTCTATAGAATTTTTTATACTATCATGTACAGTTTTGTGAGGGGTTTTAATAGATTTATAAGCTGTTGTATTTCCAAAACGCTCTTTGGCTACGCTATTGTACCACTTACCTAATCTACACTCTTCGTGGTTAATGATGCTCTCTGGAGCATCACCTGCTACAATAATATCATAAGCATTTGCTTTGTATATGATGTGGTCAATTATGGCTAAGAGAACAAAAACTTTATTGCTCATCATGTCTATATCTTGAGCCATAAGTGTTGCCTCGGTGT
>JAMOQK010000041.1 GCA_027064045.1 Sulfurimonas sp. | reverse complement strand
AAACAAATCCCCAAGCCTAAATTCTCCCCACTCAACACTATCTAACATTTTGTTAAGTGAGGCATCTACTTTCCCTGATTTTGCCTTTTTAATAAGCTTGATACTTCCCAAGATAGATAATCACTTACAGTTTTTTTAAAATCTATTAGAGTTGGTTTTGTATCTATTGGTGCTGATTGATTCCAGTCTGCCCCATTTTTTGGGTCAATATTCCCCTCATAATACTCTTTTTCAGTAAATATATTTAGTTTACTTTTTCCAAATCTTACAAGTTTAACTAACTCTTCATATCTTTGTTTTGCATTTGCTGTATCTTTTAGATTATTACTCGCTTTTTTGCGATTACTTCTTGCATATCCATCATTTGAAAAGTCTATAAACTTTACCATCTCTTCTTTGTCGTGCTTTTCACCAACTTTAAAAACATATATATTAGTCTGAACACTTGATTTACCTATAAATATATCTATTGGCATCTTTATACTTGCTATTAGAGTATGTTTTTTAAGTATCTCTATATTATACTCTTTTGCTTTTCCACTTCCTGCTGAATTTTGTATGATGATTGAAGCATACCCTTTATGCATCATATCTAATGCTTTTTGGACAAATACCATACCGTTTCCATCTGCTGAATATGGAGGATTTAACACAAAAGCATCTGCTGGAAATTTATCTTCTGTTTTTCCAAATCCATAATTTCCATCAAAATCTCTAAGTGAATCTTTTAACAAGATATTAGAACTACCATCACCCATCATAATCATATTTAAAATAGCCAACATATAAACTCCAGGGATTATCTCCAACCCTAAAAGTTGTTTAGCTTTTATATCTAACTCTTTTTGGATTAGCTCATCTGGTGAATTGATATTCTCTTTTGCATTTTCTAGCATCTCATTCATAGCAGCTACTAAAAGTCCAGCAGAACCAGTTGCAAAATCCCATACAAAACTATCTTTATTTACTCTTGAGAGTTTTACTAAAAGTGTAGCTATATAAGATGGTGTTAGCACTACATCATTAAGTTTATCTTGTGAAAATCCTAACCACCCATACATCTCATTAAAAAGTTTACCAGTAAAATCAGTAGTTAAACCTATCTTATAGTATATACCCAAATCATCTACAATTTTACTAAATACCCTTTTGAGTTGGCTCTCTCCATTTGTTACTTTATTTATATTTTCAGTTGTAAGTGTGTTTTCTAATGTTCTAACGATTAAATCTTTTTTCTCTTTAGGAATATCTTTTTCATTTAAAAATGCTTTTATACGATTTAAAATGATGTCTCCATCTCTTCCACCCTCAAAATCTTGTGATTTTAAATCATCTTTTTCTAAGATAGGTACTTTTTTAGGTATGCCTAAAGTTGCGATGATGGAAGCAGCCACAAGGTAAACTCTATCATTTTCACCTAATCCTGTTTCGTTTTGATATATATCATTGTTTAGTTTTGTTAAACTTGCATCTATCTCTTTTTCTCTTTGAGCTTTTAGTTTCTCTAACTCTTCTTGTGTTAGATTTAGATTTTTAACATTAGATATAAATTCATCAAAATTTGAAGAATTTAAAAAAGAAAAATCACTAAATTCCCCTATCTTTTGCCCTATACCATAGTTTGATTTAGATACATAATAGACACCAATTTCATATTTTATATCATCATTAGCATCTTTGTATCCTGTCATACCAATAGCTATAATATCTGAATAAGTAGTATGATGAAGTAAAGCATTTGCATAATGAACTGCTCCATTTACTGCATAAGATTTTATATTTGTATAGTGTGGTTCATTTTTAGAGGTCATATTTTCCACTTGATTATTGCTATCTAGTTTTACAAGTTTGTTTTTAACCCCTTTGTACTCTATAAGTATAGGATAATAATCTAAATTTTTATCTTGAAGTAGTAGTTTTGCATCTGGACGATTTCCACCTTTACCACCACCTTTAGATTCATACTCTTTAAGGGCTTTATCTATCTCA
>JAMOQK010000040.1 GCA_027064045.1 Sulfurimonas sp. | reverse complement strand
AGACTCTTGAAGTTTTGTTAAAAGTTCTTTTTGTTCATCATTTAGTTTCTTAGGATAAGTGATGTTTATTTGTGCTATTAAATCACCTTTGCCGTGTCCATGAACATCTGCTATCCCTTCATCTCTAAAAGTAAAGTGTTGTTTATCTCTTGTACCAATATCAAGTTTTAACTCTAATTCACCAGTAAGTGATGGTATGGTTAAACTCTCCCCTGCAACTGCCTGAGTAAAAAATACGGGTATTTCTATGTAAACATCATTTCCATTTCTTACAAAATGTTTATCTGGTTTTACTGTAAATGTTACATATAAATCACCACGAGTTCCTCTTTTGCCAATATTTCCTTTTCCAGATACCCTTAGTCTGTTATCTGAGTCTATACCTGCTGGAACTTTAATGCTTACTTTGTCTTTTTCTTCTGTATAACCATCTCCATGACATGTTTTACATGGTTCAGCTGGTGCAGTTCCACTACCATGACAAACTGGACAAGTTTGAGAAAATGTCATAAAGCCCTGTTTCATATAAACTTGACCTTGACCTTTGCACTGTTTACAAGTGGATAGTTTTCCACCTTTAGCACCAGTACCTTTACAGTCACTACAAGCTTTTTTGTAAGAAAATTCTATCTCTTTTTCACAACCAAAGATAGCCTCATGAAAAGTTATATACATATCTACATTCATGTCTAGTGGGTATTTTTCCATATCTGCTGGATTTTGACGACGGCGAGAACCACCACCAAAGCTACTAAACATCTCTTCAAACATGGAACCTAAATCATCAAAACCAGCAGATGAATGGCCTGAGCCACCACCCATACCTTGAAGACCCTCTTTACCATAGCGATCGTAGATACTTCTTTGTTGGTCATCACTTAGACATTGATACGCTTCATTACATAACTTAAACTTATGTTCTGCTTCTTTGTCTCCTGGATTTTTGTCGGGATGGTATTTTTTTGCCATCGCTCTATAGGCTTTTTTTATAGTTGTTTTATCTGCATTTTGAGACACTTCTAAAATTTCATAATAGCTTAAATCTTGCATAGTTTTCCTAAATCCTCTGAAATTTTTTCGCGATTATATCGTTTTTAATTTAATATCAGTATAATCACTACTATGAAATCTTTTATTTATTTAATTTTAATATTGTTAGTGTTTGTAGGTTGTTCAATAAAACCAGAGGTTAAAGAGTTGCCAAAGTGGGAAAAAGAACGGTATTACAATGCTTTGGTCTCATTTGAAAATAATTGTAAATCTATAAAAGCGAAGAGTATTTATACCTCTTTATGTAAGAAAGCCCCACATGCCAAAAATGCTAAAAAATTCTTTGAAAATAACTTTGCATTAAAAGAGATGAAGAGCGATGGGAATGGGTTGTTAACAGGTTATTATGAGCCACAATTAAGAGGTTCTTTGGTGAAAAAAGCACCATATCTATACCCAATATATAAAAAACCAAAAGATTTGATAGTTGTTGATTTAGCTTCAATATACCCAGCACTTAAAAAATATAGGCTTAGAGGCAGATTAGAAAATGGTAAACTTATTCCGTACTACACAAGAGCAGATGCTAAAGAGTGTAAGTTGGATGCTGAGGTTATTTGTTATGTTGATTCAAAAATAGATAGATTTTTTTTAGAGGTTCAAGGTTCAGGTAGAATTTCTTTAGATAATGGTAAGGAGATTTTTGTTGGGTTTTCAAATCAAAATGGGCATAGATATAGTTCTATTGGAAAATATTTGATAAATAAAGGTGAGATTAAAAAAGAAAATATCTCTTTACAAACCATAAGAGAATGGTTGATAAAACATCCAAAACGGGTTGATGAAGTTTTAAACTATAACAAATCTATGGTCTATTTTGAGATAAGAAAGTTTGAGGCAACGGGTTCATTAGGTCTTGTTTTAACACCAAAAAGATCAGTTGCTGTCGATACAAGATATATCCCTTTAGGGAGTGTTTTGTATATAGATGCTACTGTTGATGGTAAAAAATTTGACAGGATTGTGATGGCACAAGATACAGGTGGTGCGATAAAAGGTAGTGTTAGAGCAGATTTGTTCTTAGGTTATGGAGATGATGCTATGAGGATAGCTGGAGAGTTGAAATCTCCATTAAAATTATGGGTTTTAGTACCAAAAAAGAGGGTAGATGAATAGATCTTTAGATAAGTTTAATCGTTTAGTAGAAGCATTGCAAGAGTTGCCAACTATAGGAAAAAAGTCTGCTACGAGATTAGCATACTACATGGTAATAAAAGATACTTTTGTTGGTATGAAAGTTTCACATGCCATAGAAGATGCTCTTGGAAGTCTAAAAAAATGTACTTCATGTGGTGGGATGAGCGAAGATGAACTTTGTTATATTTGTAGTGATGAAAATAGAGATAACACTTTATTGTGTATAGTTGAAAATGCAAAAGATATATTGCTTTTAGAAGAAAATGGGTTGTTTGATGGTAAATATTTTGTTTTAGAAATGTTAGAAGAGATGAATATATTTCATCTTGAAAATATTATAAAAAGTGGTGTTGAAGAGGTTGTATTTGCACTTACTCCATCTATTGCAAATGATGCTGTTATATTGTACATAGAGGATAAATTAAGTGGATATGATTTGCATTTTTCAAAGATAGCTCAAGGTGTACCAACTGGTGTGAGTTTGGAAAATATTGATATACTATCTCTAACAAGAGCGTTAGAAGATAGGGTTAGGATATGATTGTTGTATTAAAGCTTTTTTGCATCTGGATTTTAATATCTTCTTGCTTTAGCTTATGATTTACAAAAAGTTCATTTGCCAAGATACCTTGTCCAAGTAACATGTCTGCACCATCTTTGAAAGTTATCTTTTTATCTTGTGCTAGTTTTAAAAATGGTGTAAGCTTTCCATAGATTGCATCAGCCACAAATGAGGTGTTATTTAGTATATTTTCTATTAAATTTTTTGGGGCTGGAAGTTCTTCATCTTTAAGACCTGCACTTGTTGTATTGACAACTAGGTCATATTTTGTTGTTTTAAAACTATCCCAAGTATGGCATGTGCATTTAAGTGTTTTAAAGTAAGATAATCTATTTTCACTTCTGTTTAATACTGTTACTTTTATATCTTCTTGTAAAAAACGGGAGACTAATGCTTTAGAAGTTCCACCAGCTCCGATGACTAAAATATTTTTAATATCTCCAAAATCTTTAATAGCAAACATAAATCCATCCGCATCCGTGTTGTAGCCTATAAGTTTTCCATTCTCATTTACAATAGTGTTAACAACTCCAACTTTAAGAGCGAAACCTCTAACTTCATCACAAGCTTTAAAAGCTGCTTCTTTGTGTGGTACAGTTATATTTGCACCACTAAGTTTAAGATTAAAAAAAGTATCTCTGAGTTTTGTTCCATCTTTTAGATGTACTCTTGTATAACAAGCATCATAATGCAGTTTTTTAAAAACATAGTTATGCATCAGTGGACTTTTAGAATGTTCAACGGGATCGCCAAATATAGCAAATAGTTTTTTCATAAATATATTCTTAGTTTTGGAAGCCTGAAACTTCTTCTCGTAAGTTTGATACAAAAATTTCCATAGAATTAATTTTTTCATCAATAGAGTTTAAAAAATCTACCAACTTGGAACTATCTTGTAATGTATGGTCTATCTCCTCAATAATGGAGAATGATGAGTCTTTTAAAATGGAGATAGTAGAAGATATTTCAATAGCTGCTTTTTGACTTCTTTCTGCTAGTTTTCTTACTTCATCAGCTACAACAGCAAATCCACGACCATGTTCACCAGCACGAGCAGCTTCTATAGCAGCATTTAATGCAAGTAGATTTGTTTGATCTGAAATATCTTTGATGAGATTTACCATCTCTTCAATAGCACCTGTTGATTCATCAAGTGATTTTGCTCTTTCCATAAGATTTTGTTGATTTTGTTGAAAATCATTTGTAGCCCACTCAAGAGAGTTATTGACTAACTCTTTAGTATCTTTTGAATCATCATTTATTTTTAGTGTAGTATTTTCAATATCTTTAGTAATATCTTGTAAAAATGAAATAATTTGATTGATTGGAGACTCTAAGAGTTTAATGTCATCATCATCAATAGAGATTAAATCTCTAATATCTTTTTGTGCTAATTTCTCTAGTCTATCGATAAGTGGAGATATGGCATTTTCCAGATACTCTTGTCTTTGTCGAAACTCTTCTCTTCTGTCCCTTAAAATAACATATGTTCTCTCAAGCTCACCATTTTTATAGATAGGAATTACATATGTAAATACTGGTATGGTGTCTCCTGATTTATTAATTAGGTCGGCAGTTCCATATCCAGATTTTCTCTCTTGAGTGTCATATTTACCAACTATTTTGCAAACCTTACACTCTTTTGGATTTACTGGCCAAAGTACTTTACCTGCACCATCTATATTTTCTAATTCTGAAGCACTCCATTGAGTTAATAGTTCAAAATCACTGTTCCATTCTATAAATTTTCTATTTGGTAAAACAGAAAAAAGTGCAACAGGATATGAGTTTTTAAACTCATTCCAATACTGATTTTCTCTTTCTTGAATAGCAAAAATAGTTTTTATTTGAACCACAACATCTTGAGAGTTTAAAAGCTCCTCATTTTTTTGTGATATATAGATACCTGAAGCCTTTAAATCCTCTATCTTTTGAGCAACAAAAGAGAAATCATAATCGTTTTGTTTAAATGAGAAGAAACCCATATACATATCCTTTATTTAAAATAATATACAAAATTGTAGCACTTTAAAACTTAATGTTATAACCTAAATTTATTCTTTTTTATCTAAATCTTCTAGTGAGTTGATTAATGCACCGAGTTTATTTTTTACCTCTAGGTATTCTAATTCGTTTTGTGAGTCTGCAACTATACCAGCACCAGCTTGAAGTATTACTTTGTCTTTTTTTACCATAGCTGTTCTTATGGTTATGGCTGAGTCCATATTTCCATCAAAACCAAAGTATCCTATGCTTCCACTGTAAAAACCTCTTTTTAGACCTTCATACTCAGCTATAAGTTCCATTGCACGAATTTTAGGTGCTCCTGTCATAGTTCCAGCTGTAAAAGTTGCCATAAACAGATCAAACATATCTTTATCATCATCAAGTTGAGCGGTTACATCTGAAACTATATGCATAACATGGCTAAATCTTTCAATATGCATCATATCTTCAACTTTTACAGTTCCTGTTTTTGCAACTCGTGATACATCGTTTCTACCTAAATCTATAAGCATTAGATGTTCTGCCAACTCTTTAGGGTCTGCTAAAAGCTCCTTTTCTAACTCTTTATCTCTCTCTTTTGTAGTACCTCTTTTTCTAGTACCAGCAATAGGACGCAAAAGAAGTTCACCATCACTTAATCTTATCATAACTTCAGGGCTGCTTCCAACGATATTAAAATCCTCGTATTCAAGTAAAAACATATACGGTGATGGATTTTTTGTACGAAGGATACGATAAAAACTAAAAGGATCAACTTTTATATTTCTAGTAAAACGGTTTGTCATAAGGATTTGAAAAACATCGCCACTTTTTATCATCTCTTTTGACTTTTCTATCATCTCAAAAAACTTCTCTTTTGAATGTGCAAAACTTCCTTTATCGTTACCTATATTATGAACTCTGTGTTTGTAGATATATGTGCCTTTTAAATCATCATGAATATCTTCAAATTTATCTTTAAACTCTTCTAGTGTAGAAATAAGTGTGATTTGATGATTTTTATGCGAATAAATTAAAATCATTTTAGGTAATATCAAATCTAAGTCTGGTGTATTGAGTTCGTCATATAGATTGTCCATAGTTGAATTGAGCTTTGGTTCAAATACTTTAACCATATCGTAACCAATATAACCTATAAAACCATCAACATATCCAACATTTAGTTTTTTGGTTGCCTGTTTGTATTTAGTTGTATCTATATTTTTATAATAGTCTTTTAAAAAAGTGAAAGGATTTTCCTCTTTTTCATGTTTTATTTTATTTTTATCTGTATAAATAGTTTTGTTGTCTATATATTGAAGTCGTTCTCTTGCACCTATGCAGATAAAGCTATAGTTTCCTTCACTTTGTCCTGCACTTTCAAAAAGGTATGTTATCTCATCTTTAAATCTATCTTTTAATTTTGAATAAACTGCGATAGGAGCTAGTTGGTCAAGTACAAATTGTTTAGAATAAATCAAAAAAACTCACCTATATTCGAACTAAGAAAGCACCAGCTTCTATGGAACTTCTAATAGTTCTAAGAGCATTTCTTGCATTTTTTTCGTTGTTAAACGGACCTATTAAAACTTTGTTTATTGTTTTGTTGTTTTTAGTTACTTTGTGATATTTGTAACTAAATCCTTTATCTGTTATAGATTTTAAAAACTTTTTGTTTGGTTCATATTTTGAAAAAGAACCAACTTGTACATAATATGTTTTTACAGATGTAGCTTTTTTTGTTTTTACAATATGCTTATTGACTTTTTTAGCAACAACTTTTTTTTCTACAACTTTTTCTTTTTTAGGGGTAGAGTTTTCAGTTTTACTTTGCTCTTTAAGTCTTTGTGCTATCTGGTTTAAGTTATTGTTGTCTTTGTTGTCCTCTTGAACCACTTCAACCTCTTCAAAAAGTGGTTCCTCTTTTTGTTGTGTGAGAGTTGTTGCTTTTGGCTGTGGAGGAAGTACTGCTTGTGGAAGATTATCAGTGCCGTTTGAAGTGAGAGTGTTCATCAACAATACAACCACTATCAAAATGATTCCGAGTGTAGCAACTGCTAAAATAATTTTTTTATTATTACTAGAACTACCTTTATTTAGTATAATGTCATTTAACTCATTTTTCTCTTGCATAATAATCTCCTAAAATTAATTTTTATACACATTACATGTGTTTTGACCAAGAAGCTCCACGCTCTTTAGCATAAACTTCATACGGTAAAGCAAGGATGTTATACTCTTCTGGCATATCAGCATTAGGAAACATTCTCCATTGCTTTGGTTGTTTAGATGCTAGTTTCATACTTAACATCTTACCAAGTTGTATAGCTTCTTGTAAAGTTGTATGACCTTTATGGATATAAACATGCAGATGCCCCTCAGTTTTTGTCTTGTAAGCTGTAAAATTTATATACCCCTCTTCACGAAGTAGAAGTTGTGCTTTGTGGTAAAATCTTTCAGGGTCTCTTCCATTGTAATCTATAACAATATTTTCAACCTTTCCATGCTTATTTACAAGAGAGTGGGCAACGGTAATCTCCCTTTTTAAATGTTTATTAATAACAGCTTGATTTAATGGTGCATTTACTCTTTCATATTTATTATAAAAAGTACGACCTTTAAAGACAAGTTTATTTACTACACTGTTTTTCTTTTCCCAATAGTGGTCTGTTACCATTTTGATAAGTTTTAGATCCATTGCTGTCATAATTTGCCTTTTAGTATGTTGGTTGATTATAAATTACAAAGTTTTGAGCTAATGCTTTTAGTTCTTCTTTGATACTAGCTTGTAGTTGAGTGTTGTTAATATCATCTAAAACATCTGCCATTTTATTTGCTATAAATTCAAACTCTTTTTCTTTCATCCCACGACTTGTAAGAGCAGGACTACCAACACGGATACCACTTGTGACAAATGGACTTCTAGTCTCACCTGGAACTGTGTTTTTGTTTATGGTTATACCTGCATTTCCAAGTGCTGCATCAGCATCTTTTCCACTTATTTCACTTCCTACAAAAGAAACAAGTATGAGATGGTTATCAGTTCCACCACTTACAACATCGTATCCTCGTTTCATCAAAACTTCACCTAAGATTTTAGCATTTGCTTTTACCTGTTTAGCATATTCTTTCCAAGCAGGAGATAGATTGTATTTAAATCCAACAGCTTTGGCAGCTATAACATGAACAAGTGGGCCACCTTGAAGAGCAGGGAAGATTGCAGAGTTCATTTTTTTAGCTATATCTTCATCATTTGTCATAATCATACCACCTCTTGGACCTGCAAGAGTTTTATGTGTAGTTGTGGTTACGACATCGGCATGTGGGAATGGACTAGGATGCTCACCAGCAGCTACAAGACCAGCAATGTGTGCAATGTCAGCAAAAAGTATGGCTCCGACTGCATCAGCTATTTCACGAAATTTAGCGAAGTCTATCTCTCTGGCATAAGCACTTGCTCCACAAACTATGATTTTTGGTTGAACGATTTTAGCTATATCCATAACTCTATCATAGTTTATGCGACCATCAAGCTCAACACCATAAGTAAAAGAGTGGTAGTTTTTACCAGAAAAACTAGGTTTAGAACCGTGAGTTAAATGTCCACCATGGCTTAAATCCATACCAAGAAGTTTATCACCAGCTTTTAAAAGTCCTGCATAAACTGCACCGTTTGCTTGACTTCCTGAGTGTGGTTGAACATTTGCATATTTGCATCCAAAAAGTTCACATGCTCTGTCAATAGCTAATTGTTCAACACCATCAGCATACTCACAACCACCATAATATCTTTTAGCAGGGTATCCCTCTGCATATTTATTTGTAAAAACACTTCCCATTGCTTCCATAACAGCTGGAAGAGTAAAGTTTTCACTCGCTATCATCTCTAAATGGTTAGTTTGTCTCTCTAGCTCTTTTTCGCATAAATCAAATATCTCTTTATCAAATTCTTGTAAAAAACTCATATGGCATTGTTCCTTGTTAAAATAATATTGCACCCATTATACAAAAATAATGATAATATGAAGCTAAGATTTTATAGTTTTATTGAGTTGTTCAATACTTTGTGGTTTTGCAAAGTAATATCCTTGGAAATATTTACATCCAAGTTCTCTTAGTTTTTCATAATATTCTTTTTCCTCAACACCTTCTGCTATAACTTCCATATCTAAAATAGCACCTAAATATATGATAGATTTTATGATTTTAATATCTTTGTCATTATTAAACATATTCATTATGAAAGATTGGTCTATTTTTATTTGGTCTAGTGGAAATGTTCTTAGGTATTGAAGTGATGAGAAACCTGTTCCAAAATCATCTAAAGAGAGTTTAAAGTTTAAAGCTTTTAGCTCATACATTTTGACAGCAACCTTATCTTGGTCTTCAACAAAAAGTGACTCTAATAACTCTAGTTTTATCTTATTTGGATCAACTTTGTATCGTGAAACAACACCATAAAGGTTTGTTACAAAATCATCTTTATGAAACTGTTTTGCACTTACATTGATGGCTATGATCCAATCTTTTGTTGTTGGATTATTTTGCCATTTTTGGAGTTGTTTACAAACAGCTTCTATGACCCAGTCACCAATCTTTACAATAAGATCTGTTCTTTCTGCTATGGGTATAAATCTATAAGGTGTTAACAATCCAAACTCTGGATGTCTCCATCGTATAAGAGCCTCAGCACCAAATATTTTTGTGTCACTGTTATATTGTAGTTGATAAAAAACTTCTAATTGATTTTCTTTTAAAGCTATGAGCAACCCTTCAAAAACATTAAAAGCATTTTGTGCATAATTTTCATTTGTTTTATCAAAATAAACAATCTTTCGATTTTTCTCCCTGCCAAGCTCTAGAGCAATATTTGTTTGTTGTAAGATTTTAAGTGGGTCATCTTCATTGTGAAAAATATCAATGCCAACATATATTTCTGGGCTTAAGCTTTTCCCTTCAACCTCTATATTGTTTGATAAAATTGATATGAGTGCATCAGCAATATTTTGTGCTTTTGTAAGTGAAGCATGTTTATCACTGTGTGTGTTTTGATAATATAGTATGAAATCACCTATATTTATACGAGCATTAAGATTTGCATCTGAAAAATTTTCTTTTATACTTTGAGCTAGTTTTTTTAATACTAAGTCTCCATATTGGTATCCATAAGCATGATTTATACCCTTAAGGTTTGTGAGTTTTATATAAAACATGATGTTCCAATTTGAATTATCATCCTGTAAAGTTTGTTTGAGTGTTTTAAGAAGACCATTTTTGTTTAGCATACCTGTTAAAGCATCATATTGTGTTATAAAAGATAGTTCTTTTTGTGCTTTTTCTTTTTGTTGCATAAAGTCAAGCATGTTAGCAAACATAATGTTTATCTCTTCGTAAAGTTTACCAATCTCATCATCATAATCGCCTTTTATTTTATATTGTTTCATTTTGTCTTGAAATTCAACTTTTTCTAGGAAATTAACAAGATATAAAATTGGTTGAGAAAAAGAATTAGCATATTTTTTTGCTATTAAAAAAGAGATACTTAAAAAGAAAAGCAACAAAAGGAGAAAAGTTAATAAATTGTCTTGAAAAATTTCCCATAATGATTCTACTTTAAGTTCAAAATATAACTCTCCGTAGTAGCCATCATGGTAATAGAGTTTGTTTTTAGTGTTAAAGATTGTTTTTTCTTTGCTAGGATGAGTTACATATGTAAAGATTGTTTTCTTTTCTTTGTTGTACAAAACTACTTTTTGAACCTGTTTGAAACCTTGAAGTTTTGTGGTTAAATCGGTTGCCGTGTTTACATCGTCTAACAGAACAAGGCGTACAAAATCTTGAGCTAGTACTTT
>JAMOQK010000039.1 GCA_027064045.1 Sulfurimonas sp. | reverse complement strand
TATCTTTTATATCTTTGCGATAAATGTATTTAATCTCTTCTAATTTTTTTATAAAATCCAATTCTATTTGATGCTCTTTTGTTTTCATTATCGACCTTGTTTTTGTTGCTGTTATTATATCATTTTAAGCTTCTATCTATAACGACTATCGTGAGCGATAAGTTTCCGAGAGGTAGCTTATTCGTTCCTCGTATTTGTTAGATGTTTCGCTAAGTTTTCACTCTGCTACTTTCTTAAAAACAAATAGGTGTTCATGCATTATTAATAAAAAATTATGTTCTTTACTCTTATTTACCCAAAAACCTGTTGCCTTACAGTTATGCTGGTGTTTAATAATATCTTCTTTTAGTTCAAAACCAACTTTTAGAAACCTTTCCATAACTTTAAATGCTAAAGGTTGATACATTTTATTTCTTCTCGTATCTCCGATTAAAATTGCACAATATTTATTTTTTTTAGAACTCTATAAAATTCCTTTGCTACTTTCTCTATCTCATCACAAAATTCATCCAAATCATGAATATTTGATAAATCTTCTTTTATTTGCTTATCTGAATATTTTATAATATCTACATAAGGTGGATGGTTTAAAATAAGTACCTATCCAAAAAGAACACCAATTATCAGTTAATACTCTAATCTTTTGTGAATTGCTATTATGATTATCGGCAATTGCAGAATAAAGATTTAAACTCATTATACTACTTTTAGTGTCTCACTGGCACTTAAGATAGTATCTGTAAGTACCTATCCAAAAAGAACACTTATGTCTTCCATCTCCACCTTGATCGTGTGGTAGTGAATTGAATTTTTCTTCATATCTATGATTTTTATTACATGTAGATATTTTATTCCTTTTTTTGGGTGTGTTTTTGTGTCATCTAATTACTCATTAGCATATCTCAAACTTCTAAAGGATAATTCTCTTTATATACCCTCTTAAAGAGGTTAAAACTTCATAGCTGATTGTATTTGCATTTTTTGCCACTTCTCGTGCATCATCAAAAATCAGCAACTCGTCATCATCACATAAAAAAGATGAATTATCCATAGATATTCTACCTAAAAGCTTTTTGGCATGTGGGGTTTCATAGTTATTTGAACAACTTCTTAAAAAACCGTCGCCATAACCAAAATCATAGTTGCTAACTATACAATCTTTTTGTACTTCATAAGTTGCACCATATCCAACACATGCCCCCTTTAGGAGTTTTCTTGAAGATATTTTTGAAGCATATAAAGATAAAATTGGTTTAAACCCATCCACTTTTATGGCATGTGGAAGTTGCATACAACCATAAGCCACAATCCCTACTCTTGCCATATCTTCATCAAAATCCACATGCCGAAAGAGTGAAGCTGAGTTTGCAGAATGAAATCTAATATCTTCATATCCACATGCCCTAACTGTTTGTTTTATTTTTTTAAACTCTTCATTTTGCCAAAACCACTCACTACTAAGTTCATCTGCACTTCTGTGATGGGTAAAAACAGCTTCTAAAACAAGTCCCTGTTTTTTTATTTTTACAAGTGCCTCTTGTACCTCATCTATCGAAATACCATTTCTGTGCATCCCAGTATCGACCTTTAACTCCACCTTTGTGGCATGTGGGAATTTATCTATACTTTTTATATCGTTAACAGTGTAGTTTATGTTGGCATGTGGCTTTGTTGGAAAATCATTAAGCACTAAGATATAATCAAAGAAATCTTTAATCATCTGAGCCTCAACTTCACACCTAACCACTGCTTTTGTGATACCATACTCTTTTGCCATTGTTGCCACTTCTAAAAGTCCATGTCCGTAAGCATTGTCTTTTAAAACAAGGGCTATTTTATCTTTGGTTTTGGTTTTATCTGCGATAATGTCAAGGTTATTAAAAAAATATTTTTTGTTTAGAGTTATGTAAGCCATAAAGGAATTATACACTATGAAAAGGTTAATAGCCGAATTTGAAGAGCAAAGTTTTACTCAAATTATATTTCCACATGCCAAAAGTGACTGGGCAGAGTACCTAGATGAAGCTGAAGAAAATTTCATAGAGATTATAAATGCCATCATAAAATTTCAAAAATGTTTAGTTGTCTGTGTCAATATCGAGTATGTAAAAGCCAAGTTTATTTCACATGCCAATCTTTACTTTGTAGAGTATGAGAGTGATGATACATGGGCAAGAGACTGTTCTGTTTTATGTATAGAGGATGAAGATGAGATAAAACTGCTTGATTTTACTTTTGATGGATGGGGTGGTAAGTTTGAAGCCACAAAAGACAACAAAATGAGTAAAAATCTAACAAAGTATTATGACAAAGAGGTTATAAAAGTTGATTTTATTTTAGAGGGTGGTGGTGTTGAGAGTAATGGAGAAGGGTTGATTTTAACCACTTCAAGATGTATGCAAAATCGTAATAATTTTAAAAGTACGACTAAAGTCGTAGCTCCAAAAGAGTCTAAAAACCACACTGAAGATACGATTTTAACCGTACTTGACAAAACTCTAACAACACTAAAAAACCATCTAGGTGCAAAAAACATCTTATCTCTAAACCATGGCTATTTAAAAGGCGATGACACAGACTCACATATAGACACTCTTGTAAGATTTTGTGATGAAAAAACCATTATGTATGTAAAATGTCAAAATAAAGATGATGAACACTACAATGAATTAAAACTTATGGAAGATGAACTCAAAATATTTGCCAAAGAATTTAAACTTAAACTCATAGCCTTACCATTTCCACATGCCAGATATTATGATGATGAAAGATTACCAGCAACTTATGCAAACTTTTTATTTGTAAATGGTGGGGTTTTAGTACCAACTTATGGTGTGGATGAGGATGAAAAAGCACTAGAAATTTTTAGAAAAACTTTTAAAGACAGAGAAGTTGTAGCTATTGATTGTCAAACTCTCATAAGGCAACATGGCTCACTTCACTGTGTCACTATGAACTTTAGCCGTGGTGTTGGTATCGTTATTTAAAATGGCAAAACCACTCATCATAAGGTAAGTTGCCAGAGCAAACCCTATACTTATCAAGATTATCCGTTTTATTTTCTCTATTTTACTCATGATGAAAGTTTATCAAAAAAAAACATAAAAATTAACACTTTCGTAACACTTTTTTTATACTATCTGTCCATTAAACTTCTTGATATAAGAAGTATATTCCATTTTTTAAAGGTTTTTTATGAATAAAATTATCCCTCTCTCCCTAATAACTGTTGCTTCACTCTATGCAGCAGAAGTAGAGTTGTCGCCTATCAGCGTAGAATCAACTACTCTTACAGAAGTTGCTCAAAATGCTAAAACATCAGCAGATTTAGCTCAAGCATTAAGCTCAAAAGTACCAGCTATCGATATGTCTCGCCGTAGTGGTATCGCAAATGACATCTTTATAAGAGGTCAAAAAAGAGATAATATCTCTGTAGAAGTTGATGGAACAAAAGTTTGTGGTGCTTGTCCAAACAGGATGGATCCTCCAACTTCACATATTTTGGCTTCTCAAATTGATGAGATAACAGTATTGGAAGGTCCTTACGATGTTGAAACTTTTGGTGTTATGAGTGGTGGCGTAAAAATCAAAACTAAAAAACCAACAAAAGAGCTTCATGGTGAGGTAAATTTTGGTTATGGCTCATGGAACTACACAAAAGTTGGTGCTACTATTAGTGGTGGAAATGATGTGATTAGAGTTTTGGTTAGTGGTTCAAGCGAATCTAGTGATCAGTATGAAGATGGTGATGGAAATACCATGGTTGAACAAACTGCCAAAAAAGCAACAGTTGCAGGTAATAAATACAAAACTCAATATGAAGACATGAAAGCCTATACAAAAAGAAGTATCATGACAAAAGCATTTATAAATGTTACAGATGATCAAGAACTTCGTCTAAGCTATACAGCAAACAGAAGTAATGATGTACTTTATCCAAATACCCCTATGGATGCTATCAAAGATGATTCAAATATCTATTCTGTAGCATACAACATAGACAATATAACTGATATTTATAAAAATGTAAATCTTCAATACTACTATTCAGATGTTGATCACCCTATGAGTACCCAGTACAGAATGGCTTCAAACATTCCAGCAAAAGATACAACAAACCAGATGTACACAACTATGCAAGGTGCAAAATTTAAAAATAATTTTGAGATAGCTGATTACAAACTCCTAGTTGGAGTTGACAGCTCAAAAAGAACTTGGAAAGGTAAGTATCTTAACACAACAACAGGTGCATACAAAGGGGTAAGTATAGCAGACACTGCAACCTATAACAATGCTTTATTTGCTAAAATAGATAAAAGATTTGGTTCTCTAAAAGTATCTATTGGTGCTAGATATGATGACACAGTTATAAAATCAGATGATGTATTAGCTAATTCAGACAGAGATTTTGATGCTTTTAATGCAAATATATTTACATCATATAATCTAAATCAAGCAAATAGAATATTTGCAGGTTTTGGTCAGGCTTCAAGAGTTCCAGATGCAAGAGAACTTTACAACAGAAAATCAGGAAAAATAATAGGAACGCCAACCCTTGATAAAACAACAAACCAACAATTTGATTTAGGATATGAGTTAAAAGCTGATATGTTTGAGTTTAAAATCAAAGGTTTTTACTCAATGTTAAAAGATTTTATCTATGCAAACAAAGATAAAGTTCAAAATAAATTTGAAAATATCGATGCAACCATCTATGGTGGAGAACTATCAGCTTCTATCTATGCAACTGATGATATAACTATAGATATGAGTGCATCATACAAAAGAGGTGAAAAAGACAAAGCGTTGGCTGGTCAAAATGATAAAGACCTAGCAGATATGGCACCACTTCGTGGAAATCTAGCAATTACTTATGAATATATGAACAACTCAACTGTAACTGCTGAAGTTCAGGCCAGTGACAAATGGAGCGACTACGATAAAGACAACGGCGAACAAGAGATAAGTGCGTGGAGTATCCTAAACCTAAAAGTAAAACATGCTGTGAATAAAAACTTTGATTTTACTCTAGGGGTAAATAACCTTTTTGATGAAACTTATGCTCAATCAAACACATATGCTGATTTAAATCTAGTAACAAGTGGTGGTGGCGATGTTATGCTTATGAATGAACCAGGAAGATATGTTTATACAAACTTAGACTTTAAATTTTAAATCAACTTCCACACTTTTTTTCCACATGCCATGGCATGTGGAAATCACACACTTAACCACACTTTTATAACAAACAAGATAAAATCCATACATGATAAACAGAGTCTTCACAAAAAAAATATTCGTCGGTAATGTAGCAGTTGGTGGTGATGCACCTATAAGTACGCAGTCTATGACATATTCTAACACAGCTGATGTTGAAGCAACAGTAGCTCAGATAAAAAGACTTCACTTTGCAGGATGTGACATAGTTCGCTGTGCAGTGCCTGACATGGAAGCCGCACTTGCACTTAAAAAGATAAAAGAGCAAATAGAGTTACCACTCGTTGCAGATATTCACTTTAACCATAAACTAGCCCTTGAAGCTGCAAAAGTGGTGGATTGCATAAGGATAAACCCTGGAAATATCGGCTCAAAAGAGAAGGTAAAAGAGGTTGTAAAGGCTTGTAAAGAGAGAAATCTACCTATTCGCATAGGTGTAAACTCTGGAAGTCTTGAAAAAGAGTTTGATAATAAGTATGGACCAACTGCAAAAGCTATGGTGGCAAGTGCTGAATATAACATCAAATTTTTAGAAGATTTAGACTTTAACAATATAAAAATAAGCCTAAAAGCAAGTGATGTCGAGCGAACTGTTGAAGCTTACAGAATGTTAAGAGTAAAAAATATCTACCCCTTTCATCTAGGTGTTACAGAAGCAGGAACACTCTTTCATGCAACAGTTAAAAGTGCCATAGGGCTTGGAACTCTACTTCTTGATGGGATTGGCGATACTATGAGAGTAAGTATCACAGGTGAACTTGAAGAGGAGATAAATGTTGCAAGAGCTATTTTAAAAGATAGTGGAGCTATGCCAGATGGACTAAATATCATCTCATGCCCAACATGTGGACGCATAGAAGCCGACTTAGTAAGTGCAGTTGCAGAGATAGAACAAAGAACAGCCCACATAAAAACCCCACTAAATGTAAGTGTGATGGGATGTGTAGTAAACGCCATAGGTGAAGCTGCACATGCCGATGTAGCCATAGCTTACGGAAAAGGCAAAGGTCTCATAATGGTAAAAGGGGAAGTTGTTGCAAACCTGCCAGAAAAAGAGCTTGTAGATAGATTTGTAAGTGAAGTTGAAAAGATGGCTGAAGAGGTTGAATAATGCAAGATAACCTATACAACCTAGCTTTTGAGCGAAGCATACTCAGCTCCATTGTTTTTGAACCAAGTCAATTTGATGATTTAAGTGTCGAGTTAAAAAGTGATGATTTTTATCTTCCTGCCCATCAAGATATATTTAATGCTATGCTCACACTATTACAAAAAGACCAACCAATAGATGAAGAGTTTATCAAAAAAGAGCTTATTAAGATGAAAAAATTTGATGAACAGATTATGCTTGAGATTTTATCTGCAAACCCCATCTCAAACACAAGAGCTTATGTTGATGAAGTAAAAGACAAATCACTTAAACGACACCTTTTAACCCTAACAACCGAGATAAAAAGAGTAACAGTTGAAGAAGAGTTGCCAAGTGCTGAAGTGGTGGACATAGTAGAGAAAAAACTCTATGAAATCACACAAGACAACCAGACAAGTGACTTCAAAGACTCCCCAAAAATGACCTTTGATACTATGGAATACATCAAAGAGATGAAAGCTAGAGGAAACTCTGTACTTGTTGGTGTAGATACTGGATTTAATGAACTAAACAAGATGACAACAGGGTTTGGTAAAGGGGATTTGGTAATTATTGCCGCAAGACCTGCAATGGGAAAATGTTTAGGTCGTGGTACAAAAGTGGTGATGTTTGATGGAACTTTAAAAAATGTAGAAGATATTGAAGTTGGTGATGAACTTATGGGAGATAATTCAACCCCTAGAAATGTTCTTTCCTTGGCTCGTGGCAGAGAAAAAATGTATTGGGTAAGACAGAACAAAGGGATAGATTATCGTGTAAATGAGAGCCATATCTTATCGCTAAAAAGAAGTAGAAATGAGGGCAAACACAAACATGGAGATATTTTAAATATATCTATAAAAGATTACAACAAAAAATCAAACAAATTTCACACAAACTACAAAGGCTATAAAGTTGGTATTGAGTTTGATGAGCAACACCTACCCATAGAGCCTTATTTTCTCGGCATGTGGCTTGGCGATGGCACAAGCAGTAATGTCGGCATATCAACAAAAGACAAAGAAGTTGTAAAATACTTAGAGAACTATGCCAAAACTTTAAACTTACAAGTAACGAAGCAACATAAAAACAAAGAAAAATGCCCAATCTATGCAATAACTGCAGGAAAAAGGGGTGGTTATTACAAAGATGACAACTCACTTCAAACAAGGCTTAGAAAACTTGGAGTTTTAGATAACAAACATATCCCACATCCCTACATACAAAACTCAAAACAAAACCGCCTTGAACTTTTAGCAGGTCTCATAGACAGCGATGGGTACTATGATAAAAAGTTCAATGTTTTTGAGATAGTTCAAAAAGATAAAAATCTCACAAAACAGATAAAATTTTTAGCTGATTCACTTGGCTTTAGAGTCTCTTTTAAAACAAAAAAAGCACGAATCAAAAAGATAAACTATGAGTGTGAGGTTTACAGGCTTAGAATAGTTGGAGACTTAGATACTATTCCAACAAAAATAAAAAGAAAAAAAGCAAGAAAACTCAAAGCAAAAAGGGAAGTTAAACATACAGGTATAAAAGTGGAGTATGATAAAGTAGATGATTATTACGGTTTTACCATAGATGGTAACCATCTATTTTTACTTGAAGATATGACAGTAACTCATAACACCTCTTTCATACTAAACACCGTAAACAGTCTCATAACACAAGGTAAAGGGGTGGCTTTTTTCTCTTTAGAGATGCCAGCAGAACAACTTATGCTTAGACTTCTTTCCATCCAAACATCTATACCACTTCAAAAACTTCGTGTTGGAGATATGAATGATGATCAGTGGAGTTCGCTAAATGGTGCGATAGACAGGATGAATGATGCAAAACTATTTGTAGATGACCAAGGTAGCATCAACATAAACCAACTCAGAAGTAAACTAAGAAAACTTAAAAATCAACACCCTGAGATTGAGATAGCTGTTATAGATTATTTACAAATTATGCAGGGTATTGGCAATCAAGATAGACACCTACAAGTAAGTGAAATCTCTCGTGGGCTTAAAATGTTAGCAAGGGAGTTAGAGATGCCTATTGTCGCACTTTCACAACTTAACCGTGGGCTTGAGAGTAGAAATGACAAACGACCAATGCTAAGTGACATCCGTGAATCTGGTTCTATTGAACAAGATGCTGACATCATTTTGTTTGTCTATCGTGATGATATTTACCTTTACAAAGAGGAAAAAGAGAGAGAAAAAGCGGCTAAAGCTGAAGGTAAAGAGTTTACACCAACCTATATAGAAAAAGAGGAAGAGGAAGCTGAAATTATTATCGGTAAGCAAAGAAATGGACCAACTGGGCATGTGAAGTTAATTTTTCAGAAAAAACTCACCCGTTTTGTGGACGCTCCATCTTACAGTGCAGGAGTAGAAACCATCTATGAAAATGTAGATACAACATCTGCTCAAATAGATGTAGGAGAGTCATCCATCTCAATGCCAACACTCTAAAATGAAACTTAAAAAACTCACACTTTTTAAAACAAAAAGAGAGTTTTTTATCTTCCTCTTGGCATGTGGGTTTATACTAACATATTCACTTCTTATAGAGTATAACAACTACAAAAATCTTACAAAATTTGACTCAAATATCGTAACAGCAACCATTTTAAAACAGTACACAAAAACAACAACAACAAAAAAAGGCAAAACAAAAACCTATCAAATCCTAAAACTAAAAGCACAAAATGGCTTTATTTTTTACACAACAAAAAGTGCAAAATTCCCACATGCCAAAGGTTCAAAAATCAAACTTGAAATCTGGGCAGGAAAAATCAGTTTTTATCAATATATGAGCAGTTTTTTTACCTTTAGTAAGATTATATATCTTTACAAAACTCCATCTCTAAAACAAAAACTAAACAACTTCATATCCACATGCCACAAAGACAACAACATAACCCAAATATATCAAGCACTCTATACAGCCACCCCACTGGAGAAAAACCTACAAAACAAATTTTCACTCCTTGGTATCTCCCATCTTGTTGCCATAAGTGGCTTTCATCTTGGAGTTTTATCTGCATTACTCTATTTTTTATTTAAACTTCCATATAAGTTTTTACAAAACAGATATTTTCCATACAGAAGCTATAAAGTTGACTCATTTATCATCATCTCATCTACACTGCTTTTATATCTTCTATTTTTAGATTCCCCTGCTTCACTTCTTCGAGCTTTTGTGATGCTTATCATAGGCTTTATACTTTATGACAGAGGTTTTAAAATCTTATCAATGCAAACACTCTTTTTAACTGCTATTTTAATTCTTAGTTTTTTTCCAAGACTCTTTTTTTCACTTGGTTTTTGGCTAAGTATTGGTGGAGTATATTACATCTATCTGTTTCTTATATACTTTAAAAACATGGGTAAATTTTGGCAATTTATCTTACTCCCCATCTGGGTTTATGGACTGATGTTACCACACTCACTTTTTATCTTTGGAAATTTTTCTCTCTACCATCCACTATCTATCATTTGGAGCATAATTTTTACTTTATTTTATCCACTTAGTATTTTATTTCATCTCATAGGGTTTGCAGGGATATTGGATAGTTGTCTAATTTGGCTCATAAATCTAAACCCAATTCCCATAAATTTACATATATCTTGGCATGTGGAAGTTGTTTATATATTACTCTCTATGAGTGGGATGTTTTTTTGCATAAACACGATTGATAATATAACATAGTTTCAAACCGTATATGAAGATAATCCACGAAACATATATCCATAAAAATAAAAACATCAAAGTTGCAAATGAGCCATACATCGTTGTATATGACTTATTATAAAAAACATAATATATAAAAGCATTTTTACTAACACTAAAGACCACTGAGATGATAAATGAACTAATTGCTGTAGCCCTTGGATTTATCTTTACATTTGCACTTATTTGAAAGATAAGAAAAAAGAGTCCCCATGTGATTAGATATGGTATATATGGAAGAATATTTAAACCTGATGTTAATGAAGAAGAAGCCATAAGCGATGCAACATAACCTGTGATATAAAAAGATGTGCCAAGAGCTATAGGTGTTAGTGTTAACATTGTCCAATAAGTAGTAATTGACTCCCAAAGTGTTCTTTGTTTAGTATGAAAAATCTTGTTTGCAATAAATTCAAAATTTTTAAAGAATAAAAGCGAAGCAACCAAAATCATAACTAAACCCATAACACCCATCTTTGCAGAGTTTGCTAAAAAACCATCTATATGCTCCATTATAGCCTCAGAA
>JAMOQK010000038.1 GCA_027064045.1 Sulfurimonas sp. | reverse complement strand
TTAGAAAATTGGTAAAATTGAGGTAAAATATTGCTACTAATCTTTATAGATATTTTTTTTATCTCCAAAATATCTATAAAATGAAATTAGTTACTTGGTGACGGTTTAATTTGCAAGTGGCTCTTAATTGAAATTTTTAACAATATTAAAAAACATTATGCAAAATAATGATATAATTGCACCAAATTTAAACAAAGGAAGTTTTATGAAGTTTTTCATTTTGATGATTATGGCTGTTAGTTTTGTATTTGCTTCAGTTGATATAAACAACGCTAGTGTAAAAGAACTTACTACATTAAAAGGTGTTGGTGCTAAAAAAGCACAAAGTATTATCGAGTATAGAAAGTTACATTGCTTTAAAAAAGTAGATGAGATAGTAAAAGTAAAAGGTTTTGGCAATAAATTTTTGCAAAACAACAAAAAAAAGCTTACAGTTGGAAAGTGTAAAAAGTAATTTAATCACTTATAAAATTCTCTTAATAAGCCTAAATTACAAATTAATGCATAACAGTAACTTATAAAGAGGTGAGATGTGAAGTAGCTATTGTGAAAGATTGATTAGTAGTAAGGTTTAAATATCTGTTATGCTAGTACTCCACCATTAATATAAGGATGGACTTAAAATTGCTTAAGTGTTTGCAAAAAACAAAAGGTAGTAAAAATGCCAGCCAAGAGATATTTCGTAAACTTAAGTCAAGAAGAGAAAGAAGAGTTGCAAACACTCATTAGTAGTGGAAAAAGCAGAGCAAGAGTGCAGACGAGAGCAAGAGTATTGCTGCTATGTGATGAATATCCTGATTGGAGTGATAAAAAAGTTGCAGAAGTGTACCAACAGTAGAGAGAACCAGAAAGCGATGTGTTGAAGAAAGCTTTGAGAATGCACTGTATGACAAAAAAAGGAATCGTATTTATGAGAGAAAGCTAGATGCTTTAGCAGAAGCACGCCTTGTAACGCTAGCATGTTCTAATCCTCCTGAGGGTTAGAAGTGTATGGACAATGCAACTCTTAGCAGATGAATTGATGGCATTGAATTTAGTAGAGACCATTTCAGATGAAACAGTACGAAGAACATTAAAAAAAATGAAATTAAGCCTTGGAGTAAAAAAAGCTGGGTAATACCTCCACTTGCAAACGCAGAGTATGTTAAATGTATGGAAGATGTCTTAGATATTTATGCAAGAGAACTCCCTGAAGATGAGATGCTTATTTGTATGGATGAAAGCAATAAGCAACACATAGAGGAAACTAAAACACCTATTCCTCTAAAAATTGGTGAATCCTTGAAATATGATTATGAATACAAGCGCAATGGTGTAAGTGCACTCTTTGTATTTTTCTCTCTTGATCAATCATGGAGGAATGTTATTGTAGAGGATTACAAACGAGCGCAAGAGTGGGTAAAACATATGAAAGATTTAAGTGCTATTCACTTTCCAAATAAAAGAAAGATTCATATTGTACTTGATAACTTCAAAACTCATAATCCTGCAAAGTTCTATGAATACTTTGACCCAAAAACAGCACGAAGATTGATAGAGAAGTTTGAGTCTCACTTTACACCTAAGCATGCAAGTTGGCTTAATATGGCAGAGATAGAATTCTCTGTTCTTTTTAGACAGGCACTTAATAAGCGTATTCCTAATCTTTATGAATGGTGAAGCACTAGTATTGTTTCTATCAACTGAAGCAAATACGAAACAAAAAACTTCATAAAACTTTGTTTAAATTTAGCTTATCTGTATCTCTTTTTGATTTGTAAGCTGTTGGAGATAATTAGAGATATTTATAAGTGAGAATGTTACTAAAAAGATCATAAGTCCCGGAAAAAAACTTACCCACCATGCGATCTCTACAACATCTTTTCCTCCACTTAAAATTGTACCCCAACTCATCTGTGGAGCTACAATTCCAAGTCCTAAAAAGCTAAGTCCTGACTCTGCAAGAATAGCGCCCCCTACTCCAAAAGTAAAACTGACAAAAAAGATAGGAGCAAGAATTGGAGCATAATATTTCAAAAGAATTTTACTCTTTTTTACCTTTGCAATATTTAATATTTTAATATAGGGTTGTGAAGTTATTT
>JAMOQK010000037.1 GCA_027064045.1 Sulfurimonas sp. | reverse complement strand
TGCACTTATTGTGCTTCAAGAGATTTAAACAAAGCAGATTGTAGCTTATCTTCTCACCCTACGGGCAACATTCAAAAGGATTATCTTCTGCGTTGAACTTCATTTAACGATGCTAGCATCGCCAAACAAAGTTCGCCTTGAATATAAACATTTTGAATGTTGTTGACTATGAAGTTATTTATTGCCTACTACTTAAAAGATTTGTACAGAAGGAAACATATGCAATTACAATCAATTTTAGAAAAAAATATTCAAGCTTTACGCAAATATGACACTTTTTTAGCTGCTGAGTTGGAAAATTTCAATTCAACTTCATTACACTACGAGATTTACCAAAGTGATGATCCAGCAAATATCAACTATATTGATAAAAGAAACTATAAACCTCTTTACAATAAACCTATTGAAGAGATTAGTACAAAAATGCAGGAATTTCAAAAATACATAAACCATCCTATATTGTTTTTCTTTGGTCTTGGTAATGGTGTATTTTATAAACTCTTAGAAAGTTTTGAAAAACTAGAACGTATCGTAATATATGAACCTGATATTCAAATTATTTATATGACACTTTCATTTTTAGACTTTTCAAAAGAGATTGAAGAGAAAAAACTAGTACTTATCTATACACAAAATTATAATTTTATAGATGCAATGAATATTTTGCAAGACTGGCAATTTAGATTCTATCTAAAGACATATGATCTTTTTGTACATACTCCATTTTATAATCAATTTTCTTCAGAACTTTTTAAAATAAATGACCTTAATATCCGTGCAATTAAACAGATAGTTATTTCTCATGGGAATGATGCAAACGATTCTTTAATAGGAATAAAACACAGCTTTTACAACATTCCAGAGATGATTCAAAATTATCGTTACGCAGAATTAAAAGAACAGCGTTTAAGCGATACAGCAGTTGTTGTTTCGACTGGTCCGAGCTTAACAAAACAACTTCCACATCTCAAAAAGATATCCAAATATGTGACTATTATCAGTGTTGATGCAAGTTTACCTATATTAGAAAAAGCAGGTATCAAACCAGATATTGTATGTGTGCTTGAGAGAGTAGAGTTAACAAGTGAATTCTTTCTCAATACATCAGAAACATTTATGAAAGATATCCATTTTGTTATAGCTTCACTTGTGCATGAAAAAACTCTTCAAGCGATCAAAGGAAAAAAGATCATAACAATGCGCCCATTTCCATACAATCGTTACTTAGAACTACCAGAGTTTGGTTTTGCCGGTGTTGGAATGAGTGCTGCAAATTTAGCGTTTGAAGTTGCATACCATATGGGTCATAAACAAACCATACTTATAGGTCAAGACTTGGCATATGGTAAAGGAGTAAGCCATGCGTCCGGACATGTATTAGGAGAAGATGAAGTTAAGCAAAAAGAAACAGATGATTATATAACAGCATATGGTGGAAACAGACAAATCAGGAGCAGTAGATGGTGGATTATCTTTAAAAACACTTTTGAAGGTGATATTGCTACAGCAAAAAATTCGATGACAACTATCAATGCAACTGAAGGTGGGGCGAGAATTGAAGGAGCCCTTGAAATTCCATTTGTTGAAGCAACAAAAAATCTCAAACAAAAAAAATCAGCTATTTCTCTAACATATCCAAAAAAAGAAGAAGTTATGTCGTACTATTCACATGCAATACAAAAACTTCAAGATGCTGTTAGTTTTGGAGAAACAAAGAAAAAAGAATTTGAAGATCTGTTTTTAAAAGTTGCAGAAGTCTGGGATCAACTTGTATTTTTAAACAAAACAAATCAACTTCACAATATTAATTTTGATAAACTTCTAAAAATTTCTGACGAGATAGATGAGCTAAAAGAGATCTTTAACGATCAAAAATTCCAATCAATATTTTTTGATATCTTACAGCCATTTTTAATTAGTTATGAGTTAGAACTTGCACAAGTTCAAGTACGTCCTACAAATACTCAAATCGAAAAACAAGCAAAAATTATAGACTGGATTATGAAACATAAAGAGTGGCTTTTTAGTGTTGCAGGGACAATAGATTCTGAACTCTATGTAATCAAAGATGCGATAAAACACTTAGAAAAAAAATTTCAAAATACAAAAACCTCTTCATAAACTTCCAAACTTCTACAATAGTAGAAGTTTGAATAAATTTTCTAAACAAATGATTACAACTACTGAAGAAGTTTTAATACA
>JAMOQK010000036.1 GCA_027064045.1 Sulfurimonas sp. | reverse complement strand
CAATCAGTGTATTTGAATTTAGAAAATATCTCTACCTTAAACAAATATAAGTTGACGGTTTTTAGACCAAAGTGTCCGAATCATTTCCGTCATCACTGTCCGAATGAAACCGTTATAGGTGTCCGAATAGAAGTGTCATAGGTGTCCGATTTGCTCCGTTTTTTGCATGCTATATTCACCAGTATATTCATCTATAGAAATTAGTAGATTTTTTATCCCAGTATCATCTGTAATAGTTGGATAGTGCTTCTTATTTGACTTACCTATTATCTCACTTACTTCAATATCGGCTGCTGGATTTCTCTTAGCTTTTGCATTTGCGACAGCCCATTTAAATGTTTTGCTAATTGCATGATAAACTTGTTTTGCACTATTTCTTACATCTCGTTTCATCATAACTTGAAGAATGTAAATTATATCTTCTGCAACTACACTGTCGATAGGTTTATTCCCAATAAATGGAAATACATCATTTATTAAACCATTACGGCTTCGTTTGTAATGGCTTTCACTAATATCTGATTCAATTTGAGCTAACCTTTCTAGGGCAATTTTTTGAAATGTATTTTGATTTTTGATCACTTCTTGCTCTTTAGTTGATTTTTGATTCTTTAGAACTTCATTTGGGTCAATGTTTATAGCAATTTGAGACTTATAATACTCTCTTAATTCTCTTGCTTTTGATAAAGATATACTTGGATAAGCCCCTAAGGAGAGTTTTTTTTCTTTGTTGTTAAAACGATATTTGAGTTTCCAATGTTTACCACCCGCTTTTGTTACCAATAGATATAAGCCTCCGCCATCAGATAACTTGTAGTCTTTTTCTTTTGGTTTTGAGGTTTTGATTTTTGTATCGGTTAGTGGTGTTGTAGTTCGTGCCATAAAAACTCCCTTTTACAAATTAAATGGGGCTTATTTATGATTAGTATAGGGCTTGTAAAAATTCAGCCCTCAAATTAGCCCCTAAAAAGTTGAGATTACTATATCATACATTGAATTAAGCTAGACTAATAAAATAAAGAAGGTTCGTATTTAAGGTGTTTGTTTAGATGTTATTGGATTATGTTAGATTAAGAAGTGGTGGACCCTCAGAGATTCGAACTCTGGGAGGTGTGACCCTCGCCGGTTTTCAAGACCGGTGCATTCGACCAACTCTGCCAAAGATCCACGCTTAGTAATGTTTTAAAAAATAAAACTGGAGGTGCCACCCAGATTTGAACTGGGGATAGCAGCTTTGCAGGCTGCGGCCTTACCACTTGGCGATGGCACCAGTCAAAATAATTCCATGGTGCCCGGGGCCGGACTTGAACCGGCACAGTATTGCTACCGGGGGATTTTAAGTCCCCTGCGTCTACCGATTTCGCCACCCGGGCAATTGGGTGTTTTTCAACAGTTTTAAATTTAAATGGAGCGGGAAACGAGGTTCGAACTCGCGACCCCAACCTTGGCAAGGTTGTGCTCTACCACTGAGCTATTCCCGCAATTTTCATCTTACTTTTTGTAAGTGAGCCGGAATTATAGCGATTTTATTTTCATTTGTAAAGAGTTTTTATGAAAAAATGTAAAAAAAGTGCTATAATTCTATTAAAATTTAAAATAATATATGTAACCTAGCTCGGTAGAGCTTAGCTTTAGCGACTTAAACAGTCTTGGCATAGATAATTTTATAAAATAAATTTAAGGATATTTATGAGAAGTGATATTATAAAAAAAGGCTTTGACAAAGCTCCTCATCGTTCACTTTTAAGAGCAACAGGTCTTAAAGATGAAGATTTTGATAAACCATTTATTGGGATTGCAAATAGTTATATTGACATTATTCCTGGACACTTTTTCTTGCATGAGTATGGTGAGATTGTAAAAGAAGCCATAAGAGAGGCTGGTGGAGTTCCTTTTGTTTTTAACACTATAGGTGTAGATGATGGGATAGCTATGGGTCATGAAGGGATGCTTTATTCACTTCCTTCTCGTGAGATAATTGCAGATTCTATAGAAACTGTGATGAATGCTCATCAACTTGATGCGATGATATGTATCCCTAACTGTGACAAGATTGTTCCAGGTATGATTATGGGTGCATTGCGCGTAAATGTTCCAACTGTTTTTGTTTCAGGTGGTCCAATGGCTGCAGGGCATAAAAAAGATGGTACATCTATAGACCTTTCTACTGCCTTTGAAGCAGTTGGCGAACATGCTGATGGGAAGATGAGTGATGAGGAACTTTATGATATAGAGTGCAATGCTTGTCCATCTGGTGGTTCATGCTCAGGTATGTTTACTGCAAATTCTATGAATACTTTATGTGAAGCTATGGGTATAGCACTTCCAGGAAATGGAACTATTTTAGCAATGACACCTGAGCGTATAGAACTTGTTAAAAAAGCAGCTAAAAGAATTGTTGAGATGGCAAAAGCTGATGACAGTAAATATAATATTAGAAATGTTTTAAATGAAAAAGCTATTCACAATGCTTTTGTAGTTGATATGGCAATGGGTGGAAGTTCAAATACAGTTCTTCATATGTTAGCTATTGCAAAAGAAGCAGAAGTTGATTTTCCGATAGAGAAAATCAATGAGATAGCTGATAAAGTAGCTCACATCGCTAAAATATCTCCATCACTAACAACTGTTCATATGGATGATATAAATAGAGCAGGTGGAGTAAATGCTGTTATGCACGAAGTTAGCCGTAGAGGTGGTCTTCTCGAGTTAGATAATCCAACTGTAACTGGTGAGACGATAGGTGAGAGAATCAAAGATGCAAAAATCTTAGATGAGTCTATCATCCATACAAATGAAAATGCTTATTCTCAGGTTGGTGGTTTGTCGATCTTATTTGGAAACTTAGCTGAGGAGGGTGCTGTTGTAAAAACTGCAGGGATAGATCCTACTATGAGGCAGTTTAAAGGTAGTGCTGTATGTTTTAACTCTCAACCAGAAGCTATAGCTGGTATAATGAGTAAAAAAGTAAAAGCTGGTGATGTTGTAGTTATCCGTTATGAGGGTCCAAAAGGTGGTCCTGGTATGCAAGAGATGTTGGCACCGACTGCACTTATTCAAGGTATGGGGCTTGGTGAGTCTGTTGCACTTATTACTGATGGTCGTTTTAGTGGAGCAACTAAGGGTGCTTCTATTGGTCATGTGTCTCCTGAAGCTGCTGAGGGTGGAATGATAGCTCTTATTGAAGATGGTGATGAGATAGAACTTGATACTGATGCTCATTTGCTTCGTTTAAATGTAAGTGAAGATGAGTTGGCAAAAAGAAGGGCTGCTTGGAAACCTTACAAAAATGAGGTTAAATCAAAATGGCTTAAACGATACCAAATTTTAGTATCAAACGCATCAAATGGTGCAGTTTTAAAAACGGAAATATAAAGATAGGATTATAAATTTGAATGAAATAGCAATAAAAAGAGATGGGCAGATTATAGATTTACAAACTGCAAAAGAGTTAGGGTTTGAAGGGGAGCAGATTCATCTTGATAATTCTGAAGACTCTTTGGAGGTGCTTCGCCACTCGACAGCACACTTAATGGCTCAAGCGATAAAGTCATTGTATCCTGATACTGAATTTTATGTAGGACCTGTTGTAAAAGAGGGGTTTTACTATGATTTTAAAACATCTGCAGAGATAGGTGAAGGTGATTTAAAAAAGATAGAAAAGCAGATGCTCTCTTTTGCAAAGAAAAAATATCCAATAGAAAAATATACAATTACTATGGACGAAGCAAAAGAAAAGTTTAAAGATGATCATTTAAAACTTGAAGTTATGAAACGGATACCTGATGAGAATGTAAGTATTTACAAGCAAGGGGATTTTGAGGATCTTTGTCGTGGTCCACATTTACCGAACATAGGTCTTATTCGTTACTTTAAACTTACAAAAATTGCTGGTGCTTATCTTGGTGGAGATTCTAAAAATGAGATGTTGACTCGTATATACGGTATAGCATTTGCAGATAAAGAATCTTTAAAAGCTCACATGGAAATGTTAGCAGAAGCTGCAAAAAGAGATCATAGAAAACTTGGTAATGAGATGAAGCTTTTTACTTTCCGTGAAGAGGTTGGAGCTGGTTTTCCTATCTGGCTTCCTGCTGGTGGAAGACTTCGTGCAAGATTAGAAAGCTTACTTTTTAAAGCTCACAGAAAAAGGGGTTATGAGCCTGTTCGTGGTCCTGAGATGTTAAGAAGTGATTTATGGATGACATCAGGGCATTATCAAAACTATGGTGAAAATATGTATTTTACCAAGATAGATGAGTTGGAATTTGGTGTGAAACCTATGAACTGCGTTGGTCATATTAAAGTATATGAAGATGAACTTCACTCTTATCGTGATTTACCAATTAAATATTTTGAATATGGTGTTGTTCATCGCCATGAGATGACCGGTGCGTTACACGGTCTTTTTAGAGTTCGTGAATTTACTCAAGATGATGCACATATTTTTTGTACAGCTGGACAGATAGAAGAACAAATTATAGAAGTTGTTGATTTTGTTGATAAAATTATGAGTACTTTTGAGTTTGATTATAAAATGATGATAAGTACTCGTCCTGATAAAGCAGTTGGAAGTGATGAAGTTTGGGAAGTATCAACTCAAGCACTTAAAAATGCGATGGATAAAAACTCTCTTGCTTATGAGATAGATGAGGGTGGTGGAGCTTTTTATGGTCCGAAAATTGATATTAAGATTACTGATGCGATAGGGCGTGAATGGCAATGTGGGACAATTCAATTAGATTTTAATCTTCCTGAGAGATTTAAGTTAGAATACAATGGTGAAGAAAATGATAAAATTCAGCCAGTTATGATTCATAGAGCTATTTTGGGTTCATTTGAGAGGTTTATTGGAATATTGACTGAACATTATGCAGGAGAGTTTCCTATGTTTATTGCTCCCACACAAGTAGCAATTGTTCCTGTTGCTTCTTCACATAAAGAATATGCTAAGGTTTTATCGGATAAACTTATCGACATTAATGCCGATAGTGAAATATACGCTAAAAATGATTCTTTAAACAAAAGGATTAGGACGGCAGAAAAAACTCGTGTTCCTATGATAGTTGTTATTGGTGATGAAGAGATACAAAACAAAACCGTAGCGGTTAGAGATAGAAGAACAAGAGAACAATACAATTTAAGCGAAGATGATTTCTTAAAGCTTATACAAACCAAAATAAATGAGGTAAATTTTTGAGTAAAAAAACAGACCGCGTCATAATGAATGACGATATCCGTGCGACAGAGGTAAGATGTAATGTAGATGGGGGCGAATCTTTAGGGATTGTCTCTATTGATGAGGCTATGGAAAAAGCAAATGAGTTAGGTTTAGATTTGGTTCTTATTGCTCCAAATGCAAAACCACCTGTTGCTAAAGTTATGGATTATGGTAAGTACAAATACCAAGAAGAGAAAAAACTTAAAGAGCAGAGAAAAAATCAGGTTAAAATCGTTGTAAAAGAGATTAAACTATCTGTAAAGATTGCTGAGAATGATATTGACTATAAAGTTAAACATGCTAGAGAGTTTTTGGAAAAAGGTTACCATGTAAAATTTCGTGTCTTTTTAAGAGGTCGTGAAATGGCACACCCTGAAGCAGGTAAAGAGGTTCTTTTACGAGTTTGGCCAATGGTTGAAGATATTGGCGTTATGGAAAAACCACCAAAGTTTGAAGGTCGTTATTATAATATGTATGTAACTCCTCAGAAATAGTCTTTATATTTCTGAGAAGTCTCTACTCTCTTCATCTGTAAAGATGGGATTTTTCATAATCTCATCTTCATTCACTTACTTAAAAAGAAATTTTAGTTTTTAAATGATTTTCATCCAACTTTTTAGCATTATATTTAATAATAACAACTTTTTCAGTATCGTTGATAAACCATTCAGCTATGTGTTCATGCTCTAACTCTTTTAGTTTATCCATATCTACCTCTGCCATAGGTATTACTAGATGTGAATATTTTATAGGATTTTGAAGTGTTAATGTCCAAAGTAGCCAGATAATTGCGATAACCCCAATAGATATACCGATAGTTGCTCTGTCGCTACTACCTATGAGTAAACCAGCTAAACTACCACCTATAAAAGTTGAAAAGTATGCAGCTGAGTTTGCAACACCAAGTGCTGCACCTTTTTGGTGAACTTTTGCAAATTTACTTATCATAGATTGAACAAGTGGTTCCATCATGTTAAAAGCGATAAAAAATGCCACTACTCCGAGTATGAAAACTGTGCTAGAATGTGTAAGCCCCATAGTTAAAAATGCAATCATAAATAAGGTAATAGATATTAAAAAGATTTGTTTTGGTTTGTTATGTTTTTCTCCAAAAACAGCAGCTGGTCCCATCGCTACAAGACCTGCAAGCATAGCTGGAACATAAACTTTCCAAAGTTCAGCTTTTTCCCAACCAAAACCATATTTATCTCCAACCAAGATTATAGGTATGATAACAAAAGCAAAAGTCATTAACCCTTTTTGCATAGCGTTTATAATTACCATATTGAGTAAATTTCTATCTCTTAAAATATCAGATATCTTTGCTTTTTGGTGGTAAATATGTATTATTTTTGGTGGTGTGGGAACTTTTGTAAAAAGAAGCACCATCGCTGCAACTGATAGACCAGCAGTTATAAAAAAGAGTGTACTAACACCATAATGTGCGCCAATAACAGGTCCAACTGCCATAGCAACAGCAAAACTCATAGCGATAAATCCACCCATAATAGCCATAGCCTGACCACGAGTTTTTTCCTCTACAACATCAGCTATCATGGCAGTTATAACACTTCCAATAGCTCCAGCACCTTGTAAAAAACGACCAAGCATTAAGGTGTAAATATCTGTTGCATATCCAGCTATGAGAGAACCTATTAAAAATAGTATAAGACCAAAAAGAAGAGTTGGTTTACGACCTATTTTATCACTCATTGTTCCAAAAGGGATTTGAAAGATTGCTTGTGTAAGTGCGTATCCACCAACAACAACACCAACAAGTAAAGGTGTAGAATTTTTAAGATCTAGCGCGTAGATAGAGATAACAGGTAAAACTAAGAACAGCCCTAAAAATCTAAACGAAAGAATTAATGAAAGAGGTAATACTTTTTTGAACATATAAAGCCTTTTGTAATATAATGACGAAATTATAATCAAAAGAGTTAAATCAAAGGATAATTTTTGAAACTAGTTTTAGCAACATCAAATAAGGGTAAGGTTAGAGAAATAAAGGCATATTGGAATAAATATGAAGTTGTTCCATACAGTGAATTGATTGAAGAATTTGAGATAGTTGAAGATGGAGATAGCTTTAAAGAAAATGCACTTATAAAAGCAAGAGCAGTTTTTGAAGCACTTGGAGATGATGAAGTTGTTGTGATGGCTGATGATAGTGGAATTAGTGTAGATGTGTTGGATGGTAAACCTGGAATTTATAGTGCTAGGTATGCAGGTGACAATGCAGATGATAAAGCTAACTTATATAAGCTGATGGAAGATATAAAAACAAAAGGGGTTGAGAGTTCCCCAGCTCATTATACTGCTGCCATAGCGATAGTTACAAAAAATAGTGAGTATTGTGTTCATGGTTGGATGTATGGTGATGCACAGATTATGGCATGTGGAGATGGTGGTTTTGGTTATGATCCGATGTTTATACCATTTGGGTATGATAAAACTTTAGGTGAATTGGATGATAGCGTAAAAAAAGAGTTATCTCATCGTTCGAAGGCTTTAAATCTTGCAAAAAAGATATTAAAAACCATAAAGTAAAATTCCGTCCTTGGAATTATAGCCATAATGCTTAGTCCTTTAAGTGAGGCTAAAAGTTTCTTTTATAAAAACTTTCTACTTAGATTGTAAAAACCATTTTCCAGCTTTTCTAATACTTCATGTAGGTGGGCGTTATATATGCTTAAAGTTCGCATGATATCTCCTTTTACAATTAACATCATTATTTTATATAGTGGTGTTAATTGTCAATAAAGCAAATATTATTCCATATTATATATCGTTAGTTAAAAAAAACTAAAAGAGATATTCCAAAAATTATTCTATATATACCAAAAGATATAAAAGTAAATTTTTCTAAAAAGGCTAAAAATAATTTAATGGTGAGATATGCCACAACAAAAGATATAACAAATCCAACAACTAAAGTAAGAAGGTTTGCGTTGCTAAATTCATGATAATGTTTTAGTAAGTCATAAGCAGTTACCGCACTCATAACAGGAAAAGCAAGTAAAAAACTAAACTCAGCACTTGCTTTTCTGCTAAGTCCAACAAGTAATGCTCCGATAATGGTTGATCCAGCTCTGCTGGTTCCAGGAATGAGTGCAAAAACTTGTGCGAAACCTATAACAAGAGATTGTTTGAGTGTTACTTTTTCAACATCATCTATGAGATTTGTTTCATTTGGTATGAAAAATTTTTCAACAGCTAAAAATATTATCCCACCAACGATAAACATTGTGGCAACTATATTTATGGAAAAAAGCTCTTTAATTTGGTGTGAAAATACAAAACCAACTGCACCTATCGGAAGAAAAGCTAAAAATACTTTGCTCCAAAGGTCTATCTTTTTTATAGAAAACTTATCTTTATAGTTAAATACAACTGCCAAAATAGCAGCAAATTGGATGATAACTTCATAAGCTTTTGTGACACTGTCTTGGTTAATTCCTAAAAAACTACTAGCAACTATGAGATGTCCAGTTGATGAGATAGGTAAAAATTCAGTAAAACCCTCGATAATACCTAAAATAATTGAATCAAAAACAGTCATAAATATCCTTTAAAAGTGTAATTTTATCCAAAAATTATCTAACTTTGCTATAATACGAGGTTTTTTAAATAAATAAAAATAGGAACTCTATTATGTTACTTTTTACACCTGGTCCAACTCCAGTACCACAAAATGTTCGCAATGCGATGAGTGATGAGACTATGCATCATCGTACACCTGAATTTGAAGCAATCTTTGAGCAAACTCGTAAACATCTTTTTAATCTTTTTAAAACGGATGAGGTTGTAATGTTGGCTTCGAGTGGAACTGGTGCTATGGAGGCGGCTGTATTAAATCTTTGTCACAATACACTTTTAAATGTAAATAGTGGAAAATTTGGTGAGAGATTTGGTAAAATTGCTTCTGCTTGTGGGCTTGGGCATGTGGAAATAAAAAATGAATGGGATACACCTGTAAGTGTTGAAGCTGTTGTTGAAACAGTAAAAAACAACCCAAATATAGATGCAATAGCTGTTCAAATCAGTGAATCTGCAGGTGGATTAAGACATCCAGTAGAAGAGATAGCAAAAGCTCTAAAAGAGATAAACCCAAATATTATGATAATCGCTGATGGTATCACTGCTGTTGGTGTTGAAAAAATCGATGTAACTCATATAGATTGTTTGATTGCAGGTAGTCAAAAAGCTCTTATGTTGCCTCCAGGGCTTTCTATCTTAGGTCTTAGTAACAGTGCTGTAGAGAAAATGGGTTCTGGAAGAGGTTATTATTTAAACCTTGCCAGTGAAGTGAAAAAACAAAAACAAAATACAACTGCATATACTGCTGCTACAACTCTAATCATAGGTCTTTTAGAAGTTTTACAAACTATAGAAGCTGATGGTGGGATTGATAAGCTTTATGAAAAAACTGCTCTTCGTGCAAAAGCTGTTAGAACTTCACTTCAGGCGATAGGGTTACATAGTTATCCAACAACTCCTGCTCTATCTATGACAACGATAGATGATGAAAATGCCAGTGAGATTAGAAAACTTTTAAAAGAGGATTTTGATGTAAATGTTGCAGGTGGACAAGATCATCTAAAAGGTAAGATTTTTCGTATAAATCAGATGGGTTTGATACCACCTTATAAAATGGCATGGGTTGTAAATGCTGTTGAACTTTCCTTGGCAAAACTTGGTCGCAGAAAATACGATGGTACTGCATCAAAAGTTTTTAATGAGATTATTTTTGGATTGGATAATTAGATGATACTTGAGCATGAGATTCCAAATGGAAGTAAATTATATTTTGGCAAAAGCGCTAAGATAAAAAGAAATATAGAAAATATCGCTAGTGAAATACTTGATAAAAATGGTTTTGATGAGATAGTAACACCTGCTTTTTCATATCATCAACATTTAAGTATCGCAGATGAAAAAGAACTTATAAGAGTAAATGATACAAAAAACAATGCTCTTTCTCTTCGTGCAGATTCAACTATAGATGCTGTTCGTATCATCCATAAAAGATTAGGTAGAAATACTGAGCATAAAAAGTGGTTTTATATTCAACCTGTTTTTAAGTATCCAACAACTGAACAGTATCAGGTGGGTGTTGAATTTATGGATGAGAAAAAACTATCTTTGGTTGCTAATATCTCGATAGATATTTTTAATAGATTGGAAATAAAACCACTTTTTCAAATCTCTAATATAAAGATACCAGAACTTTTGGTAGAGATGTTTGAAGAATTATCTTTAGATGATTTTAGACATATAAATATAGAAAAATTTTTAAATTTAAAAGTTGATTGGTTGGAAAAACTTGTTTATCTTCAACATGTTGAGCAGATTGACGAGCTTTTAGAGATTGCACCAGAATCTATAAACAAAGAGTTGTTAAAGATGAAAGAGTTGTGTTCTGAAATCTCTTATGAGAAGATGGTTTTAGCACCTATGTATTATGCAAAAATGCTTTATTATGATGAAGTGTTTTTTAGAGTCATAGATAAAAATGAGGTATATGCACGAGGTGGCAGATATGAAGATTCAGGAGTTACATCTGTTGGTTTTGCAATCTACACAGATGCTCTTTGTGAGACATTAAGTAAATAATAGATTAAGAAAAAAGGGATTACATATTATGAAAGCAGATTTGATTGTTGGTATTCAGTGGGGAGATGAGGGAAAAGGTAAGATAGTTGATAGACTAGCACAAAAATATGATATGGTTTGTAGAAGTCAAGGTGGTCATAATGCTGGTCATACTATCTGGGTAGATGGTGTGAAATTTGCACTTCATCTTATCCCGTCTGGTGTACTAAATCCACATGCCATAAATGTTATTGGTAATGGTGTGGTTTTATCACCTGAGTCTATCATAAAAGAGATGGTGCAGTTTGATAACCTTGAGGGGCGTCTTTTTATCTCAGATAAAGCACACTTAAATCTTCCATATCATGCTTTGATAGATCAAGCAAAAGAGAGATTAAAGGGTGATCAAGCGATAGGGACAACAGGAAAAGGAATTGGACCCGCTTATGCTGATAAAATTAATCGTACAGGTTTTAGATGTGGTGAGCTTTTAAACCCTGCAAAACTTTGTTCAGCTATCATCGCTTATTTTGAACAAAACAGAGCTATTTTTGATATTTATGAGATTGATACACCAAAAGAGGATGAACTTTTAAAAGAGTTAGAAAGCTATAAAGCCAAACTTGCTCCTTTTATTACAGATACAACTCAGATGGTTTGGAAAGCATTAGATGAAGATAAAAAAATCTTACTTGAAGGCGCTCAGGGGACAATGTTAGATATTGACCATGGAACTTATCCGTTTGTGACTTCATCTGCGACGGTTAGTGCAGGAGCTTGTACTGGTCTTGGGATAAATCCAAAAGATATTGGTAAAGTTACAGGGATAGTAAAAGCATATTGTACTCGTGTTGGAAATGGACCTTTTCCTACTGAAGATATGGGTGAAGATGGTAAAAGACTTGGTGAGCAAGGACATGAGTTTGGAACAACAACTGGTCGTGCTAGAAGATGTGGTTGGTTTGATGCAGTTGCAACAAGATATGCAAGTCGTTTAAATGGATGTGATGAATTGGCCTTGATGAAACTTGATGTTTTAGACGGTTTTGATGAGGTTAAAGTTTGTGTTGCTTATGAAGTTGATGGAAAAGAGATAGATTATTTACCATCAAATCTTGAAGATGTAAAACCAATTTATAAATCATTTAAAGGTTGGGATAACTCTGTTGGTGTGAGAAAATTTGAAGATTTACCACAATCAGC